>JAKLKS010000394.1 GCA_023150535.1 Planctomycetota bacterium
CCCCGGCCGGCCCCCGCGCCCGTTCCCGCCCCGGTGCCCGCCCCCGCGGCGGCTCCCGCCCACGCCCCCGCCGCCCCCGGCGCCATCGAGCGCCACCACCGGGCGGCCGACCGCGTCGTCGGGTACACCGGCATGTCCACCGCCCTCCTCCTCGCGGCCCTCGTCCTGCTCACCTCCGGGATCGGGGCCCTCCTCGCCTGGCGCCTCACCGAGAAGGCGGGGGAGGGGGCGCTCTCCGTCGTGGACGAATCCGGCAAGGCCGCCGCCCGCCTCTTCGCCGCCGCCGACCTCGACTGGTGGCAGGGGAAGCACGGCACCGCCGAGGAGATGCGGGAGCGCCTCAAGGAGGTCATCGCCGAGGAGGAGATGGCGCTCCGCGCCATGGCGGACGGACCGGAGAAGGACGCCCTGCGGCAGAGGATCGAATCGGCGCGCACCGTCCTCGGCCCGGCCTTCCTGAACGACCGGCGCGAGGACGAGATCCGGCGCTCCCGCAACCTCGAGCGCCTGAAGAAGCTCGACTACTCCGGCGGCCTCGTGGGGGCCGATCTCTTCGACACGAGCCGCCGCCCCATGGGCTTCGGCTCCGGGGTCCCCGTCGTCGCGCTGGAGGCGGAGGGGGATCTCCTCGTGGGAGGCCCCGTCCTCCTCCGGACGAAGGACCGCGGGGAGGTGCGCACCCGCGTCTACCTCGCCCCCGTGCGGGGGGGGAAGCTGAACGAATCGGGGGAGGTCCCGGTCGTCGGCTTCGCGGCGGTGGCGCTCTCCGCGGAGCCCGTCTACGCCATGATGGAGTCGGCGAGGGGGAGCGCGCTCCTCGCCGGCGCCTGCGTCCTCGGCCTCGGGCTGCTCTGCGTCGTGCTCGTCCTCACCCTCCTCGCCCCCCTCCGCCGCGTCCTGAAGGACGCCGCGGAGATCTCCCGGGGGAACTTCGACCACCACCCCGCCGGCGGGGGGGGCGGCGAGATCGGCGCCCTCTCCCGGGCCCTGTCCCGCATCGTGCTCGCCGCGAAGGACCGGGAGAACGCGGTCCTCGCCCGGGCGGCCGCCGCGGCCCCCGCGGCCGCCGACCACAGGGCCGTCGTCTCCGCGGCCCTGGCCCCGGGGGCGCTCCTCAAGGTCCCGGCCTGGGAGATCGAGGGGACCTCGAGGGCCTGCCTCGACATCGCGGGGGACTTCTTCGACTACGCCCCCGCGGCAGGCGGCCGGGTGGCGGTGATCCTCGCCGAGACCTCGCTCCGCGGGCTGCCCGCCGCCTTCGCCGCCTCCCAGGTCCAGGCCCACTTCCGCGCCCTCGCCCCGACGGCGGATTCCGCCTCGCTCCTCCTCGACTCCCTGGGCGCGGCCGCGGGCCCCCGGCTGCCGGAGGACGCGGAGATCCACGCCACCGTGCTCGTGGCCGACCCGGAGTCCGGGAAGGTGGAGATCGCGCGCGCCGGGAAGTCCAACCCGCCGGCCCTCTGGCGGGCCGCCGGGAAGTCCATCGAGAAGATCGAGGTCGACGGCCCCCCCGTCCGGCGCTCGGGCGGCGCCGGGACCGGGGCCTCCGTTGCGCCCGTGGAGGTCCTCCTCCAGCCGCGGGACCGGATGTGCCTCGTGAGCGACGGCCTCTACAGGGCGCGGAACTCGAAGAAGGAGAAGTTCGGGGACCAGCGCCTGGACGGGCTCATCCTCAAGTTCGGCCCCATGAACTCCACCGCCTTCGTGAACATGGTCGTCAACGAGGTGGACCTGTTCCACGAGGGGGCGATGCAGAAGGACGACCTCACGGTGCTCACGGTGCGGAGGATGAAGTAGCGTGGAGATCGGCGAGCTGCAGGCCCGCCTGCGGGACCTCTACGAGGCCCGGGACCGCGCCCGCGGGCGGGAGGCGACCTTCATGTGGTTCGTGGAGGAGGTGGGCGAGCTCTCCCGGGCGATCCGGAAGGGGGACCCGGAGAACCTCCGCCACGAGTTCTCCGACGCGCTGGCCTGGCTCCTGTCCGCGGCGACGCTGGCGGGGGTGGACATGGAGGAGGCGGCCTCCCGCTTCGCGGCCGGATGCCCGCGCTGCGGCGCCTGCCCCTGCTCCTGCCCCCACCGTCCCGGGGGCGCGTCCTGAGGGCCCCCGCCCTCTGGCTGGCCGCGGCCGGCGCGCTGCTCGCGCTGATGGAGACGATCGCCGACTATGGCGCGGCGT
>JAKLKS010000395.1 GCA_023150535.1 Planctomycetota bacterium
GCGGCGCGGCGGTCCATGGGATACCCTCCCCCCTTCGCCGCCGAGCCTAGGGGCGTCCCGCGCCCCCGTCAACCCCCCCGCCCCGGAATCCGTTGCCCCCCGGACGGCGGGGGGCGAGTCTCGGCGCCATGGGAAGGGAGACCGGGCGGGCCGCCGCGTTCTTCGACCGGACCGCTCCGGGCTACGCCGCGGCCCGCTACGGCCGGCGGGCGCGCCCCTTCCACCGGGCCTTCTTCGGCACCCGCCTGCGCCTCGCCGCCGAGGCCCTCCGCGGCCTCCCGGCGGGCGCCCGCGTGGTGGACGTCGGCTGCGGCCCCTCCCCCCTCGCCCCGGGGCTCCGCGGGCGCGGCATCGAGGTGATCGGCGTGGACCTCGCCGCCGGGATGCTCCGGGAGGCGCGGGCCGCCGGCGCGCGGCCGGTGCAGGGGTCGGCGGCGGCGATCCCGCTCGCGGACGCCTGCGCGGACGCCGTGGTCCTCCTCGGCGTGACCACCTACGCGCCCGACCCGGCCCCCCTCCTGCGGGAGGCCCGGCGCGTGCTCCGGCCCGGCGGGGTCCTCGTGGTGACCGCGACCAACGCCCACTCCCCCGACACCCTCGTGCGGGGGCTCCTCCGCGGCGCGGCGGCGCGCCTGCGGGCGGGGCGGGACCGCGTGCTCTCCTCCGGCGTCCCGGTGCACGCCCACGGGACGGCGGACTTCGAGGAGGCGCTCCGGGCCGCGGGCCTCGAGCCCCTCTCCCGGCGCGGCCACAACTTCACGGTCTTCCCCCTCGGGCTCCTCCTCGAGGTCCCCTCGGTGCTCCTCTCCCGCGCGGCCGAGGCCGCGCGCCTCCCCGCGGGGCTCGCCTCGGACACGGTCTTCACGGCGCGCCGGCCGGGCCCGCCGCCTCCCCCTCCCCCCCCGCGCCCCCGCCGCCCGGTGCGCGTGGTGCGCGCCATCGCCCGGCTCAACGTGGGCGGGCCGGCCATGCACGTCGCCCTCCTCTCCGCCGGCCTCGACCGCCGGGGCTTCCGCACGACCCTCGTCTCCGGCAGGGTCGAGGCGGGGGAGGCGGACATGTCGGACTTCGCCCGGGGGCGCGGCGTGGAACCGGTGGTGGTGCGGGCGCTCGGGCGGTCGGTGTCGCCGGCGGCGGACCTGCGCTCCTTCGGGGAGCTCCTCGCCCTTCTGCGGCGCCTGCGGCCCGACGTGCTCCACACGCACACGGCCAAGGCCGGGGCGCTCGGCCGGGCGGCGGGGGTGCTCTGCGGGGTGCCGGTGCGGATCCACACCTTCCACGGGCACGTCTTCCACGGCTACTTCGGGCGCGGGGGGACGGCGCTCGTGCTGCTCGCGGAGAGGACCCTGGCGCTGCTCTGCCACCGGGTGCTGGCGGTGAGCGAGGAGGTGGCCCGCGACCTCGGGGAGGTCTACGGGGTGGTGCCGCCGGGGAGGATCGTCGTGGTGCCGCTCGGGCTCGACCTCGAGGCCTTCGCGGCGGCGGGGCGGGGCGAGGGGCGGGGGGCGCTGCGGGCGGAGATCGGGGCGGCGCCCGGGGATCCGCTCGTGGGGATCACGGGGCGGCTCGTCCCGGTGAAGGACCACGCCTTCTTCCTCGAGGCCGGTTCGGCGCTGCTGCGGGAGGAGCCGGCGGCGCGGCTGGTGATCGCGGGGTCGGGGCCGCTGGAGCCGGAGTTGAAGGCGAAGGCCCGGGCGCTCGGCATCGCGGACCGCTGCCACTTCCTCGGCTGGCGGCGGGACACGGCGCGGATCTGCGCCGACCTCGACGTGGCGGCGCTCACGAGCGTGAACGAGGGGACCCCCGTCGCGCTCATCGAGGCGGCGGCCGCGGGGGTGCCCGTGGTGGCGCGGGACGTGGGCGGGGTGGCGAGCGCGCTCCGCGGCGTGGAGGGGGCGATCCTCGTCCCCGCGGGGGCGCCGCCGGCGGGGTTCGCGGCGAGCCTCGAGGCGGCGATCCGCGCGGGGCGCGGGCGGGAGCGGCGCCCGGACCCGGCGGTGCTGCGGCGGTACGCGGTGGAGAGGCTCTGCGACGACGTCGAGGGGATCTACAGGGAGGAGCTGGGGAAGCGAACCTGAAAGAACGTCCCCGACCCGTTCTTTCAGGTTTCCCGCTAGGAGCCCGTTGCGGTAATCCCCCCCGACTCTCCTTCCGCGCCTCCGGCGCGGTTGC
>JAKLKS010000396.1 GCA_023150535.1 Planctomycetota bacterium
TGGCCCGGGGTGGAGCGTGCATGAAGGCCTGTCCCTCCTGCGGATCGCGGAACGAGGAGCGGAGCCAGTTCTGCAACGACTGCGGAACCCGGCTGCCGGGTGAGGAATCCGCCCCCGCCCACGCGACGGAGTCCACGGGGGCGGCCGATCCCCGCACCGCCTCCCTGCACGGCGTCCACCACGGGGGCCTGCTCGGAGGGGCGCACCGGGTCCCGCCGGCCCCGGCGGCCCCGCCCGTGCCGTCCCCCGCCACGCCCCCGCCCCGGGCCCCGGCCTCCGCGGGGGCCTGCGCCTCCTGCGGGGCCGCCTTCCCCGCGGGGTCCGTCGTGAGCTGGTGCCCGGCCTGCGGCGCCCTGGTGGATTCCTCCCGGGTTCCCTCCCGGGCCACCACGCCGCCGGGGATGGGCGCGCCGCCGCCCCCGGGGGCGGCGGTGCCCCAGGGCTGGGCCCTCGTCCTCCTCAAGGCCGGAGAGAGGCTCGACCGCTACCCCCTGCGGAAGGTCGAGATGGTCCTCGGCCGCACGGAGGGGGACTACGTCTTCCCCGAGGACCCGCTCCTCTCCCCCCGCCACGCGAAGGTGGCCTTCCGGGGGCCCGGCTTCCAGGTCGAGGACCTCGGATCCCGCAACGGCGTCTACCTCCGCCTCCGGGGGCCGTCCCGGCTCGCGGGGGGGGACCTCGTGAACCTCGGGAGCCTCGTCCTGCGCTACGAATCCGCCGGGCCCGGACCCCGCGTCACGGGGGTCCTCCCCCCGGCGGGGATCCGCCCCTTCGGCAGCGGGAGGGAGCGCCCCCTCGGACGGCTCGTGCGGATCCTCCAGGACGGGAGCGACGGGCCGGCCTACCCGCTCGTCCCCTCGCGGACCATCCTCGGCAGGAAGACCGGCCACTTCCTCTTCCCCGACGACCCGCTCCTCTCCCGCCAGCACGCCCAGTTCTACGAGCGGGACGGGGAGATGTGGGTGGAGGACCTCGGGAGCAGCAACGGGACCCTCCTGCGCGTCCGGGGGCCCGCCCCGCTGGAGAAGGGGGCGGTCCTGCGCATCGGGGACGTGACGCTGGAGGTCCAGGGCCCGTGACCTCCCGCCAGGACGACGACCGGACCGCCTCCCTCCACGCCCCCGTGGGCCGGCCCCGGGCGCCCGCCGTGCGACTCTCCGCGGCGGGCCGCACGCACCCGGGGCTCGTGCGCACGAACAACGAGGATTCGCTCGTGGTCGCCGACCTCGCCGCCGCCGCGGGGGGGGAGGCCGTCCCCTCCCTCGACGCCGGGGTCCTCGGCCCCAAGGGGGCCCTGCTCGCCGTCTCCGACGGGATGGGTGGCCACAGCAGCGGCGAGGTGGCGAGCGGGATCGCCGTCGAGCAGCTGCGGGGCGCCCTGCGCACCGAGTGGTCGGGCCGCGCCGAGAGGGACGCCGTGGCGGAGCTGCGCAACGACCTGCGCACCTCCGTGGACAGCGCCAACCGCGCGGTGCTCGCCCACGCGGCCGCCCACCCCGAGAGCGAGGGCATGGGGGCCACCCTCACGGCGGCGGTGGTCGTGCCGGGGACGATGGTGGTGGCCCACGTGGGGGACTCCCGCTGCTACCTCCTCCGCGGCGGCTTCCTCAAGGTCCTCACCAGCGACCAGTCCCTGGCCGAGGAGCTCGTCCGCCGGGGGGTCGTGAACCGCGGTTCGCCGGCCTACATGGCGCGGCGGAGCGTCCTCACCCGGGTCATCGGGCAGAAGGGGATCCTGGAGCCCGACACCGAGGTCGTGGCGCTGGCGAGGGGGGACCGGATCCTGCTGTGCTCCGACGGGCTCCACGGCCCCGTGGACGAGGAGACGATCCTCGACGTGCTGACCGATTCCGGGAGCCCCGCCGAGTGCGTGGAGACGCTGGTCGAGGAGGCCCTCCGCAAGGGGGCCCCGGACAACGTCACCTGCCTCGTCGCCTGGGTCGACGGGGAGGGGCTGCCGCCGCCCTCGGCCCTCGACGGCGGGGGGGGGACCGTGAGCGTGGCCATCGACGCCTCGGCGGCGGGCGAGGACGCCACCCTCTCCATCTCCGAGGTCCGGAGGGACGCGACCGCCGAGTTCGGGGCGGCGGACGTGGCGGGGGACGACACCCTGGCGGGGACGGTCGCGCCTCCCCCGCCGGAGGGCGCTCCCGCGGCGGAGGG
>JAKLKS010000397.1 GCA_023150535.1 Planctomycetota bacterium
ACCGGGGGCTGCTCTCCCTCGCCGCGATCCCGGAGTGGCTCGACGGCCGCCGCGACGCCTTCGAGGAGGCGGCGAAACGGGTCCTCGCCGTGGACCCGACCTGCGCCGACCCCTTCCTCCACACCGCCCGCGTCCTCGAGGACCGGCGCCGCTTCGCCGAGGCGGTGGAGCTCTCCCGGCGCGCCGCGGAGGTCGATCCCTCCGACCCCGAGGCCTGGTTCTCGCTGGGGCGGAACCTGCTCAACCTCGGCGACGAGGAGGGGGCGAAGGCCGCCCTGGACAGGGCGGCGAAGGCCGATCCCTGGCGGTGCATCTTCCGGGAGAACTTCCGCAGCGTCCTCGACGAGCTCGCGACCTACGCCACGGGGCGCACCCCGAACTTCGAGATCCGCATCCACCGCGGCGAGGACGCCGTCCTGCGGCCGCTCTACGAGAGGGCGCTGGAATCCTCCTACGAGGACCTCCGGAAGCGCTATGGCTTCACCCCGGAGACGCCGATCCTCGCCGAGGTCTTCCGGGACGCGGCGGACTTCAGCGCGCGCACCCTCGGCGTGCCGGGCTTCGGGGCGGTGGGGGCCTGCTTCGGGAAGGTGGTGACGCTCGATTCCCCGGGGGCGCTCCCCCCCGGCGCCTTCTGCTGGCGGGCCACGGCCCACCACGAGATGGCCCACGTCTTCCACCTCCAGATGACGAAGGGCCGCGTCCCCCGCTGGTTCACGGAGGGGCTCTCGGTCCACGAGGAGCGGCTCGCGCGCCCCTCCTGGGTCCGCGTCATGGACCGGGAGCTGGCCAGCGCCCTCGCCAACGGTGAGGTGCACGGCCTCCTGGAGCTCGACGGGGCCTTCCGCGGGCCCTCCATCCAGTGGGCCTACTACCAGGGCGGCCTCATGTGCGACTGGCTGGAGAGGGAGTTCGGCCTCCCGAAGATCCTGGAGATGCTCCGCCTCTACGGGGAGGACCTGGGGAACGAGGAGGTCGTGCGGCGGGCGCTCGGCCTCTCCCCGGCGGAGTTCGACGCCTCCTTCCTGCGGTACTGCGGACGGCTCGTCGAGGGCTGGAAGGTCCGTCCCCGCTGGAGCGAGGGGAAGTTCAAGGAGTTCCGCCGCCGCAGCGGCGCCGACCCGAAGGACCTCGAGGCCCACCTGCTGTTCGCGGAGGCCTGCCTCCAGAGGGACAAGGCCATCGACGCCGGCACGGCGCTGGCGCGCGCCCGCGCGGTGGCGCCGCAGGACCCCTTCCTGACCGAGCTGCGCGGCCTCCTCCAGCTCTCGGGCACGAAGGCGAGGGAGCAGGGGATGGCGCTCCTCCGGGAGGCCCTGGCCGCGGGGCGGGACCACTACGACCTCCGCATGATGCTGGCCGCGGACGCCGAAGGGGCGGGCCGGCTCGAGGAGGCGGTGGAGCACTGGAGGAAGGCGAAGCTCCACCTCCCCCGGGCCCAGGGGCGGGCGGACCCGCGGCGGGAACTCGCCCGGGTCCTCGCGGCGCAGGGGAAGCCCGGGGAGGCGCTCCGCGAGCTCGAGGAGATGGCGGCCATCGGGGAGAGCGACATCGACACCCGCCTCCAGCTGGCCGCGGCGGCCGAGGGGAGGGGGGACCAGGCCGCGGCGGCGCGGTTCCTCGGCGAGGTGGTGGACATCCTCCCCCTCCCCGGGCGCGACGCGCGGGGGAAGCCCTCCTCCTTCCCCGCCGCGGAGGTGCACGCGCGCCTCGGCAGGGCGCTCCTCGCCCTGGATCGCGCGGGCGAGGCGGCCGACGCCTTCCGCGCGGCGGCGGCGGTGGCGAGGACCCAGGAGCCCCGCGCCCCGGAGGAGGCCCTCGCCGGGTACCTCGGGGAACAGGCGGCCGCGGCGCTGCGGGCGGGGCGCCGCCTCGAGGCGAAGGGGGCGGCCGCGGAGGCCCTCCGCCTCGACCCGGGCAACGGGGACGCGGCCGGGGTCCTGCAGGCGCTGGGGGAGTAGCACCGCCGGGAGACCGGCCATCCATGCGGGGCCCGGGGCGCCTCCCCCCGGAAACCCGCATTCCCGCCCGGTCCCGGGGCGGCGCGGCCGTGGAAAGGGCATGGCCCGGGGCCCTCCCGGGGAGGGGTTTTCCACAAACGCCCCCCCCGGCGACCCTCGCGGCGGGACCGTCTCATGTAGCGAGAATTGATACG
>JAKLKS010000398.1 GCA_023150535.1 Planctomycetota bacterium
CCCCCCGCGCCCCCTACTCCCCCTCCGCCCGCAGCAGGAGGTCGTCCACCGAGGATCTCCCCTCGAGGGCGATGCGCAGCGGCCGCCGCCCGGCCCCCTTCACCTCCAGGTCCGGCAGCGGGGCCGCCGCCGGGATCCCCTCGATCCGGAAGCGGCCCATCGCGTCCGTGCGCGCCTCCTGCCCGGCGGCGGCCGCCGTCATCCCCTCGAGCGGGCGGCCGTCCTCGGCGGCGATGACGATGCCGCCGACCTCGAGGGTCGCGGGGAGACGCAGGTCGAGGGCGAGCCCCGACGCCGCCGACCCCGGCACCTCCCCCATGTCCGCCACCACCGACCGGGGGCCCTTCACCGCGCGCAGCAGCACTCCCTCCCACCGCTCCGGCCCGCCGCGAAGGACGAAGGAGCCGTCCGCCCCCGTCGGCCCCGCGGACGCGTTCACCGGGGCCCTCCCCTCGCCGATCTCGAAGAGCGCCTCCACCGTGGCGCCGGCCACCGGGGCGCCCGCCGCGTCGAGGACGCGGCCGCGGAGGGAGGGCTCCGCGGCGGGAACGGGTGCGGGGGCGGGTGCGGGGGCGGGCGGGGGCGGCGGCGGCGTCCCGCCCGCGTGCCTCTCCGCGGGGGATCCCCCCGGACCGAGGAACCGCAGCGCCAGGAGCACCGCCGCGAGGATCCCGACCGCCGCGAGGACCCTCCGGCCCCGCCTCCGCTCCACGGCCATGGCGCACCTCCGGGGGATGGACTACCATCCGCATCATGCACGGCCTGACCTGCGACCGGTGCGGGAAGAACCTCCTCGTCGACGAGGAGGTCCGCTACCTCCTGCGGCTGGAGATCGTCGCCGCCTACGACCCTCCCGAGATCATGCCCGCCGACCTGGAGCGGGACTTCGACGCGGAGATCCGCCGCCTCGTCCGGTCCATGGAGGGGCGGGACGCGGTGGAGCTCGAGGAGGAGGTGGCGGCGGTGCGGCGGTTCGACCTCTGCCCGCCCTGCCGGCGGGCGCTGCTCGCGGATCCCCTGGGGGGCGGGGGCGGGGGCGCGCCTAAAGTATCATAAGTAGATACACCTAGCCCCGCTTCGGCGTCACGATCCGGAGGATCTCCTCCCCGTACAGCTTCGCCCGGTGGGCCCCCACGCCGGGCATCGCCGCCAGCGCCGCGAGGTCCTTCGGCGGCGTCCGGGCGAGATCGAACATGGCCGGGTTCGGGAGCACCGCGAGCGTCGTCCGCCCCGCCTTCCTCGCCGCCTCCGTCCGCCACTCCTTGAGGCGCCCGTGCCGCTTCTGCGCGGCGAAGGACATCCTCCGCTCCCCGTCCCCCTCGCCGTCCACGCGCGGGGGGGCCCGGTCGGGCACCGTCTCGGGATCGGCGAGGCCCCGCTTCACCGCCTCCAGCACGTCGTCCCCCCACCGCCGCATCACGTAGGGGGAGATCCCCTTGATGGAGCGCAGGCGGCCGGCGCTCTCCGGGGCCGTCTCGGCCACGCGCAGGAGCGTGTCGTTGGCGATGACCTTGAAGGGGGGGCGGTCGATCTCGCGGGACTTCTCCTCGCGCATCGCCACCAGCGCCCGGAGGATCGCCCTGCCCCGCTCCGGGAGCGCCCTGGAGCCGCGCACGCGGAGGAAGCCCCAGGGGTCGAACTCCCGCGGCGCCGGCTGGCGCTCCTCGAGGCGGGCGAACTCGATGGCCGCCTCCTCGACGAGGTCGGCCTCGCGCAGGCGCCGGTCCACCTCCTCCGCCAGCGGGATGAGGAACTGCACGTCCTGCACGAGGTACTCGAGCTGCCCCGTGGAGAGGGGGCGGGCCGCCCAGTCGGACTTCGTGAAGGCCTTGGCCAGGCGCACGCCGAACTGCCTCTCCACCATGTCGGCGAGGCCGATCTTCTCCAGGCCCAGGAGCAGCCCCCCCGTCATGGTGCAGAAGGTCCCCCGCATCGCGATGCCGAAGTCCCGCTTCAGGCAGACGATGTCGTAGTCCGCCCCGTGGAGGACCTTGCGGACCGCGGGATCCTCCAGGCGGGCCTTGAGGGGGGACAGGTCCTTCACCCGGAGCGGATCGATGATGAAGATCCGGTCCCCCGGCAGCGAGATCTGCAGCAGGCAGACCTTCTCGAAGTAGGAGTGCATCGAG
>JAKLKS010000399.1 GCA_023150535.1 Planctomycetota bacterium
GTCGACGGAGATCCCCTCCGCTGCCCCGCCCGTTCCCCCTCCCGCCCCCCCGCGGAGGAGCGGCCGCGGGGCGAAGGGGACCCCCGCCGCGAGGCCCGGCGGCAGGGCGAGGCCCTCGAGCAGGGGGGGCTCCGGGGCGGGGGCGGCGGGTGAGGAGGGGGGCGGGGCCCGCCGCGGGGCGACGAGGACCGGGATTCCCGCGGCGGCCGCCCTCCGGAGCCCCGCCTCCGCCGCGGCCGGGTCGGGCGCCCCCGGAGCGCGGAGCGCCAGCCGCCGGGCCGCGGCCCGGGGGTCCCGGGCCCCGAGCGCCGGGGGGAGGGCGCGGGCCAGGGTGGGGGCTTCGCGGAGCACCTCCTCCTCCCCGGGGCCGGGCGCCGGGCGGTCCCTCCCCGCGTCCGGGGCCGCGGCGACCAGCAGCTGCAGGGAGCGTCCGCCGGCGCCGTCCCGGTGGGGGCCGGCGGCGGCCACGCTGGCGAGGAGGAGGCCGAGGACCCGGAGCACCAGGGCGGCCCGGAGGCGCGGGCCGGAAGCGCTCCCCCCGGCGCGCCTTGCTGCGAGCACGGCGAGCGCGGCGAGACCGAGGCCGAGCCAGAGCGCCCAGGGCCTCTCCAGGAAGACGGGGCCCGTCACGGCGGGGGGGTCACGGCAGGAAGGCGGCCCGGAGCCAGTCGGCGTAGTCCTGGACGTCGTCCCCGGGGCCGGCGTGGACGACCAGGGCGAGGGACTTCGCCGCGGAGAGGTCGATGCCGGGGGCGCGCAGGGGCGGTGCGCCGGACCGGACGACGGGGCTCCTCCAGGCGCTCTTCCCGTCGAGGAGGATCTCGAACTCGACCGCCCCCTTCGGCCCGGCGTCGTCCACGGCCACGGAGGCGACGAACCGCCGGAACCCCTTCCCCGCGAGGTCGTAGGTCACCGTCGTGCCCGAGAACATGGAGAGCCCGCGGAGGTGGGGGACCCCGGCGGCCCGCAGCGGCGGCGCGGGGCCCGGCTCGAGCGTGAAGGCGCGGTCGGTCCGGGGGCGGAGGTCGAGGACCGGCGGGTCCTCCCCCCAGTAGGCGCGCACCTCCACCGAGGCGGGGGCGAGGTCGGGGAGCGGGGTCCCCCTCCCCCCGCGGACGGCGAGGCCGATCACCGCCGCCGGCGGGACGGTGCGGTCGGCGGCGGGCCCGGTGCCTCCCCCCGCGCCCCTCAGGAGCCACTCCTTCCCCGCCTCCGCGAGGGAGGTGCCGGAGAGGAGGGTCCCCTCCTCCAGGGCGACCCGGATCCGGAGCCCCTTCTCCGGCTTCGCGCCGAGGGGGAGGAGGGCGAAGCCGAGGAGGGAGTCCGGGGCGAGGGTGCGCTCCTCGCCGGCCGCGGTCCTCACCTTCGCCCCCTCGGGGCCGAGGGAACGGAGGGTCCCGTCGAGGCGATCCCCGGAGGCGAAGAAGAACCGGTCGCTCCTCTCCCCGGCGCGCAGCTCCGGCGGGTCGGCGGCCTTCCCCGCCGCGGCGGCGAATCGCACCGTCGCCACCCGCTCCAGCGGGACCTCGATCTCCCCGAGGGAGGGGGAGCGGAGGAGGAACCCGGACTCGCCGAGGCCCTTCGCGAGGAGGCCGCGGAGGCGGTCGCCGTCGACCATCTCCACGAGGAGGTCGGGGGAGGCGGGGGAGGAGCCGGGCAGGGGGCGGGAGAGCGGGGCCTCGGCGGCCGGGGAGGCGGGGAAGGCCTCGAGGACCTCGGCGAAATCGAGGACGCGGGGCTCCCCGGGACCGTCGATCTCCAACCGTTCGCCGCGGGGGTGGAGGGCGGTGCCCTCCACCGAGGTGCCGTCGAGGAGGTGGACGCGGGCGGGGGAGGGGGGAGGGGAGGGGGGGAGCGAGGCGACCGGCAGGACGGTGAGCACCAGGAGGGCGATGGATCGCATGGCGGACCCGTAAGGTACTGCATCCGCACCGAACCTGATCAGTACAGAACCCGACCTGATCTGTACGGTGATCAGTACGGAACCCGACCCGTTTCCGTCAACGCCCGGGAGGCACGGCCCCTCCACCATCCCCAGGGGGACCCATCGGATCCGGGGACCGTGCGGTCGCGTGACGAAAACGGGTCGGGTTCCGTACTGTCGGATCCGGGGACCGTGCGGTC
>JAKLKS010000039.1 GCA_023150535.1 Planctomycetota bacterium
CCCTGCCCGGGCCGGACCTCCGGGCGGGGGGCGGGGCCCCCTTCCCCGGCCGGACGACGGCGGGGGCCCTGCGCGCGGGGTTCCTGCTCGGGTTCGCGGGGCTCGCGGACCGCCTCGCGGCGGAGGCCGCGGCCGCCGCCCGCCCCTCCCGGGGGAGGGGGGAGCCCCCCGTCCCGGTGTTCCTCCACGGCGGGGACGCGCCCGCGATCCTCCCCTTCCTCCGGTCGCGGGTGCGCGCCGCCCCGCACCTCGTCGCGGAGGGGGCGCGGATCCTCTGGCTGCGCGGCCCCGGGGGGTAGGGGGGCCGCGGGCCCCCGCCGTCCTGGCGAATCCGGGTCCGGTTCCGCGGCGGCGGCGGGATACTGTCCCGCGATGCCGCGATCCATCCTCTCCGCCACCGACCTCTCCCCGGAGGAGCTCCGCGGCCTCTTCCGGCGCGGCGAGGACGCGGCCGGGGACCCGGTGGAACTCGGCCGCCTCCTGCAGGGGCGGCTCGTCGCCGGGCTCTTCTGGCAGGCGGCCCCCCGGGTGGAGGCGGCGCTGCGGGCCGCCTGCGCCCGCACCGGCGCCTCCTACGCCTCGGGCGGGGAGATGGTCCCCGGGTTCCCCGACCTCGAACTCCCGGAGGCCGCCGAGGCCGCGGGCGCCTACGCCGACATCCTCGTGGTCCGCCATCCCCTGGAGGGGGCGGCGCGGGTCGCCGCCCTTGCGGCCGGGGTCCCGGTCCTCAACGCGGGGGACGGCGCCCGGGAGGACCCGGTGCGCGCGGTCATGGCCCTGCGCGTCCTCTCCGCCCGCCTCGGCGAGAAGCCCCCCCGGGCCGCCGCCCTCTGCGGCGACCTGCGCTGCAACCGCCTCGCCCACTCCCTCGCCGCGGGCCTCTCCTCCCTGGGGACCACGGTCCTCCTCGTCCCCGCCCGGGGGGCGGAGATGCCGGAGCACGCCGTCGCGCGGATCGCGGGGCGCCTCGGCCACCGGCCGGTCCGCTACGCCGCGCAGAGCCTCAAGTCGATCCTCGACATGGTGGACACGGTGGTGCTCGACCCCGCGGAGCCCTACCAGCACCCGCTCTTCGCGGGCCTCCCCGAGGCGGGGGAGGAGGACCTCCGGCGGGGGAGGGCGGCCGTGGAGGCGCTGGACGTCCTCTTCGTCGCCTCCCCGAGGTCCGAGGACGGGGGGCCGGCCCCGGCCGCCTCCCGGGGCGGCGGGCCCCACCCCTGGATCCGCGAGGAGGGCCGGTTCGTCTTCCGCCCCTTCGGGAAGGACGGCGGCGGCGGCGCCGGGGTCGCCGGGGAGCTGCGGGGGGAGGCGATGCGGGACGTCCCCCTCCTCGCCGAGCTCCTCCGGATGGCGCTGGGCCCGGCGGCGGAGGAGCGGCCCGCGGAGACCGCGGGGGGGCGGGAGGGGATCCGGTGCGCGAGCCTCCGCTGCGCCGCCCGCAGGATCCCCTCCGTGGAGCCCCGGTTCCTCGTGGCGCGGCGGGACCCCCTGGTGCTCGACTGCCTCTACTGCGGCGTCGGCGTCCGGCCCCGGTGGGGGGGGAGCCGCGTGGAGCGGCTCTACCACCCCGTCGGGGCCGCGGCCCTCCGCCGCGTCCTTCCGCCCAACCGGGTCTGGTTCGGGACCCGGCAGGAGGCGGAGCAGGCGGGCTTCCGCCGGGCGAAGGGGGGGGCCGGCGCCGGGGAGGAGGGGGCGTGAGGGGCCGGCGGGTGCGGCACCTCCTCCTCCGGGGCGCGCGGGTGGTGGACCCCGCCCGGGGAACGGACGAGGTGCGGGACCTCCGCGTCCTCGACGGGGTCCTCCTCGGGGCGGAGCCGCGGGGGGCCCCTCCCGCCGAGGTGGTGGAGGCCGGGGGGCTCGTGGCCGCCCCCGCCTTCCTGGACCCCCACGTCCACTTCCGCGAGCCTGGGGACGGGAGGAGCGAGACCGTGGCCTCGGGCCTCGCCGCCGCCGAGAGGGGCGGCTACCGGGCGGTCTTCGCCATGGCCAACACCGACCCCGTGAACGACCGTCCGGGGATCACCGCCGCGATGCTCCGGTCCGCGGCCGCCTCGGGATCCCCGGTGGCGCTGCACGTCGTGACCGCGGCGACCCTGGGGCTCGCGGGGAGGGAGGTGGTGGACCTCGCCGCCCAGAAGTCCGCGGGCGCGGCCGCGGTCTCCGACGACGGGAAGCCGGTCCTCGAGGACGCCGTCATGGAGGAGGTCCTCCTCCGGGCGGCGGCCCTCGGCCTCCCGGTCTTCTCCCACTGCGAGACCCCCTCGCTCCACCCGGGGGGCGTCGCCCACGACGGCCCCGCCGCGCGGCGCCTCGGCCTCCCGGGGATCCCGGGGGAGAGCGAGGCCCGGATGGTGCGGCGGGACATCCTGCTGGCGGAGCGGACCGGGGCGCCGGTCCACGTCTGCCACCTGTCGACGGCGGCCGCGGTGGAGGCGGTGCGGGAGGCGAAGGCGCGGGGAGTGCCGGTGACCGCCGAGGCGGCGCCCCACCACCTGGCGCTGTCCGACGAGGACCTCCTGCGCACCCTCCCCGACGGCAGCCCCGACGCCCACTTCAAGATGAACCCGCCGCTGCGGGCCCTCGCCGACCGGGACGCCGTGGTGGGGGCGCTGCTCGACGGGACCGTGGACTGCGTCGCCACGGACCACGCCCCGCACCACGCCTCGAGGAAGCGGGAGTGCGGCTTCGTGAAGGCGTCCTTCGGGGTCATCGGGCTGGAGAACGCCTTCGCCGTCCTCCACGACCGGCTCGTGGCGACGGGGCGCGTCCCCCTCCCGGTCCTCCTGGAGCGGATGGGGGCGGGGGCGGCGCGCGTGGCGCGCCTCCCGGTCCCGACCCTGGCCCCGGGGGCCCCGGCGGAGGTGGTGCTCCTCGACCTCCGCGGGGAGTTCCCGCTGGAGGCGGCCCGCTTCGCCTCCCTCTCCCGCAACTGCCCCTTCGACGGGGAGAGGGTCCGGGGGAGGGTGGCGGGCCTCCTCCTCCGGGACAGGCTCCTTCCGGGGACCGGTGGTCAGTAGCAGGTCCGCACGATCGGGGGAGTGCGCTTCCGCTCGGGATGGGGCCCGGAGGCGGTCCCCGGGAGGATCCGGGGGGCGGGATCGGGCACGGAGGTTGCGCGGGGACCGGTCATGGCCCGGACCCGTCCCGGCGATGTGCCCGTCCGCACCCCTGTTCCGCTCAAGGAATTCGCTGGACTGGGACTTTCAAGCCCACCTAGAATCCCCGGACCGGGCCGGCGTACCCTGGGCAGGGCGGGGCCGCGGTGCGCCTGCTGCGGCAGGTCCCTGCGGTCCTGCGCGTCCAGGGGCGTTCGCCCGTCCGGGCGGGACCGCGATGGCCTTCGCCCGGGACGGGGCGGAGGGACCGGGTCGCGCGGTCGCGACGGGTCGCGCAGGATCGGTGGGAAGGCGGGGTCCGGCCACCGGACCCATGGCGCTGGGAGGTACCACGAGATGCGCAGCAACGAAGCGACGGTTCCCGTCGCGCCCCTCTCCGGCCTTCGTCGGGCCGGTCTCCAGTGGGCGGGCGTCCTCTGCGCCGGCCTCCTCCTCGCCGCCTGCGGATCCGGCGGCAGCGGGGGGACCTCGCTCCCCGGGAATCCCGCTCCCCTGAAGGTCACGGCCTTCGAGGCGAACCGGAAGGACAACTGGGCGCGGAACCAGACCATCGAGATCAAGTTCAGCGCCCCCCTCTCCAAGAAGTCGCTGGCGGGGCTGAACGACGGCTCCCTCCGCAAGGCCCTGGAGATCGGGATCGTGACGGCCAACGGCCGCATCCCGGCGAAGGGGGTCTTCTACCACCCGACGGAGCAGAACAAGGAGATCCGGAACGTCCTCATCTTCAATCCCACGAGGACGAAGCCCGTCGACGACCTCGACTGCGACGACAACCCCTTCGGGTTCCAGCCCCTGACCACCTACGACGTCCACATCCCCGGGCCCTCCGAATCCAGCAAGTACCTGACCGCCATCGACGGCAGCCCGATCATCGAGACCTTCGACTCCTTCTTCACCACGGGCGAGGGCTACATCCGCGAACACAAGCAGCCCCGCTACACCGGCGTGGACGGGCAGGGCTCCCTCGCCTTCGACCCGCCCCGCTTCATCAACGGCGAGGTCCCCTACAACTCCCGCATCCTCATCGTCTTCGACGAGACCCTCGACCCGAACACCTTCGAACTCGGCAACACCATCTCGATCGTGAACGAGACCCTCTCCGCCATCCAGGGCAGCACGGTCCTGGTGCCCGGCACCTTCTCCACCGACCTCTGCGGCCGCACCTGGAAGTTCTCCCCCTCCTTCTCCTTCGGCGGGGCGGGCTACGACATCGCCGTGGTCCTCACCACCGGCCTCAAGGACCTCGCCGGCAACCCCATCGCCAACCCCCAGACCATCCGGTTCCGCACCGAGGTCAAGGCCGGCGTCCCCACGACGCAGGTCATCAACGAGTCCTTCGACACCGGCCTCATGAACGACACCTCGGTCACCGACGCCGAGTGGGGAACCACGACGGCCGGGACCCTGCAGGGCGGGGCGGTCACCTCGGTGGACGTCATCGTCGCCCTCCAGGCGGCCCAGTACCCCGGCGGCGTCCGGACCCGCGTCCGCGACCACCCCTTCGCCCAGGCCGGGTCGGGGGGCGTCGGCCACGACCAGTGGATCTACACGCAGGCCGAGCTCGGCGGCGCGGGGGCCATCACGTCCATCGGATGGGGCCCCTCCAGCAACGCGCTGTTCGCCTCCAGCCACACCAACGTGAAGGTCACCCTCGGGCACACCCAGGGCGACGCCCTCTCGACGAACCTGTCGAACAACTTCGACGTGGGCACCCCGGTGAAGGTCTGCGACTCGAGCTACATCATCCCCCAGCGCGCCACCATCGATCCCCCCTGCGGCACCGACGCCTGCGCCGTGGGGTACTGGCCGCTGCCGACCTTCTCCAACTTCTTCGAGTACAACGGCAAGAACAACCTCGTCCTCGACGTCAACGCCTCCCTGGGGACCAACTACCAGATCACGCGCATCTTCTTCGGCCCCGTGGGCTTCCCGAACCGGCACACCTTCGGGGCCGTGGACGGCACCACGGGGACCCTCATCGAGCCCGTGGTCTCCGACATGCGGTTCACGAAGAAGCGCCGCACGACCATCGCCCAGTCGCGGTTCTACGACTCCGGCCAGAACAACCCGGACTTCTCGACCCCCATCGTCTCCCCGGCCACGCAGTCGGGCGGGACGGAGGCCCAGATCGAGTTCGAGGGCGCCGAGGGGATCCTCTTCCCCATCCCGGGCAACCCGAACAACGTGGTGCCCGACCCGACCACCTACACCGGCTTCCTCACCAACCTCGACCAGCTGGACGGGTACCGCTTCGTCCGGTTCCGGGTCACCTTCATCGCCAACGTCAACACGGCCCAGGTTCCCTACATCAACAGCATCGCCCTCCCCTACATCTTCTAGCATCCGGGACGGCTCCGCCGCGCCCGGGACCGACAGGCCTCCTAACGAGGAAGGTGGTAAGCCCCATGAGGCAGACCGATGAACCCAGGGCCCCGAAGGGCCTCGTCCTCGCCGCCGCCGCGGCCGCGCTCGCGACGGGGGCATTCACGGCGGCGGGGTGCGGCGGGGGGGGCGGCGACGCCCCCAAGGATCCGGAGAACGCCCTCCTCTACGTGAAGAGTTTCAACCTCCCGAACTACTCGGGGGTGTTCCTCGACGAGGACCTGGTGATCCAGCTCTCGGCCCCGGCCGACGAGGACACCATCAACCCGGACTCCGTCCAGTTCCGCACGGGCGCCGCCGGCGGGACCGCCCCCTACGGCGTCTTCGTCCGGGGCGTCTTCATGGTCGACCCCGACACCGCCACCCGCGTCGTCGTGGACCCCGACCAGATCTCCGAGAACGGCATCTTCCGCGCGGAGAGGGGCAAGGTCGAGGTGCCGGACTCCATCCGCATCGACCTCGGCAACAACGAACCCCGGACCTCCAACGGGAGGCGCCAGCCCCTGTTCGACCGGACGAAGTCCTCCGTCATCACCTTCGTCCCCGAGATCCCGACCCGCGCCGCCCTCGACGACACCGGGCTCGCGGCCAACTCCACCTACACGGTGGCGGTCCCGGGCTACCCCTCGACGAACACCCTCGAGAACCTCAACGGGCAGCAGCTCCTCAGCCCGAACAACCGGGTCTTCACCTCGACCTTCACCACGGTCTTCGGGACGGCGCCCCAGCTCTTCCTCGGTTCCGAGGCGGCGGGCATCCCGCGCGTCATCCACTCCTCCCCCTTCAACGGGGACACGCTGGTCCCGGTCACCTCGCCCATCCAGATCAGCTTCAGCCACCCCCTCGACCCGCGGACGGTGACCCCCGACAAGTTCACGGTCGAGGTCGTCTCCATGGTCCCGCCCTACGTCGTCCTGCCGGTCTCCGTGTTCCTCGCCCAGCAGCGCCTGGGGCAGGTGGCCGTCACCCTGACCCCCATCAACCCCATGCCGGCCGACTCCACCATCCGCGTCACCATCGACAGCGGGATCGAGGACCTCGTCGGCCAGGCCATGGTGGAGAGCGTCATCTCCTTCGACACCGGCATCGGCGGCGGCGGCCTCGTTCCCCCCGCCACGGAGGAGTTCACCGCGACGACGGACATGGATGCCGCCCTCACGACCGCCAACTGGGGCAACGATCGTCCCTACGTGGGCGGGGTGGCCGGGGAGCTGACGGCGGCCTTCGCCCCCTACGCGGGGGACGGCTCCGACGGCGCCTTCACCGCCTCCGTGGGCCTCACGACCAGCCTCGGCACCGGCGCCTCCGTGCAGCGCGTCTACAACTTCACGACCTTCTCCATCCCCATCGGCGCGAAGGTCATCGCCGGCGGGCGGTTCCCCCTGGTGATCCACTGCCAGGGCGCGGTGGACATCTCCGGTGAACTCGTCCTCGACGGCGCCGACGGCGGCAACGGGTTCGCCGGGAACGACTCCAACGGCCTGGCCACGGGCGGCCTCGGCGGCTCGGGCGTGGCCGGCGGCGGCTCCGGCGGCAACGGCGCCTTCGCGGTCGTCGGGGGGGCCGGGAACTTCGACGGCCTCGACGGGTTCGGCTCCGGCGCCGGCCTCGGCGGCTTCACGGGCGAGAACGACGGCGGGTCGGGCCCCTTCTGGCCCCGGACGAACTACCTCGGGAATCCGCAGACCTGCACGGGCCCCCTCTCCTTCGAGCCCTGCCGGCAGCGCGAGGGCGGCGGCGGCGCCTCCTTCGGCACCGCGGGCACGGACGCCTCCAACGTGGGGGCCACCACCCTCGCCCGCAACGGCGCCTCCCTCCCCAACGGGGGCAAGGCCGGCGCCACCTACGGCGACGGCGCCCTGACCGCCGCCGTGGTGACGAGCACGAACGCGACCGTCCAGGTGATCAACCCCGCCAACCCCGGCGGCCCCCTGCGGACCATCGTGCTGAACGGCATCCCCACCCTCGTGCAGGCCGGCTCGGGCGGCGGCGGGGGCGGCGGCGAGGACGACAAGAACACGAACACGAACGCCTGGGGCTCCGCGGACGGCGCCGACGAGGGCGGCGGCGGCGGCGGCGCCGGCGGCGGGGGCGTGCAGATCGTCTCCTACACGACCATCAACGTGGCGGGCATCATCACCGCGATCGGCGGGGACGGCGGCGGGTCCTACGAGGACTCGAGCCTCAGCCAGTTCTCGCAGGGCGCGGGCGGCGGCGGCGGCTCCGGGGGGGTCATCTGGCTCCAGTGCCGCGGCGCCATGACCTTCCAGCCCGGTTCCTCGGTGGACGCCTCCGGCGGCGCCGGAGGCCAGGGCAGGGCGGACGGCACGGACCTGCTGTACACCGCCGGCTCCGGCGGCGAGGGCAGGGTCCGGATCGAGGACTCCGACGGCAACGTCTCCAACGCGCCGGCCGTCGCCTCCACGGGGGTCTTCTCCCCCTCGCTCGACCTCGACTCCGTCGGCGTCTCCTCCTGGCAGTCCACGGGCATCTTCACCCCGCAGTACGACCCGCCCGTGGTGGTCGCCGCGAACTTCGACGCCCTCTCCACCATCAAGATCTACCTCGAGGGCGCCCCGGAGAACCTGACCCCCCCGAACCACGTGGTGGACGATCCCGACGTCGCCAACTCCACGGGGTGGATCAAGGTCTACGACACGAGCCTCGGCGGGCTCCTCGGCGGGGACCCCTGGACCATCCTCAACAACAACAAGTGGTACCGCTTCAAGGTCGAGTTCCACGTGGACGGCTTCCACACCTTCACGGACCCGCTGCCGACGGTCCGGAGCCTCCTCGTCGACTACCACGAATAGGACCCCACCGGGGAATCGACTCACGGCGGGCGCCCGGGAGACCCGGGCGCCCGCTTCCCTGTCCCGGGCCTGCGGGGGTTCCGGGGGGCCGTAGTTGGGTTCCTGACTCCTCCACCCCGAGAATCCCCCCGATGGGCAGGAAGCCGGGACGCCTGGAGAAGCGGATCGCCGGGGCCATCGCCTCGGCGGCCTCGACCCACTACCTCCGCAAGCCCGATCTCCGGGAACTCCTCGAGGTGAAGTTCCCCACGCTCGATTCCGTCGCCCGGGCCGCCATGAACGAGCTGTGGTTCCGGGCGGGGCGGGAGACCGGGTGGCGCCTCACCAGCGTGAACCTGGAGATCACCAACCACTGCAACCTCTACTGCACCATCTGCCCCGTGAACACCACCATGCGCCGCTCCAAGGGGTTCATGGAGCCCGCCCTCTTCCGGAGGATCATCGACGAGAACGCCGACTTCGACTTCGTCCTCACCTTCCAGTGGGGGGAGCCCCTCCTGCACCCGGAGGTCTTCGACCTCGTGGCCTACGCCGCGGGGAAGGGGGTGCGGCCCATGCTGACGAGCAACGGGACGCGGCTGGACCCGGAGAGGAGGGCCCGCCTGCTCGACTGCGGCCTGGAGCGGATCACCTTCTCCGTGGACGGGGACCGGGAGACCCACGAGCGCATCCGCGGGTACTCCTACGACCGCCTCCACGCGGACATCCTCGCCCTCCGCGGCGAGCGGGACCGCGCCGGGTCCCCCCTGAAGATCGACGTCTCCATGGTGGTGGACGAGACCACCGGGGAGGCGCTGGACCGGTACTTCGCCGACTGGAAGGGGATCGCGGACCGGGTGCAGGCCATCCCCAAGTTCACCCCCCGGGAGAGGACGACCGCCTGCAGGGAGCTCTGGAGGGGCACCGCCGTCGTGCTCTGGGACGGGAGGGTGTCGGTCTGCTGCGCCGATTCCGAGGGCGCGGCCATCGTCGGCGACGCCACGGTGACGCCGCTCCAGGAGATCTGGAACGGCCCGGAGATGCGCACCTTCCGCCGCGCCCACGTCGAGGGGCGGTTCCCGCGACTCTGCGCCTTCTGCGGGGAGTACGACGACCCCCGGGTGTCGAAGAGGTTCTCCTGATGGCCTCCGGGACCCGGTTCCGGCGCCAGTACGGGGACATCCTCCGCCAGCGGGCCGCCGCGGGGGACCTCGGCTGGCTCGCCCGGCGCGGCATCCAGGCCCTCGGGGTGCTGGCCGGGGAGCGCCTGGGGAGGCCGCTGGCCGGCCCGATCCTCGGGACGCTGGTGGTCACCTACTTCTGCAACTACCGGTGCGTCTTCTGCGCCCTTCCCCAGCGGGCGGTCCGGCGCCGGGGGGAGGGCATGCGCACCTTCGGCGAGGAGGAGCTCCTCGGCGTCGTCCACGGCTTCGCCGACGCGGGGACGGCGGGCATCGGGATCACGGGGGGCGAGCCCTTCCTCGTGCCCGGGCTCCCGCGCATCCTCCGGACGATCCGCGAGCGGGGGATGGTGGCCCACGTGAACACCAACGGCCACTTCCTGGACGCGAAGCGCATCGCCGAGGTGCTGGAGGCGGACCCGGATTCCGTCAACGTCTCCATCGACGGCGCGGAGGCCTCCGTCCACGACCGCCTGCGCGGCGCGCCGGGCTCCTTCGATCGCATCACGGCCGGGATCCGGCGGCTGCTGGCGGCCCGCGGGGAGCGGAAGCGGCCCCGCGTCGCGGTGACCTCGGTCTTCCACGAGGACAACCTCTCGGGGGCGGAGAGGCTCGCGCAGGTCTGCACCGACCTGGGAGTGGACGGCCTCGGCTTCATCCCCGCCCACGTCTACCGGGACGGCGCGGCGCTCGGCTCCGTGGCCCCCGCCCGGGAGGCGTCGGAGAGGGCGGCGCGCGCGGCCGAGGGCCTCCTCCGCCTCCGCGAGCGGATGCCGGTCCTCGAGAACTCCGCCGCGTTCCTGCGGATGTTCGGGCGCGCCTTCCAGGGGCTGCCCAACGGCATCCGCTGCCACGCCCCCTTCACCTCCCTCGTCGTGGACTGCTACGGCCGCGTCTTCCCCTGCGTCCCCCTCTCCGAGGTGGACGAGCCGGCGGCCGTCATCCGGAGCGGCGCGGAGATCCCCGCCCTCTGGCGGGAGGGGCTGCCACACCGAGCTGAGCCTGCTCCTCGGGGGCGGGAGGGGGGCGGGGAAGTGAACCTCGGGTTCGCGAAGTGGATCGACCGGTGGGCGGGGAGGGCCTCCTGCGCGCTCCTCTCCGGCTGCAGGACGCTCCGCGAGATGATCGCCTCCCGGGACGGCCTCGTGGGGGAGCCGCGGCGGATCCTCCTGATCAAGTTCTGGGGCCTCGGGAACCTGGTCCTCCTCCTCCCCGTGTTCCGGGCCCTGAGGCGGCGCTACCCCTCGGCCCGCATCGAACTCCTCACCCTCTCCCGCAACCGGGACCTGCTCGAGGGGGTGGAGGACCTCGACGGCCTCCACCTCGTGGACGACCGGAGCCTCCCCTCCATCCTCTGGACGCTCCTGCGCGCCCTCCTCCGCGTGCGGCGGTCCCGGCCCGACATCGCGGTGGACTTCGAGCAGTTCGCCCGCGCCTCGGCGGTCTTCGCCTTCCTGTCCGGGGCTCCCCACACCGTCGGCCTCGACACCCCCGGGCAGGGCCGCGGCCGGATGTTCCACGCGCGGGTCGCCTACGACGACGGGCGGCACATGTCCGCCACCTTCCTCGACATCGCCCGCGCCGCGGGGGCCGGGGAGGAGCGCTACGAGCCCCTCCCGCCCCCGGTCTTCGAGGCGGACCGCGCGGCGGCCGAGGCCGTCGCCCGGGAGGCCCTCCCGGCGGGGGGCGGCCCGCTCTTCCTCCTCCACCCGGGCTCCGGGGACAACTTCCTCGGCCGGCGCTGGGCGCCGGAGAACTTCGCCGCCCTGGCCGACCACCTCCTCGACCGGCACGGCGGCGGCGTGGTGCTCACGGGCGCCCCCGCCGAGGCGGCGCTCGTGGAGGAGGTGCGGGGCCGGATGCGCGAGCGGGGGCGGGCGCTCCCCGCGGCGGGGCGGCTCACCGTCCGGGGCCTGGCGGCGCTCTGCGGGCGGGCGGCCCTGGTCGTGAGCAACGACACGGCCCCGGTGCACTTGGGGAGCGCCATGGGGGTGCCGGTGCTCGGGCTCTACGGCCCCAACACCCCGGTGCTCTACGGGCCCCTCTCCCCCGGGTCGGTCGCCTTCTACCACCGCACCCCCTGCTCCCCCTGCCTGACGAACTTCAACTACAAGACCTCGCTCTGCCGCATGCCGGTCTGCATCCGCACCGTCACCGTGGAGGAGGTCTCCTCCGCCGCGGACCGGGTCCTGCGGACCGCCGCCGCGGGCAGGGCGCCGGAGCCGGCCCGGGTCCTGGCCAGGGACATCCCCGGCCCCTGGGAGTGGGTGTGAGGGCGCCCCCGCGGCCTCTCGTCCTCCTGTGCGTCGTCGTCGCGGCCGCCCTGGCGGCCTACCTCCCCTGCCTCTCCTTCGACTGGGCCTACGACGACGGGAGGTTCGTCGCGGGGAACGGGCACCTCGACGGGATGGCGGCGGCCCCCTGGAGGGCCTTCGACCCCGGGACCACCACCATGGACGGGGCGGAGCCGGGCATGTGGCGGCCGCTCCGCACCCTCTCCTTCGCCCTCGACAGGGCCCTGTTCGGGACCGCCCCGGGCCCGGCCCACCTCGCGTCGGTCCTCCTCCACGGGGTCGCCACCGGGCTCGTCTTCGCCCTGGGCATGACCGTCGGAATGGACGACCTCGCGGCGGCCGCGGGAGCGGCGATCTTCGCGCTCCACCCGGCGCAGGCGGAGGCGGTGGCCTGGGTCTCCGCGCGGGGGGACCTGCTTCCGGCGGTCCTCCTCCTCGCGGCGGTGCTGGTCCACCTGCGGCGGCGGGGGGGCGGGGGGGCCTGGACGGCGGTGCTCTGCGGGCTCGCCTTCCTCGCGAAGGAGTCCGCGGTCGTCGCCCCCCTGCTCCTCTTCGCGGCGGACCTCGCCGCCGGGGGGAGGGCCCGCCTCCGGGAGCGGTGGCGCACCTGGCTCCCGTCGGCGGGGGTGCTGGCGGCCCTCGTGGCGGTGCGGGCCGCCGTCCTTTCCCTCTCCGGGGTCCCTGCCGACCAGGGGGAGGGGCTCGGCCTCGGCGCGGCGGGGACGGCGCTGGAGATCCCGGGGATGTTCGGCTGGTACGCGTGGCGGTTCCTCCTGCCCTCGCCGGGCGTCTTCGACCTCCAGGCGCTCCCGGCCCTCGTCCTCCTCCCGCTCGTCCTGGTCGGCCTCCTCGACGCGGCACTGGCCCTGCGCCGCCCGGAGGAAACGGGGAGGAGGTCCCGGGTCCGGGGAGGCGTCCTCCTCTGGGCCCTCGCCGCCCTCCTCCCCGTGACCATCCTCCAGGTCCTCTTCCCCCTCAAGATCCTCGTGGCCGACCGCTTCCTCTACCTCGCGCTGGCCGGTCCCGCCCTGGCGGCGGGGGCGGCGGCCGGGTCCCTCGGGCCCGGCGCGGCGCGGGCGGCCTTCGCGGGCTCCGCGCTCCTCCTCCTCGCGACGGCGCCCGCCCGGGACCGCTGGGCCTCGGACGAGGCGCTTTGGGGGGACACGCTGGCGCGCACGCCCGGCAACGCCCGCGCCCTCCACGGCCTCGCCCACGCGCTGGAGGCGAAGGACGGCGTCCGATCCCTCTCCCTCTACCGGGCCGCGGTCGAGGCGGAGCCGGGCAACGCCCCGGCCTGGTTCCGCAAGGGGCTGCTCGAGGAGCGGACGGCGCTCGGGGCGGAGGACACGCCCACGAGGACCGGCATGGGGCTGCGCGCCGTGGAGTCCCTCCACCGCGCCATCCGGCTCTGGCTCGAGGGGGAGCGGGAGGGGCGCGAGCGGGGGCTCGTCGAGGCCCGGCTCGCCCGGGCGGCGCTCCTGGCCTCCCTCGGGGAGGAGGCGCCCGCCGCGGTGGAGGCCATGGCCGGGTACGACCTCTGGACCGCGGCGGCTCCGCCGGAGCGGGAGCGCCTCCTCCCCCGGGTCGCCGCGCTCCGCCGCTGGGCCCGGGAGCGGGGCCGCACGGAGCTGCTGGCCCGGCTCGGCGGGGAGGGGGGGCTGTGAGGCGGCTCGCGCTCCTGGCCGGACGGGCCCTCCGCTCCCACCTCGGGACGAACCCATCCCCCTTCAAGGTCACCTTCATCGTCACCTGGACCTGCGACTGCCGGTGCCGGATGTGCAACATCTGGCAGCGCCCCAAGCCGAAGGACCGGATGACCGTGGACGAGGCGCGGCTGTTCTTCCGCCGCAACCCGGGCATCTCCTGGGTGAACCTCTCCGGGGGCGAGATCTTCACGAGGCACGACTCCTCGCGGCTCATCGGCGCCGTCGTCTCCGAGTGCAGGGACCTGTACCTCCTGGACTTCCCGACGACCGGGCAGAACACGCGGAAGGTCCTCGACGGCGTGCGCACCGCGCTGGACGGCGGCGTGCCGCGCCTCCTCGTCACCGTGAGCCTCGACGGGGCGGGGGAGGAGCACGACGAGGTGCGGCGCATCCGGGGGGCCTACGGGCGGGCGGTGGAGACCTTCCGGCGCCTGCGGGAGATCGACCGGCCCGGCTTCGGGTGCTTCTTCGGGGTCACCCTCTCCCGGTTCAACCGGGGGGCGCTGCTGCGCATCGTGGAGCGGGTGCGGCGGGACCTCCCGTGGATCACCGAGCGGGACTTCCACGTGAACCTCGCGCAGGAATCCGCCCACTACTACCAGAACACCGGCATCCAGCCCGCCGACGTCGCCGTCCTCGCCGACATGGAGGAGTTCCGCCGGCGGCGGGGCTCCTCGCTCCATCCCGTGCACCTGCTGGAGAGGATGTACCAGAAGCGGCTCCGCTCCTTCGTGGAGACCGGCCGCTCGCCGGTGCCCTGCCGGGCGCTGCGCTCCTCGATCTACGTGGACCCCACCTGGAAGGTGTTCCCCTGCACCATGTGGGACGCCCCCCTGGGCGATCTCCGGGAGACGGGGTTCCGCCTGGAGCCGATCTGGCGGGGCGCGGAGGCGGCGGCCCGCCTCGCCCGCCGGCCCGACGCGACCGTGGACGCCCTCCTCCCGCTCATGGCCTCCTTCGGGGAGTTCGCCCCGGTGAAGCCCGGCGCCGTCACGGAGGCGGTCCCGCTCTTCGACGGGAAGGGGAGCGCCGACGCCGAGGTGACGGTCTACGCGCCCGCCGGCCAGGACCCCGCGCGGCCGGCCCCGCTGCTGCTCGCGCTCCACGGGGCCGGGGGGCACGGGCGGGAGGAGCACCTCCGCTGGAAGGGGGTGGCGGACGCGCTCGGGATGATCGTGCTGGCGCCCACCGACCGGACGAGGGACGACGGCTACCGCTACTCGGCGGCGGAGCGGGAGCGGGTGCTCTCGGCGCTGCGCTGGGCGCGGCGGCGGTGGAACGTGGACGAGAACCGGATCCTCGGGACCGGGATCAGCGCGGGGGGGCATCTCCTCTGGGATCTCGCGCTGCGGCGGCCCGACCTCTTCGCCGGGATCGCGCCGATGATCGGGGGGCCGCGGCTCTCCAACGCGGCGGGGGAGAACAACGCGCGCTTCCTCGAGAACCTGCGGCGGCTGCCGATCCGGGACCTCCAGGGGGCGCGGGACGACCCGCTGCTGCTGGCCGGGCTGCGGCGGGCCTTCGAGCGGCTGGAGGGATGGGGGAACGGGGACGCGCGGCTGATCGAGTTCCGGGAACTCGGGCACGACTTCGACTTCGCGGCCGTGGACTGGGCGGCCTGGATGGGGGGGCTGCGGCGGGACCCGTCGCCGGCGGAGGTGGTGCGGCGGGCGGTGGAGCCGGGGGAGGCCCGGGCCTTCGGCGTCGAGGCGCTGGCGCTCGGGAAGGGGGCGAAGGGGACCTTCACGCTCAAGGTGGACGCGGCGAAGTGGGCGGCCATGGGGGAGGAGGAGAAGCGGGAGGAATACGCGAAGGCGGTGGACGAGCGGACGGCGCGGCTGGTCCTGCGGCGGACGGGGCCCGGGGCCTACGAGGCGGAGGGGCGGGAGGTGGAGCGGTTCCGGATCCTGCTGCGGCGGGAGGAGTTCGTCGCGGGGAGGCCGGTGACGGTGGACTTCAAGGGGCGGAGGGTGAAGGCGACGGTGCGGGAGGACGTGCGCGTGCTGCTCGCGGAGTTCGTGGAACGGTTCGATCGCACCTTCCTGCCGGTGGCGGAGGTGCGAGTGCCGTGAGTGCGGGAGGGCACCGATCCGTGCGAAACCTGATCAGTACGGAACCCGACCCGAAATCGTCAGATTGACGAAAACGGGTCGGGTTCGGTACTGATCGCGAAACCTGATCAGTACGGAACCCGACCCGAAATCGTCAGATTGACGAAAACGGGTCGGGTTCGGTACTGATCATCAGATTGACGAAAACGGGTCGGGTTCGGTACTGATCAGGTTCCGTACTGTCACCCCCTCCTGCTCTTGCCCCAGCCCCCTCGCCGCCGCATGATGGCGGGATGATGCCCCGCGCCCCCCGCCTCTTCCTCCTCGCCGCGCTCCTCCTCCCCGCCGCTCCCGCGGGCACCGCCGCGCCCGCCGACCCGTACCTCCCTACCGGCGAGGTCTTCCGCTACGCCCCGACCTCCGCCTCCTTCCGCGTGCTGCGCGACCCCGCCACGGGGGACAAGGTCTTTGATCGCCTCCCCGACGGCCCGCGCCGCGCCTCCCTCGAGGAGGCGGTCCTCGCCGAGGAGGCCCTCCTTTCCCCGCTCCGCCGCCGCGTCCACCACGAACTGTGGCCCGCGGTCGAGGACCCCGCCCGCGCCGCCGAGACCGTCCGCGTCGTCCTCGTCCTCGCCGACCAGCCGATCCGGCCCGCCGCCGCCCTCGCCCGCGAGCGGGTCCGCCCCGCCGTCGAGGAGAGGATCGCCGCGCTGCGCGCCGCCGCCGGCGCGCTGGAGCGCGCCGAGGACCCCGATCGCCTGCTCCAGCTCGGCCACCGCCTCGAGGAGGAGGCCCGCCAGACCGCGCCCGCCGACCGCGAGGGGCTCCGCGCGCTCCGCCGCGAGGTCCGGGAACTCCTCCAGCAGGCGCGCCGCGAGGCGCTCGCCGCCGCCGCCGGCCCCGCCGCCGCCGCCCGCGCCCCCCTCGAGGAGGCCCTCGCCCGCCTCCCCGGCGCCCGGGTCCTCGGCCGCTCCACCGTCCTCTGCTCCGTCGCCGCCGCCCTTCCCGCGGGGTCCCTCCCCGCGCTCCTCGAGGAGGTCCCCTCGGTCGCCCGCGTCCTCCCCCACGGATCCCGCCGCGCCTCCCTCGACACCTCCGTCGCCACCGTGGGCGCCTCCTCCTGGACCGGGGCCGGCTACGACGGCTCCTCCTCGACCCTCGTCTGCGTCCTCGACACCGGCATCGATTCCAGCCACCCGGCCCTCTCCGGCCCCGTGGGACCGGAGGCGGTCTTCCTCGAGGCGGGGAGCCAGGCCTCCGGCTTCTCGGACGACGCCGATTCCGACGACGACTTCCACGGCCACGGCACCCACGTCGCCGGGATCGTCATGTCCACGGATTCGACCTACCAGGGGGTCGCGAAGGGCGGCGTCCTCCTCGACGGCAAGTGCGGCTTCCGCCTCCTCTTCGAGGGGAACTACTACGGGTCGCTCGAGGACGCCGACATCATGGCGGCGGGGGACTGGGCCGCCGGGCAGGGGGCGGACGCCGTCAACGGCTCCTTCGGCGGGGGCGGGACGACGGACGGCTCCTCCGGGCTCACCCTCTTCTTCGAGGCCCTCGTGGACGACCTCGGCGTCTTCGCCGCGCTGGCCGCGGGGAACTCCGGGCCGGACCCGGGCACCGTCACCGTCCCCGGGGACTCCTTCAACGCCCTCACCGCCGGGAGCCTCGACGACAAGGGGAGCGCCTCCCACACCGACAACTCCCTCTCCTCCTTCAGCGGGCGCGGGCCCCTGGACGACGGGCGCCGCAAGCCCGACCTCTGCGCCCCCGGGGCGAACATCACCTCCTGCGCCGCGGCCTGGGAGGGGAGCGCCGCCGACTTCGCCGCCTCCAGCGGGACGAGCATGGCGACCCCCCACGCGGCCGGGGCGGCGGCGCTGCTGCTCGACTACGCCGCCTCCTGGCGGCCCGAGGGGGTGAAGGCGCTGCTCCTCGGGACGACCCGGAACACGAGCCCCTACCCGACGAGCCCCTCGGACGCCTGGGGGACCGGGGGGATGGACCTCGCCGCGGCCTTCTCCTCGCGCGCGTCGACGGCGGAGGGGACCATCGCGTCCTCGGGGCGTCCCTTCGCCTTCGTCCGCTCCGGTTCGCTGGCCGCCGGGAAGCGGGCGACCCTCTGCTGGAACCGGGAGGCCCTCTCCGCGGGGGACGGCGCGCCGGAGACCTTCCGGGCGGCGGCCGACCTCGACCTCTTCGTCTACGAGGAGGTGGACGACTCGGCCCGCGGCTCCTCCACCGCCGCGCTCGACACCGTGGAGCAGGTGAAGCTCTCCTCCTCCTCGACCTTCCCCATCCTCAAGATCCGGCTCCAGGAGGGCTTCCCCGCGGGGCAGTCGGAGGTCCGCTGGGCCGTCGCCACGGAGGCGACGACCGCCTCGAAGGTCGTCACGCCGCCGACGCTCCGCTGCGCCTTCACCTCCGTCCCGGCCCTGGTCCGCGGGGGAGGGGAGTTCGACGCGACGGTCACCGTCACCAACGACGGGGAGCTGCCGGCCACCTACCCCGAGGTGACGCTGGAGCTGCCCGAGGGGTTCGCCGTCGTCTCCGGCGCCAACCCGAGGACGGTGGTGACCATCCCCGCGGTGGGGGACCAGCGGACCGTCACCTGGCGCGTCCGTGCGCCCGGGGAGGTCCCCCCGGGAGCGTCGGTGCTCCGGGCCACCGCCGTCACCGTCTCCTTCGGGGAGACCTTCACCGCCGAGGAGGGGAGCGCCGAGGTGACCGTGGATCACTCCGCCCCCGAGGGGTTCCTCTCCGTGGAGGGCGGGAGGGCGGCGGTGAACTCCCCCTCGGTCGACCTCCTCGTGATCGCCTTCGACGACCTCCCCCCGCTGGAGGGGCTGCGGCTGCGCAACGCCGGCGACGGGTGGGGCGCCTGGCAGCCCTTCGCCTTCGCCCTCCCCTGGACCCTGGCCGCGGGGGAGGGGACGCGCACCGTGGAGGCGCAGGTGCGGGACGCCGCCGGGAACGAGTCCCCGGTCTTCTCCGACGCCGTCCTCCTCGACCTGACCGCGCCCTCGGGCTCCGTCGTCGTGAACGGGGGCGCCCCCTACGCGATGCCCTGGGAGGACCTCGCGGCGACGGGCGCCTGGGGGGACTCCGAGGGGGGCTCGGGGGTGGCGGAGGCGCGCCACCGGTGGAACGGGGGCCCCTGGTCGGAGCCGGCGGAGGAGACGGCAGGGCCGCTGCCCCTCTCCCGCCCCGCGGCGGAGGGGCCGGTCCTCCTCGAGGTGGAGTTCCGGGACGGGGCGGGGAACGCGTCCGCCCCGGCGGCCGACGGCATCCACCTCGTCGAGGCGGCCCCGCCGCTCCTCAACGCGGTGAAGTCCTGGTCCGGCACCCTCGACGAGGGCGGGGACGTGGACGCCTTCCTCGTCGGGCTCCTGCCCCTGGACGTCCTCACGGTGAAGGCGAAGGTGAAGCCCGCGGCGAGGAAGGGGGAGGTCCTGCCGGTGCTGGATCTCTTCCACGGGGCGGGGATCCCGATGGTGGCGGGACGCTGGCCCGCCGGCGCGCGGAAGCCCGGCATCGCGGGTTTCGAGGCGACCCTCCCCGGGGACCACTGGCTCGTCCTCCGCGCCGGGGGGGCCGACGCGGCGGCGGGGGCCGCCGTGGTCCTCTCGGTGAAGGTGAAGCGGCTCAAGGACCGGGCGAAGGCGAAGGGCACGGCCGAGCCCCTGGACGGGGTGGCGGAGATCGCGGTCGAGGGGGTGACGGGCAGCGTCCTCTCCGGGAGGATCTCCGGCCCCGCGGCGGGGGAGGCGACCCTCACCGGCCCCGACGGGGTCGAGGGCACCCTGCCGCTGGAGGCGAAGGGGGCCGCCCGGGTCATCGCCCCCCGCGTCCTCGCCGCCGGCACCGGCCCCTACGTGATCCGCGTCCCCGCGACGGGCCCCCTCGGGTTCTCCCTCTCCTTGAAGCCGCCGAAGGGCGGGAGGGCGGAGGAGGGGGAGTAGCGGCGGGCGCCCGCCCTACTTCACGAGCCTCCGCCGCATCAGCCGCAGCGCCAGCGCCAGCAGCGGCACCGAGGCCGCGAGCAGCCCCAGCGCCGTCAGCCACACGCGCGGGCCGAGGCCGCCGCCGCAGCACTCCCGCAGCGCCTCCGCGAGGTGGTGCACGGGGTTGGCGGCGGCGATCGCCCGCGCCCATCCCGGCATCGCGTCCACCGGGAAGAAGAGCCCCCCGAAGAGGTACATGGGCACGCCCACGAGGTGGAGCGGGTAGTTGATGGAGTCGATGTTCCTCACGATCCCCGTGAAGCAGAGCCCCGCCGACCCGAAGAGGAGCCCCCCGCAGACCGCCAGCAGGGGGACCGCCGCCGCGGCCGGCGTCCGTGCGTGGCCGAAGGCGAGGAGCACCAGCAGCGTCGTCAGGGAGCCGATGAGGGCGCGCGTCGCCCCCCAGAGCGCCTCCCCGACCACCACGTCGTCGAGCGAAGCGGGGGTGGCGGTGATGGCGTCGAAGGTCCGCTGGTAGTACATGCGGATGTAGGAGCCGTAGAGGCAGTCGAAGAAGGACTGGAACATGATGGACATGGCCACGATGCCCGGCGCCACCCAGGCCTCGTAGGGGACGGCGGCCCCGTCCACCGCGACCTCCCGCGTGAGCGTCCCGACCCCGAGCCCGAAGGCCAGGAAGTTGAAGATCGGCTCCACGACGGACACGCAGGCGGTCCGCCAGGTGACGAGGTAGACCTCGAGGTTCCGCCTCCAGACCTGGAGCGAGAGCGGTCCCGCGTCGCCGAGGATCCCGCTCATTCGCGCAGCCCCCTGCCCGTCAGCCGCAGGAAGACGTCCTCCAGCGTGGCCCGCCGCAGGTGGGCGTCCGCGCCCGGGGCGGATTGTATCATTTTGTGATACAATGTCTCGCCGTCGTCGGAGTAGATCACCGTCCGGTCCTCGAGGCGGTCCACCTCGTCGGGGGGCGCCGCGAGGGAGGCCAGCGCCGCGGACTCCCCCCGGAGCTCGACGACGGACCGCCGCGCGTGGGTGCGGACCAGGTCGGCGGGGGCGCCGTCCACCAGCACCCTGCCCCGGTCCACGATGGCGACCCGGTCGCAGAGCGCCTCCGCCTCCTCCATGTAGTGGGTGGTGAGGAGGATCGTCTTGCCGCCCCGGCGGAGCTCCCGCACGCGGTCCCAGAGGACCCGGCGGGACTGGGGGTCGAGCCCCGTGGTCGGCTCGTCGAGGACGAGGAGCTCCGGGTCGTGGAGGAGGGCGCGGGCGATGACGAGGCGGCGCCGCAGCCCCCCGGACAGCTCCTCGACCGGGTCCCCGGAGCGGTCCTCCAGCCGGACGAACCGCAGGAGCTCCGCGGCCCTCTCCCGGGCGCGGGGCGCCGGGATGCCGAAGTACCGGGCGTAGACGAGGAGGTTGCGGAGCACGGAGAAGTCGGGGTCGAGGTTGTCGAGCTGGGGGACGACGCCGATGCGCCCCTTGAGGACCCGGGGCTCGAGGGCGGGGTCGACGCCGAGGACGGCGACCTCCCCGGCGTCGCGCGGGGAGGCGGCGCAGAGGATGCGGATGGTCGTCGTCTTCCCCGCGCCGTTGGGGCCGAGGAGGCCGAAGCAGGAGCCCGCGGCCACCGAGAGGTCGAGGCCGTCCACCGCGGGGGGGGCGCCGGGGGGCGCCCCGCGGTAGGTCTTGCGGAGGCCCCTGATGGAGACGGCGGGGGCCCGCACCGCCGCCGCTACTCCGCCGGCTTCACGCAGCGGAAGCCGATGTTGTCGAACTTGTCCTTGGGGTGCGTGGCGAGGTGCTGGTCGAGGCGGAGGAACTCCACGGGGTCGCACCAGGAGCCGCCGCAGATGACCTTCATCTCCTGCTCCTGGCGGTCCCAGGTGTCGGTCCAGTGCCAGACGTTGCCCACCATGTCGCGGGCCCCGTACTCGGAGACGTTCTCGGGGCAGTGGCCGACCTCGGCGACGCCGTCGGAGCCGTCGGGCTGGCCGTAGACGGCCTTGTTGTGGTCGATCTGCTCGCCCCAGGGGAAGATCCGCCCGGCGCGGCCGCGGGCCGCCTTCTCCCACTGCTCGAAGGTGGGGAGCGACTTGCCGGCCCAGGCGGCGTACTTGTAGGCGTCGAACCAGGAGACGCCGACCACGGGGGAGCGGGGCCCGCGGAGGCGGCCCTCCGCCCAGAACTTCGGGTGGCGGTAGCCCGTCGCCTGGCAGAAGGCGGCGAACTCCTCGTTGGTCACCGGGTAGGAGTCGATCCAGTAGGCCCCGGTCTCCCGGAGGGCCTTGGTCGGGCCGGAGAGGAAGGGCCCGGCGGGGACGAGCACCATGCCCGGGGTGGCGGGGGCGCCCTCCTTCCCCGGCTCCTCGGCCGCGGGGGCGGGGGACCACTCGCGGGCGGCCTTCTCGACGAGGGCGGCCCGCTCCTTCTCGGGGAGCTTCGCGAGGAAGGTCTCGGCGTCCCCGAGGCGGTCCTCGATGGCGTCCCAGTCCATCTCGTTCGTGCGCTGCCGGTAGGACTCGAGGATCACCTTGGCGGCGGCCATCATCTGCTTGCGCCGCTCGGGGTGGTTCTCGGCGTTCTCGAAGAGGAGGATGCCGAGGAAGTACGTCTCGCCGTCCGCGGCCACGGGCGTGGAGCGGAAGTGCTCCTCGAGGACCTTCATGGCGCGGTCCTCGTCCAGCTCCTCGGGGGGATTCCCGAAGTCCACGTACTTCGTGAAGATGTACTCCTTGATCGCCTTCAGGTCCGGCTCGGGCATCCAGGCTCCCCGTATCGTTCCGCGTCGGGTCCCGCCGGCTCCGGGCGGCCCCTCCCCGCGCGAGGCGGGGAATCCGCGCTGCCCGGCGGGGGACAAACCCCGAACCCTAACGGTCCGCGGGGGGCCGGCCAAGGATTCGGGGGGAGGGGCGGGGGGCGGGCTGCTCGCTGTTTCGTGTGGGTACTC
>JAKLKS010000003.1 GCA_023150535.1 Planctomycetota bacterium
GCCGCTGGCCGCGGCGGCGGGGATCCTCGGCGCCCTCGAGGCGCGCGCCTCGGGGACGCCGGCCCCGCTCCGGTGGGGGTGGAGGACCGCGCTCGCGGGGTGGGGGGCCTTCGTCTCCGTGCCGCCGGGGGACCGGACCGCGATCCTCGTCGGCGGCCTCGCCGCGGGGACGCTGGTGCTGCTCGCCCTCCTCGACCGCGGCGCGCGGGGGGAGGCGGCGGCCGCCTTCGCGCCGGCCGTGGCCGCGGCGGCGGTGGGGACGGCCGTGGCGCTCGGGCTCTCGGGGACGGTCCTCCTGGCCCAGGTCGCGGGCACGCTGGCGGCGGGGTCGGGCGCGGCGGCGGCGCTGTCGCTGCGGCGGCCAGCGCTTCCCGCGGGGGCGGTGCTCCCCTCGGGCGTCGTGCTGGCCGCGCTCCTCCCCAACGGGGCCCTCTTCGCCGAACTCCCCGTGGCGGCCGCCCTCCTCCTCGCGGCGGCCCCCCTCGGGACGCTGCTCCCCGACGGCCTCCTCCGCCCGCTGCCCCGCCCCTGGATGCGCGCGGGGGCGCGGGTCGGCGCCGCGGTCCTCCTCGCGGGAGGGGCGGCGGCGGTGGCCTTCGCGGCGTCCCCGGGTACCGGGTACTGACGGGAGGGGGAGCGGGGGGAGAGGCACCGGGCCGCCCTCGAGCGCCTCGACCGCCTGCGGCGGCGGGCGCGGGGTAGGGCCACCGACGCCACCGCCTGGATCCGGGAGCTGCGCGACCGTGGCTGAGGCGGGGGACCTCGTCCTCGACGCCTCCGTCGCGGTGAAGCTCCTCCTCGAGGAGGAGGGGTCGGCCGGGGCGCGCCGGATCCTCGGGGAGGGGGGAGGCGCGGGGAGGCGCCTCCACGTGCCGGAGACCTTCTTCGCCGAGTGCGGGCACGTCTTCCGCCGGGCGGTGATCCGGTCGGGGTTCCCCCCGCGGTGGGCGGAGGAGGCCGCGGCGGGGATGGCGGCCCTCGACCTCGTCTCCTGGCCGGTGCGGGACCTCGTCCCCGGCGCGGTGGCCCTGGCGAACGCGGAGGGGCTGTCGGTGTACGACGCCTGCTACGTCGTCCTCTCGGACCGGCTGGGGGCGCCGCTCCTCACGGCGGACCGGAGGCTCCGGGAGCGCCTCCGGGGGTCGGGGCACGCCGTGGAGGAGCCGGGGGAGGGCTGACGCGGAAGCGTACTATACAAAAAATCACGATTTTTGTATAGTACGCTTCCATGGTACCCCGCCCCTTCTGGACCCGCCGCATGGAGGCCTGCTGGCGGGAGGCCCCCGTCCTCTGGCTCACCGGCGTGCGCCGGAGCGGGAAGACCTCCCTGGCCCGCTCCCTCGACCCGGAGCGGACGCTCCACCTCGACTGCGACCTCCCGTCGGTGGAGGGGATGGTCCGGGACCCGGCCCTGTTCTTCCGCGACTGCGGGAAGCCGGTCGTCGTCTTCGACGAGATCCACAGGCTCCCCGACCCGAGCCGCGTCCTCAAGGTGGGGGCCGACCACTTCCCGGGCCTGCGGATCCTTGCCACGGGCTCCTCGACCCTGGAGGCCAGCGGGAAGTTCCGGGACACGCTGGCCGGGAGGAAGCGGACCCTCCGCCTCCTGCCCGTGCTCGCGGAGGAGCTCCCCGCCTTCGGGGCCACCCTCGCGAGGCGGCTCCACCAGGGGGGCCTCCCGCAGGCCCTGCTGGCGGAGGGGAAGCCCCCCTCCTTCTTCCGGGAGTGGCTGGATTCCTTCTTCGCCTTCGACGTCCAGAGACTCTTCGGGATCCGCAGCGCCGAGAGGTTCAACGCCTTCTTCGAGTTCCTGCTGCGGCAGAGCGGCGGGCTCCTCGACCGGAGCCGGGCGGCGGCGGCGCTCGGCGTGGCGCGGCCGACCGTGGAGAGCCACCTCGCGGTCCTCGAGGCGACGGGGGCGGTGACGGTGGTCCGCCCCTTCCACGGCGGCAGCCGGCGGGAGATCGTGAAGATGCCCCGGGTCTACGGTTTCGACACCGGGTTCGTCTCCTTCGCGCGGGGGTGGGAGCCCCTGCGCTCCGAGGACCTCGGCGCCCTCTGGGAGCACCTGGTCCTGGAGCACCTCCTGGCGCACCATCCCTGGACGGCCATCGGCTTCTGGAGGGACAGCGCGGGCCGGGAGGTGGACTTCGTGATCCCCCGGGCCCGGGGGGCGGCGGACGCCGTGGAGTGCAAGTGGAACCCCGCCGACCTCGACCCCGCGGGGCTCCGGGCCTTCCGTGGACTCCATCCCGGGGGGCGGAACTGGCTCGTCGTCCCCGGGGACGGGCCTCCCCACGCGCGGCGGTTCGGCGGGCTCGAGGTGACGGTCTGCGGGCCGGGGGACCTTCCCTCCGCCGCGGAGCCCCGCTGACCGTCGCGCGAGGGGGCGGCCAGCCTACCCCTCCCCCCCCGGCCGCACCACCCAGTAGGCGTTCTGCACGTCGTGCTCGAGGCGGTGCACGGTATAGGAGCCGAAGCCGGCCTCGGCCAGCATCGCCCCGGCCCTCTCCCGGCCCCACATCGCCCCGAGCCCGTCCCCGCCCTGGGCGAGGGAGACGGTCATGCAGTGCATGCAGGAGACGGTGTAGAGGAAGGGGGCCAGCGGGTGGTCCATGTTCCCCTCCACGGTGCTCGACCCGTGGATGTCCTGCATGAGGTAGTGCCCGTCGGGCCGCAGCGTCCGCCGGATCCCCCGCAGGAGGTTCCCCGGCTTCGCCTGGTCGTGGACGGCGTCGAAGGTGGTGACGAGCCCGAAGGCGGCCGGCTCCGCCTCCTCGTGGAAGCGGGAGAGGTCCCGCGCCTCGAAGCGGACGTTCCCGAGGCCGGCCTCCGCGGCCCGGGCGCGGGCCCAGACCACCGCCTCCTCCGAGAGGTCGATGCCGAGGAACTCGCTCCGCGGGTACCGCGCCGCGAGGTGGAGGAGCGCGCGCCCCCGGCCGCAGCCGAGGTCGAGGACCCGCTCCCCCCGCTCGAGGCGCTCCGGGTACCCCGGCACGAGGGGGAGGACCCGGTCCTCCAGCGCCGGGAGCAGCGACTGCCCGGAATCCTCGGCCATGACCTCGTGGAAGCGGCCGTAGCGGGAGTAGGGGACGCCGCCCCCCTCCCGGAAGCAGCGCACGACGTCGTCCTCGACGGAGCCGAGGAGGCCGACGTACTGGGTGAGGGTGGCGAGGTTGTCGGCGCCGCCGCGGCGGCAGAGGAGCGGCACGTGGGCCGCGGGGAGGGAGAAGGTCCCGGCCGCCGGGTCGTGGTCCACGACGCGGAGGGTGGCCATGGCGCCGAGCCACTCCCGCACGTAGCGCTCCTCGAGGCCCGCCGCCGCGGCGATGGCCGCCGGCGTGGAGGGGGGAAGGTCGGCCAGGGCGTCGAAGAGGCCGGTCCGGTGGCCGACGGAGGTCATGAGGGCGAGGGAGGAGGCGTTGAGGGAATCGACGATGCGGTCCAGCAGGGGCGTCGCGGCGGCGGTCACGGCGGCTCCTTTCCGGTCCCCGGCGGGGACCCCGTTCAGAACATACCGTTTGGTATGTTACGGGCGGGGCGACGGGCGTCAAGGGGATTCCGCCGGAGCGAAGTGGAAGGGTACCGTACGGTCTGGTACCCTGTCCCCATGAGCGATCGCGGCGCGGCCACCCGGGAGCGCATCCTCGACGCCGCCCACCGCCGCGTGATGGACCGGGGCTTCGCCGCCACCCCGCTCGACGCCGTCCTCGCGGACGCCGGGGTCACCAAGGGGGCCTTCTTCCACCACTTCGAATCCAAGGCCGACCTCGCGGAGGCGCTGGCCCGGCGCTACGCCGAGGGCGAGGCGGCGGCGCTCGAGGGCCTCTTCCGCCGCGCGGCCGCCCTCTCCGACGACCCGCTCCAGCGGGTGCTCCTCGTGGTCGGCCTCCTCGCCGAGGCGGTCGAGGGGGCGGGGGAGGGGGATCCCGGCTGCCTCCTCGCCTCCTACTGCTACGAGAAGGACCTCATGACCCCGCCGGTGCGCCGGATCCTGGGGCAGGCCCTCGGGGGGTGGCGGAAGCGCTTCGGGGCGGCGCTCCGGGAGGCGGCCGCCGTCCACCCGCCGCGCGCGCCCGTGGACTTCGATCTCCTGGCCGACCACTCCAACGCGGTCATCGAGGGGGCCTTCATCATGGCCCGGGTCCTCGGGCGGAAGGGAGTCGTCGCCGCCCACCTGCGGGAGTTCCGGCGGTACCTGGAGCTGCTCTTCGAGGGGTAGGTGGCGGCGCTACTCCTCCCCGAGACGCACCGTCCGCTCCGCGGGCTTCCCCACGACGAGGAGGACGCGCAGTTCGCGGCCGCCGCCGGGTTCGTCGCGGCGGGCGACGAGGAGGCGGTGGGGGCCCGGCGCGAGGCCCTCGAGGAGGAGCGTCCCCTCCGGTGCGGGGTGGATCGCCCCGTCGAGGAGGACGAGGGCGTCGGCGGGCTTCCCCTCCCCGTCCAGGATCCGGAGCGCGAGCACGCAGGTGCCCGGGGGCGCCGCCGGCTCCTCCTCCGCATCGTCGTCCTCCTCCGGCAGGGTCCGCCCCTCGCCGGGCCGCACCTCGACCGTCCCCCCCTCGAGCGGCGGCAGGTCGACCTCGAGTTCCCGCGTCGTCCCCGTGCCGTCGTCGTAGCGCAGCGTCACCCGCCCCTCGGCCCAGGTCTCGAGCGCCCCCCCGGCGGCGCGGAAGGCGACCTCGCGCTCCCCGTCGAGGAGTTCCGCCTCCCGCGCCCCCTTGGGGAGGATCACCCTCCGCGGCTCGGGGATCGCCACCTTCGCCTCGCGGACGCCGTCCCTCACGGGGCCGACGAGGAAGAAGAAGGGGGGCGCGCCCTCCACTTCCACCCGGAGCTTGGCGGTCGCATCGCCGGGGAGCCAGGGGGACCAGGGCTCCTCGGGGGTCTGCTCCCCATCCAACTCGTAGCCGGGCAGGGCGAGGACCAGATCGGCCCCCTCGGGGACTTCCCCCGTCACGCGGAGCCGCGGACGGGGCCGCACCTCGAGGAGGAGGTCCGCCGGGGCGCCGGTGGCCGCCTGTCCCATGACGTGGTCGAACTCGAACTTCCCGAAGGGATTGTCGGGACGGACGACGAAGGGGCCCGCGGGGATCTCCTCCAGCGCCTCTCCCGGGAGGGGATCGTTCGCGCCCCCCGGGTCCGCGGAGGCCGTGGTGCCTGCTGGCCCGCGGAAGGTCCGTAGGGACATGACCCGGTAGGCCACGCCGCCCGCGGGGGCGTCATCCGCGGTGCGTGCCCGGATGCGGACCGTCGCGGTCTCCTCCTCCTCGACCACCCCGAGGGAGGTGACGACCACGGTCATGGGGACGCCGGGCACGGCGTCGTCGACATGCCAGTCGCCCTCGTCCTCGGTCAGGTCCCCCTCGGGGAAGAAGACAATGGAGTCGCCCTCCACCCCCTCGAGGACGAACCGCCCGTCGGGGCCGGTCATCGTCGCCGGGCCTCTCTGTTCGTTCCAGGCGCGCACGACGCACCCGGCCTGCGGCCGCCCGAGGGGATCGAGGACGCGGCCCTCGAAGCGCAGGCCCGGTTCCCCGACGAGGACGGCCGGGCGGGAGCCGAGCGATTCGGGGCCGTCGGCGGCGACGAGGTCCGAAGCGATGCCCGGGCCCTCGATCCAGTACTGGCCCAGCCGGCACCGGTGATCCCCCAGGGTGAAGGTCCCGTCCGCCCCCGTCGTCGCGCGGAGCGCGGCGGTGCCGTGGCTGCAGCCGCCGAGGTACTCCACCGACCCGCCGGCGACGGGGCGCCCGAGAGGATCGAGGAGCACCCCGCGGAAGGGGCGGCCCCGCTCGAGGAGGACCTCCGTCTCCGGCACCGGGCCGTACTCGTGGGCCGGCGCGTAGCCCTCGGCGAGGACGAGCCAGTGGCAGTCGTCCTTCCAGAGCCAGGGGAGGGATTCCATCCGCGCGATCCCCTCGGCGTCGGTCACCGCGACCTGCATCACCGCGTCGGCGCGGAGATCGCCCCCGGGGCCCATCTCCGGCGTCCGCACCCAGCGCGCCCCCGGGACCGGCCGCCCCGTGGCGGCGTCGAGGACGCGGAGGCCGAACCACTCCGAGCCGGAATCCCCCTCCTCCTCGTCGCCGAAGCCCTGGTCCGGATCGGGCAGGAACCCCTCCCAGGGGCGGTCGTACTCCCCCTCCGCGCCGGGGGGCGGGGCGGCCTCCTCCGCGGGGGGGGGGCCCGGGGCGGCGAGGAGGCCGAGGACGAGCAGGGCGGGGATCCGCAGGATCACCACTTTCCTCCGTCGATGAGCGCCGCGAGGTCGGCCAGGTCCTGGTCCGGGAGCGCGTCGGGCGTGAAGAAGGGCATCCAGGCGTCCCCGGTCCGCCGCTCGGCGTCGCCGGGCCCGGAGCGGACGTAGGCGATCACCCGCCGGGCGTCGGGGGCGGTGTCGTCCCGGAGCGTCGGGCCGAGCGCGTCCGGCCCCCCGCTCCCGTGGCAGGGGGCGCAGGCCGCCGCGAAGACCGCCCGCCCCCGGGCCGCGTCCCCGGGGAGCGCGGCCACCCGGGCCAGCGCCTCCCGCGAGGAATCCCGCGCCGCCGGCGAGGGGGGGTGGGGGCCGGGCCGGGCGAGTGTATCTAAATATGATACAATGGCGGCGAGGTCGGCGGGGGGGACCTCGACCTTCGACAGGTCGCGGCCGCCGTCGGGCGTCACCGGGAGGACCGTGTTCCAGGATCGCTGCTGGAACCGGGCGACGCAGGTCAGCGCCGCGTCGCCGACGGACTCCCCCTTCGCGGCGTCGAGCGCCCCGTGCCACCAGGAGGGCCGCCGCGTCGCGTCGGCCAGCGTGTGCCCGACCCGCCGCCGATCCCGGTCCGGCTGGTCCTCGGCGGAGCGGGAGTGGCAGTCGGCGCAGGAGAGGCCGCCGACCCGGCGCTCGAAGAGGGCCCTCCCCCGGTCGGCGGGGGAGGCGGCGGCGGTCGGAGGGGCGTGGGCGGGGTCCGCCTCCGGGGAGCAGGCCGCCGCGGCGAGGGCGACGAGGAGGAGCGGGGCGAGTCCGGCGGGTCCCATGGCCCGATTGTACGGGGGAGTTAGGATCGGGAGATGCACCCGGGCCCCCGCCGCCCCACCCTCCGCCTCCTCCCCCTCCTCGCCCTCCCGGTCCTCCTCCTCCTCGCGTCCGGGCCCCTGCCGGCCGACACCTTCGTCCTCCGCAACGGGCAGGAGATCGACGGCTTCCGCATCGGGAAGGCGGGGAAGTCCGACCTCCTGCTCGGGAACGCCTCCGGCACCCGGAAGGTCTCGGAGGCCGTCGTCGCCGAGGTCCGCCCGAGCGCCGACCCGCCGGCCGACTTCAAGCGCTACTGGGCCGGCCTCGGCCGGAAGGACGCCGACGCCGCCGCCGCGCTCGGCGCCTGGGCGAAGGAGCGGGGCCTGCCGGAGGAGGCGAAGAGGGCCTTCGCCCGCGCCCTCGAACTGAAGCCCGACCACCCCGTGGCCCGCGAGGGGACCGGCTTCGTCCTCGTGGACGGGCAGTGGGTGGCCGCGGAGGAGGTGGAGAGGGCCCGGGCGGAGGCGGCCCTCCGGCAGGAGCTGGTCGCGCGCCACGGGAAGGCGGTGGGGGCGGAGGCGGCGGCCGCCCTCTCGGAGCACTGGCGCTACGTCTCCTTCCTCGGGGACGCGAAGGAGGGGGACCGGGTGAAGGACCTCGAGGCCGCCTTCGCCGCGGCGAAGGAGGTCCTCGGGAGCGACCCCTGGAAGGACCGGGCGCTCGCCGTCGCCTGCTCGGGCACGGAGCAGTACCACCGCTGGATCGACACCGAGGGGAAGTCCCTCCCCGGCATGAAGGGGGGGATCCTCGAGGGGGTGAAGGCGGCCACGGGGCTCAAGTGGCTCGAGCCCGCGGCGCTCGTGCGGAGCGACGTCCCGGACACCTACGCGATGCACGGGGCCTTCGTCCACTCCGCGGGCCACCTCCTCGTCCACCGGTGGGGGACCCTCAACCGGGAGATCCCCTTCTGGATCGAGGAGGGCTTCGGCGGGTGGATGGAGCAGAAGGTCCTCCAGCGCACCACCTCCTTCTGCCGCCACCCCTCGAAGGAGGAGGGCTACGGGACGCTCGGCCGCGGTTCGAAGCAGTGGGACGTGGACCAGCCGGACTGGCACGGCCTCGTGCGCAAGGCGGCGGCCGCCAACGAGTTCCTCCCCCTCGACCAGCTCGATTCCCTCCCCCCCGGCCAGTTCTCCGGCCGCGAGGTGGGGCAGGCCTTCTCCTTCATGGACTTCCTCCTCACGAAGAAGGACCACGCGCGCCTGCGGGACTACCTGGAGCGGGTGAAGGGGGGCGTGAAGAGCCCCGTCGCCTTCAAGCAGGCCTACGGCGCCACCTTCGAGCAGATCGAGCCGGAGTGGAAGGACCACGCCCGGACGTGGTGACCAGGTCGGTGTCGGACACCGTTTCACGCACCCGGGGGTCCGCCTCCCGTCCCCCCGCTCCCCGTGATTCCCGGGAGGTCGTGCGCCAAGGTGTCTGACTCCCCGACGGCCGGCCTCCCTACAATCACGCGGATGGTGCGCCACCTCCCCCCCCTCCTCCTCGCCGGCCTCGCCGCGGCGCTCCTCCCGATCCCGCTCGGCGCGGAGGAGCCCTCCCCCGCCGAGGCCGGGGCGGCCGCCGCGCTCCGCTCCCGCGACTTCGCCGCCGCCGCCGAGGGGTTCCGCACCGCCGCGGAGGCGGCCGCGGGCCGGGAGCGCGCGCGCCTCGAGGGGTGCGCCGAGGACGCCGCGCTGGCCCTGCGGGGGCTCGACGCCGTCCTCCGCGCCGTGAAGGAGCACCCCGACCGCTTCGGACGCGTGCCCCTCACGAAGACCCTCCCCGCCACCGTGACGGCCGCCGACCGGGAGGGAGTGACGGCGGTCGTGCAGGGGACCTCCTCCCGCATGGCCTGGGGGACCCTCGATCCGCGGGTCCTCGCCGACCTCCTCGAGCGGGCCCGCCCGGCGGGGGAGGACCTCCTCGGCGCGGCCGCGCTGCTCCAGGCCGCGGGGGAGGGGGAGGGCGCCGAGCGGATGCTGGTCCGCCACCTCGCGGCCGGAGGGGACCGGGTCGCCGCCTCCCGGGCGCTCGCGCGCTGGCGCGGGGAATCCCCGCCCGAGGGGGGCTACGTCGAGCACGGGGGCCGCCTCCTCTCCCCCGCGGACAGGGACGCCCTCGTCCTCGAGGAGCGCAAGGCCGCCGCCTGGAAGGACCTCCTCGGCGACGACGCCGCGCGGCGGCGGGCGGCTTTCGAGGACCTCCGCGCCCTCGGGGAGCCGGCGCGGTGGACGCTCTACAAGGGGCTCCGCGCCCGGCGCGCGCTGCTCGCGGAGCGGCTGGCGTCGGCGAAGTCCCTCACGGCGCCCGCCACGAAGGCGCGCCTCAAGGCCGAGGTGGAGAAGCGCCGCGCCGAGGCCCTGGCCCTCATCGAGGACCCGAAGAAGTACCCCTACCCGAGCGAGGAGCACCGGGGGCAGGAGGAGGTGGACCGGCTCGTGGCGCTGGTGCGGGAGGCCTGGGAAAGCCCCTTCGACGTCGTCGCCGCCTGGGACCCGGCCCTCCCGCCGATCCTCGCCGAGGCGGCGGAGGTGGACGGTTGGATCGCCGCCTCCGAGGACCCCGGGGCGGACACCCCGTACGTCCCCGACCCGGCCGCCCTCAAGGGGCCGGCCAACGCGGTCCTCGACGTCCGGGGGATGTTCCGCGACGAGTACTCCGAGAAGGTCCTCGCCTACAACGCGAAGGTCCGCACGACGGCGGACGCCGAGGAGCGGGACAACGTGCTGGCGGTGAACGAGTACCGGATCCTCATGGGCCGCCCCGCGGTGAAGATCCACGAGCGGCTGGTGCGGGCGGCCCGCGGCCACTCGAAGCACATGCGCCTGCACGGCTACTTCTCCCACGACAGCACCTTGCCCGGCCTCGAGACCCCGGGGAAGCGCGCGGCGCGGCAGGGCTACGCGGGGGGCGTGGGGGAGAACATCTCCATGGGGCGGGAGACCGGCCGGGGGGCCTTCGACGGCTGGTTCCACTCCTCGGGGCACCACCGCAACATGATCGGCGCGGGATGGACGGAGATGGGCTGCGGGCGTTCGCAGGCGCACTTCACGCAGCTCTTCGGGCGGGCGACGGGCAGGAGCCTGGAGGAGCCCGATCCCCTGCCGCCCCCGGCGGAGGACGTGGCGCCGGAGGGGACGGCGGGACGGCCCTCCGGGGAGTAGGCGGCGGGATCAGGAGGAGGGGGGGCTCCCCGGCAGCGGCTCGAGGAGGCCGTCCCTGTCGTGGTCCCGCTCCTCGAGGACGCGCTCCACGGAGCACTGCACGCACCGGAACTTCCCGTCCCGGACGCGCCAGTGGTGGGTGGATTCCCGGCACTCGGTGCAGAAGGCCAGGCGGTACTCGGACCGGGCCGTCGGATCCCGCATCCCGGAAGGGTACCCGGGCCGGAGGCGCGGTGAAGCCCGGCCGCTGACGGCCGTCAACCGGGGTGGCGGGACCTACCGCGTCTGGAAGATGCTCGAATCCAGGCCGAGCCCGCGGGAGCGGTCGATCTCGAGGTCGCACTGGCAGCACCGGGAGACCCGGTCCGACAGCAGCCAGAAGGTCGTCCGCTCCTTGCACTTCGGACACTGGGCGGTCTCCCACCGCAGGGTCGTCGTCCGGGGGTCCTTTCCATCGGGCACGGTGCACCTCCTGCCCGAACCCTACCGCAGCCGAACCGAACCCGACCCGGGTTGGCGTCCATACCGTGGGATTTTCCCCACCCAGGTCACTCCCCGAGCCTAGGCCAGGGCTTCCAGCAGATGGCGGATCTCGTCGTCCACCTCCTCCGGGGAGCCCACGGTCTCCGCGATGGCCCCCCGGAGGAGGTCCCGGTAGCGCCGCCGCAGGCGGTGGAGGGCGACCCTGACCGCCCCCTCGGACAGGCCGAGGCGGGCGGCGGCCTCCGCGTGGGAGGGGGGGTCGCCGGCCGCCGCCAGCCAGGGGCCCAGGGTCTCGAAGAGGACGGCCCGCTCCCCGGCGTAGTCGGCGCGGAGGTCCGCGAGCACCCGGTCGAGGAGGGCGAGGGCCCAGCGGCGCTCGTAGATCCTCTCCGGGGTCCGGTCGTCCGCCGGTTCGGCGAGGTAGCGGCTCTCGCCGTCGGAGAAGTCGAGGGGGAGGACCGCGCCTCCGCCCCGCTTGAGGGCCCGGGCCCTCTCCCGCTCCTTCGAGGCGAAGTGGCGGAAGGCGGCGAGCAGGAAGGTGCGGAACCGACCCCGCGCCGGGTCGGCGGCGGCGATGCCCTCCCGCTCGAGGAGGTCGGCGAAGAACCCCTGCACGAGGTCGGCGGCGTCGGCGGGCGCGGCCCCGCCGCGGCGGGCGAAGGCGTAGAGCGGGAACCAGCAGTCGCGGCAGAGGGTCTCCAGCGCCGCCCTCCCCTCCGTCCCCTCCGCCGCCCCGGCCGCGACGACGAGGCTCCACCGGGTCGTGCGGAAGCGGGCGGAGCCGGGCGGGGTGGCGGGGGAGGTCAACGGAAGAGGAGGCCGTCCTCGTCCTCCTTCGTCGGGGGCCCGTAGCGGAACTCCCACTCGGTCTCGAGGAGGACCCAGCGGTCCCCGTCCCGCTCGATGCGCGCCGCGAGGGTCCCCGCGGCGCCGCCGAGGACGGCGCGGCCCGAGGCCCCTCCCTCGTCGAGGGCGACCGCGTGGAGCGCGTAGTCCGAGGCGTTGCCCGGGATGCGGAACTGCCCGCCGCCGTAGAGGGTGACTTCCCGGCGGACGTACTCGGGACCCACGTCCTTCCAGAGGGCCCGGACGGCGCGGGCGACGGCGGCGAGGGCCTCCGCTCCCGTCCCCGCGGGGGCGCCGTGGACGAGGCAGGCGTCGGCGGCGAGGGCGGCGTCGGGGGGAGCGGGGGTGCGGCCCCCGCCCTCGGGCGGGGACGGCCAGCCGCCGCCGCCCATCCCCCCGGCGAGGAACTCCTCCCACTTCCCCTGCTCCGCGGAGCGGTCGAACCACTCCCCGCCGGAGGAGGAGATCCACCAGGAGCCGAGGCCCGCCTCCACGGGGACGGCGACCGCGGCGGCGCCGTCCGTCCAGACCATGCGCCCCGCGAGCCCGTCGGCGCGGATCTGGACGCCCGCCAGCCGCATCGCCGCCGCGCGCGCCCCCCTGCCGGTGCCCGGGAAGCGCTCCTCGAGCCAGCCCTTCCCCAGGCGATTCCACAGGGACCGGAGGTGGTCGACGAGCTCGACCTTCCGCGCATCGGTCATGCCGGCCGGGGCGAGGGTGACGAGGCCGGGATCGGAGGGGAGCGGGAGCCAGGGGCCGCCTCCCGGCCCCTCCCCGTCCAGGATCCTCCCGTCCCGATCCTCGTCCACGGGCGGGCCCGGCCGCGCCTCCCGGTCCCCCTCGGGGACGGACCAGGCGTTCCCGTCGTGGACCGCGGGGAAGGCCAGCGTGTTCCGCCCGTCGGAGACGACGACCCGCCCCGACCAGCCGTCCGGCGCCAGCGCGACGAAGCGCACCGACCAGGCGGAGGGGAGCCTCCCCTCCTCGCCGGCCAGGTACATCTGGTGGAGGAGGGACGCGCCCCGCACCCGCCAGAGATCGTCCATCTCGCGCGCGACCCATTCCCGCTGGAGGTCTCCCATCATGCGCGGACCGCCGCGGACGTCCCGGGCCCGGCCAGTCTCCCCCGGGAGGACGGCGCCGGGGATCCGGTCCCCGCGGATTCCGCGATCGACGACGTACCGCCCCCCGAGGAACCGCAGGGGGGGCGGCGAGGGCGGCGTCACGAGGAGCGCCGCCGGCACCCCGAGGCAGAGGACGAAGGGGTTGAGGAGCGAGCCCGCCACCGCCCAGCCGAGCCCCCGGAGGCGGCCCGCGGCGCGGTGGATGCGGATCCAGGAGGCGATGCCGAGGACGGTGGCGACGAGGAGCGTCGCGACGGCGGTGAAGGCGGCCGCGCGGGGGCAGAGGGCGTCCTCGTCGGGGCCGTGGGTCAAGGCTCCCGTGATCGCCCAGGCCGCCGCGCCGAGCACGAAGGCGAGCGGTACCCCGAGACCTGCGGCGACGGCGACGCGGCTGAGCGGCGCCTCCGGGTCCCCGTCCCTCCAGGCCCCGTGCAGGAAGCCGCGCAGGCGCCTCCCCTTCTCCTCCGCCGGGGCGTCCCCCGGCACCGTCCCGGGCTCTGCCGCCGCCGCCGCGGGCTCCGACCCCGCCGCCGCCGGCCCCGCCGCGATGGAATCGACCTGCGTCCGCACCTCGGACGCCTGCTGCCACCGCCGGTCCCGCTCCTTCTCCAGCGCCCGCATCACCACGGCGTCGAGGCGCGCGTCCACGCCGGCCTTCCGCGAGGGGGGCGGGAAGACGCCCATGGGGAGCTCCCCCGTGAGCATCTCGTAGAAGACGACGCCGAGGCTGTAGATGTCGGCGCGGTGGTCCACGGTGTCCGGCGAGCGGTACTGCTCCGGCGCCATGTAGTGGAGCGTCCCCATGACCTGCCCCTCGCGGGTGAGGGTGAGGTCCACGGGGGCGCGCTGGACCATGCGGGCGAGGCCGAAGTCGGCGATCTTCACGCACCCGGAGCGGTCGAGGAGGAGGTTCTCCGGCTTGATGTCCCGGTGGACGATCCCCTGCCCGTGGGCGTACTGGAGCGCGTCGCAGACCTGCGGCACGATGGCCAGCGCCTGGGCCGGTTCCAGGCTCCCCTCCCGCAGGACCTGGCGCAGGTTCGGGCCGTCCACGAACTCCATGACGAGCCAGTAGAGGCCTCCGGTCTCGCCGAAGTCGTGGACCGCGACGATGTGGGGGTGCTGGAGGCGGGCGAGCGTGCGGGCCTCGCGGGTGAAGCGCTCGGGGAAGCCGGGCTCGCGGGCGGCCTCGGGCGGGAGGACCTTGAGCGCGACCATGCGGTCGAGGTTGCGGTGGCGGGCGCGGTAGACGATGCCCATGCCGCCCTGGCCCAGCACCTCCAGCACCTCGAGGTGGGGGAAGTGGCGGGACATCTCCTCCGGGGAGGGGGGGGCGGATCGGTCCCCGGGGCCGCCGGATTCCAGCCCCGCGGCCAGGAGGCACCGCGGGCAGGCGCCCCCGGGGGAGCCGGGGGGCGGGGGGGTGCCGCAGGTCGGGCAGGCGGGCGCGGGCGTGTCGGGCATGGGAGCCTCCTCGACACTACCTGACGGAAGCGGGGGGGGAGGTTACAGGAATCCGGCCGGGAGGGGAGGGGGCTCGCGGTTCCGGGGGCGGGCCGGTATCGTCATCTCCATGGACATCCGGAGAGGCGTGCCCGCCGACGCGCCGACGCTCGCGCGATTCAACACCCTGCTCGCCGCGGAGACGGAGGACCACCGGCTCGACCCCGCCGTCATCGGGCCCGGGGTGGCGGCGGTGCTGGCGGACCCGTCGAAGGGGCTCTACTTCGTCGCCGAGGAGGGGGGGCGCGTGGTCGGCCAGACCATGGTCACCTTCGAGTGGAGCGACTGGCGGAACGGGACGATCTGGTGGATCCAGAGCGTCTACGTCGAGGCGGCGGCGCGGAAGCGCGGCGTCTTCAAGGCCCTCCACGCCCGCGTCCTCGAGGAGGCGAAGCGGGCCGGCGTCGTCTGCGTCCGGCTCTACGTCTTCGACGGGAACACCCGCGCGCAGCAGGTCTACGCGCGCCTCGGCATGCACGACGCCCGCTACCGGGTCCTGGAGCAGGCGGTCGGGAGGGATTGACCGATACGGAGCCAGGCTCCCTTTCCTCACCGCCCGGAGGGCGGTGAGGAAAGGGAGCCTGGCTCCGTATCGATCACCACCGCCGCAGGGTTCGAGAACCACCGCACGCGGGCCCGCTTCAGGTCCTCCGTCGTGAGGGCCGCCATCTCCTTCGCAAGGGCGGGGCCGTCGATGCCCATCTGGTCCCGACGGCCGATGCCGAAGGCCGCGCCGTAGGGGTTCTGCGCCGCCTGCGCCGGCGGGACCTTCATCGTGGCGAGGAGCGGAGCGAGGACCAGGGTGGCGATCCTGCCGTCGGCCTCGGGGAGGTCGAGGATCGCCGCCGCCGCCCCCCGGAGCCTCGCGATCGCCGCCTCCGGCTCCTCCCCCTCGAGGAGGGGGCCCGCGAGGTACGCAGGACCCGGATCGTCGAGCGGGAGGAGGACGCCCCGCGGCCGGCCGGAGGGGGCCCCCGGCCCGAGGGAGGACTTCACCATCAGCCGGGACGCGAGCACCGTGAAGGCCGCGTACCCCTCCTCCCCGGGCCGGGGGCCGCGCCAGGCGAGGCAGGCCTGCGAGCCGGGGACGAGGGCGTCCTCCACCGCGACGACGAGGGGGGCCTCCGGCGGACGGACCGGGGCCGGCGGGGCCGCCTTCGCGGGCGGCGTCCCGCGGGGGATCCCGGCGAACCGCTCCCGCACCGACCTCGCCGCGGCCCCGGGGTCGAACCTCCCCGCGATCACGAGCCGCGCGTTCCCCGCCCGGTACCGCTCCCGCAGGAAGGCGCGCACCTCCTCGAGGGTGAGGGCCTTCACGGCGTCGGGCCGTCCGCCCCTGCGGACGGAGGCGGCGGCCGCGGGGTCCCGGAGGAGCGCCTCCCGCGCGTGGTTCGTGGCGGCCAGCGCGGGGAACCGCCCGTACATGTTCGCCAGCTCCTCGAGGAGCCGGGGCTTCTCCCGGTCGAGGTCGGCCTGCACCGGGTCGAGGGTCGCCATGCGGGCCGCCATGTCCGCGAGTTCCGCCTCCAGCCCCTCCGGCGGGACGACGGAGGCGAGGACCGTGTAGTCCCACCCGGTCTGCGCGTTCCACCCGAGCGGGTAGGCCGCCGCGATCCCCTCGGCGGTGCGCGCCGGGGAGGAGGCGGTCGCCGCCGTGCACCAGAGGTGCTCCGCGAGGTGGGCGAGCCCGGAGCGGCCCGGCGGGTCGGCGTCCTCGCCGAAGTCGAAGAGGAGCACCGCGGCGGCGGAGGCCGCGGCGGGCAGCGGCTCCAGGGCGACGCGGAGCCCGTTGTCGAGGGTGAACCGCTCGATGCCGGCGGGGGCCGGCTTCGGCGGGGGAGGGGCGGGCTCCTCCGCGGCGGCGGCCGGGGGGAGGAGGAGGAGGAGGGAGAGGAGCGCCGCGAACCGGGAAGCCATGGGTTCCTCCGCCGGGGGTCCCGCCGGGCCCCCGCTACTTCGGCCCCTCGAACACGAAGGAACCGACGTCCGCCCAGTCCTCCTTGGACATCCTCGAGAGGAGGTCGGCGCGCCCCGCGCCCGCGATGGTGAGGACCTTCGACAGGGAGACCTTCCCCGCCATGGCGTCGATGCGCCAGGAGGGGACGACGGGGTCGGCGTCCCCGTGGACGAAGAGCACGGGCGCGGTGATCCCCGCGAGGGCCGGCTCGACGGAGTAGCGGTCCCTCAGGAGGAAGCCGACGGGAAGCCCGCCCAGCTTCTCCCGGACGCCGTCCTCCATGTCGGGCAGGGTGGCGAAGGCGATCACGCCGGCGGCCTCGGTGCGCGTGGCGAGGTTCAGCGCGACGGCGGCCCCCATCTCGATCCCGCCGACGAAGACGCGCCGGGGGGCCACCTCCTCGCGGCTCGATAGCCACGAGAAGGCCGCCGCCGCCCGGGCCATCACCTCCGCCTCCGTCGTCTCACCCTCGGCGTCCCCGTAGCCGGGGTACTCCAGGGCGAGGACGTGGAACTTGAGCTCCTGCATGGGGCCGAGGACGGAGAGGGTGTCGGTGATGTCGGAGCCGCGGTCGTGCATCCAGAGGAGGGCCGGGGAGGTCTGGTCCTTGCAGGGGGACCAGAGGGCGCGCAGGCGGACCTTCGGGTCGCCGGCCTCGATGTGCACGGCCGCGTATCCGCGGTTCTGGACCGCCTGGATCCGCGTGGCGAAGTCCGCGCCGCCCCCGGAGAGGGGCCTGCCCGGGTACATGAGCATCCCCTGGGCCAGCCAGACGACGAGGAGCCCGAGGAGGGCGAGGACGAGGAGCCAGGCGAGGAGTTTGAACAGCGTCTTGAGGTACTTCATTCCGTGCTCTCCGGGTGCGGCGGTCCGCGGCCGGCGGTGGCCCGCCCGCTCCGTACGGCGGGCGAGACTACCAGACGGGGGCGGTCCCGGCCCCTCCCCGGACGGCGGTCCTCACACCCGGATCATCGGCCGGGGACCCGTCCCGACCGGAGGCCCGGGGCCGTACAATCCGCCCCGTCCCCGATCCCGGAGCGCCCCCATGCGCCTCCCCGCGGCCTTCCTCCCCGTGCTCCTGGCCCTGCTGCTGCCCCCGGCGGCGGGCTGCGGGGCGGAGGGGGGCGGCGGGCCGGGGAGGATCGTCGTGGGGACGGAGGCCGCCTACCCCCCCTTCGAGTTCGTGGACGCGGAGCGGCGGATCGTGGGCTTCGACGTGGACCTCGTGCGCGCGGCGGCGCGGGAGGCGGGGCTCGAGGCCGAGTTCGTCGACCAGCCCTTCGACGGCCTCATCCCGGGCCTGCGGGGGGGGAAGTACGACGCCGTCGTCTCCGCCATGACCATCACCCCGGAGCGGGCGGAGCAGGTCGCCTTCACCGAGGGCTACTACGACGCGGGGCAGGTGATCGCGGTCCGGGAGGGGACGACGGGGATCGCCGGTCCGGCGGACCTCCGCGGGAAGGTCGTGGCCGTGCAGGCGAACACCACGGGCCACCGCCAGGCGGAGAAGGCGGGGGCGGGGGAGGTCCGGGCGTTCCCCTCCATCGAGCCGGCCTTCATGGAGCTCAGGGCGGGCAGGGCCGACGCGGTCGTCAACGACGAGCCGACGACCCTCCTCTACGCGAGGGAGCACGGAGGCATCCGCGTCGTGGGGAGGCCCTTCACCGAGGAGAAGTACGGGATCGCGGTCCGCCGGGAGGACGGGGAGCTCCTCGCGAAGCTCAACGGGGGGCTGCGGAAGGTGCGCGCCTCCGGGGAGTACGACCGGATCCGGGCGAAGTGGATCGGGGGGAAGTAGGGCTTGGGCGCGGGGACCCTCCTCGTCCTCCTCGAGGCGCTCGGGCTCTCGCTCCGCATCGCCGCCTGCTCGCTCGCGGTGGCGCTCCTGCTAGGCCTCCTCGTGGCCCTCTGCCGCCTGAGCCCCCGCCCCTGGCTCCGGCTGCCGGCGACGGCCTACGTGGAGGTCGTGAGGGGCGTGCCCCTGCTCGTCCTCCTCTTCTGGATCTACTTCGGGGTGTTCTCGGAGGTCCTCTCCGACCTCGGCATCGCGATCCACGGCTTCGCGGCGGCGGTGCTGGCCTTCGGGATCTGCTACAGCGCCTTCATCGGGGAGACCTACCGCGCCGGGATCCAGTCCGTGGACCGGGGCCAGGAGGAGGCGGCGAGGGCGCTCGGCATGACCCACCGGCAGGCGCTGCGGTGGGTGATCCTCCCCCAGGCGGTCCGGAACGTGCTCCCGGCGCTCGGCAACGAGGCCATCGCCCTGGTGAAGGACACCTCGCTGGCCAGCGTCATCGCCATGCCCGAACTCATGCACGTCGGGCGGCAGGAGGCGGGGCGCACCTTCCGCACCATGGAGGTCTTCACCGCCGTCGCGCTCCTCTACCTCGCCACGACGCTGGTCCTCTCCCGCGTGCAGAAGCGCCTCGAACGGAGGTTCGGTGCCGGAACCCTGGATTCGGCTCACCGGCCTCGCTAGGTCCTACGGGGCCGTCGAGGCGCTCCGCGGGGTGTCCATGGAGGTGGCCCCCGGGGAGAAGCGGGTGATCGTCGGGCCGAGCGGCTGCGGGAAGTCCACGCTCCTGCGGTGCGTCAACCTGCTCGAGGTCCCCGATTCCGGCACCGTGGAGGTGGGCGGGGTCCTCGTGAACGGACCGGGCGCGGCGACCGACCTCCACCGGGCCCGCACCGGCATGGTCTTCCAGCGCTTCCACCTCTTCCCCCACCTCACCGCGCTCGAGAACGTGGCGCTCGCCCCCCGGGTGGTCCTCGGCCTCGGGGAGGAGGAGGCGCGGGAGCGGGCCCGGTCGATGCTGGAGAGGGTCGGGCTCGCGGACCGGGCCGGGGAGTGGCCGCTGCGGCTTTCCGGCGGCCAGCAGCAGCGGGTCGCCATCGCCCGGGCCCTGGCCATGGAGCCCCGGGCGATGCTCTTCGACGAGGTGACCTCCGCCCTCGACCCGGAACTCGTGCAGGAGGTGCTCGCGGTCATGAGGGACCTCGCCGCCTCGGGCATGACCATGATGATCGTGACCCACGAGATGAGGTTCGCCCGCGAGGTCGGGACGATCCTCACCTTCATGGATGCGGGGAGGATCGTGGAGGAGGGGCCCCCGGGGGAGGTCCTCGACCACCCGAGGGAGCCCCGCACCCGTGCGTTCCTGCGATACTGAACCCGGCACAATTCAGCAGCCGGCCCGGCAACTCCCCCGGGCCGGCTGCTGAATTGTGCCGGGTTCAGTATCGCCGTCGGCGCGCGAGGACGAGACGGGGGCGGACGACCTGCTCGAGGCGGGCGTGCTCGCGGAGGACGAGGAGGAGGTCCTCCTCCCGCTCGAGGTCGAACCCCCGCTCCGCGAGGATCCGGACGAGGGCGTCCCGGGTCCTCTCCACGCCGCCCCCGATCCACCGGGAGCGGGGCGCGTGCTCCTCCCACCAGGTCCAGGGGGAGGCCACCGCGAGCCTCCCGCCGGGACCCGCCAGGGCGGCGGCCCTCTCCAGGAACGCCGCGGGGTCGGACTGGCGCTCGAGGAGGTTCGCCGCCAGGACGAGCCCGGCGATGCCCGGGGGGAGAGGGGGGCGGTCGGGGTCCGCCACCACCACCTCGAGGGGGCCGGGGAGGAGCCCCCCGAGGTCGGCCTCCACCACCCTCTCGAAGGCCCCCTCCTCGACGAGGCGCACGGGCGCCCTCCCGTCCCGGAGGATCCCGCGGCAGAGCCGCGCGGTCAGGAAGGAGGACTCCAGGGCGAGCGTGAACCCCGCCCGGCGCGAGAGCCCCAGCGCCGCCCTGCCGGCCGAGGCGCCGAGGTCCACGGCCAGCCCCTCCACGGGGAGGTCCCCGAGCCGCCGCCAGAAGTCGCCGAGGTGGAGGTCCCTCCTCTCCCCCTCCGCCAGGAGGTCCCCATAGTGGGCGAGGAGGTGGGGGCCGAGGGCCCGGAGGGGATCCTCGACCTCCCCGGTCTCCTGGGCGACCTTCCTCCACCCGTCGGGGACCAGCACCGCCACGCCCTGGACCACGGGGTAGCGGTCGCCGCACTTCACGCACCGCAGGGCCCCCTCGAGGATCTCCTCCGCCCCCCCGTCGGACCGCTCCAGCCGGAGGGCGGCCGGGGTCCCCCGGCGCCAGGTGCAGTCGGGGCAGGTGAGCTGGACCCGGTCGAGGAGGTCGGGGCGCATGGGCGACAGCCTACCGGGGGGGCTCCCCGGCCCCCTTCCTTCCCCGCCCGCCCCTCCACCCCCGTCCCTCCATTCCCGGCCCCGGCCCGCTCCCCGCCCTCCCCCCTCCCCCCTCCGCCCCATTCCCCCTCCCCCCCCCGGGGGGGGGCCGATGTAGGATTGATCCTTGCCTTCTCCCGACGCGCCCCCCTAGACTGCGGTATCCTTTCGGGGACGCCGGGGGTTCCCCGGCGAAGGGCAGGAGGGCGTACACCATGAAGAAGAAGCTGGCCGCGCTGGCTCTGCTGGTCGCCGGGTCCTTCGGTCTCTCGGGCTGCTACCTCTCCCGCCAGGTGGCGGGCGACGACCTCGTGGGCGGGCCCACCAACCCGATCCTCTGGGTCACCGTCCCCGTGGACACCGTTCTCTTCCCCTTCGAACTGGCCCACTTCATCGACCACAAGGACTCCTGGACGCCCTGGTCGGCGGACGACATGCGGGCCCAGTACATCGACGCCTACAAGTGGCCGGGGGAGTAGCCTCCTCGCCCACCGCCTGACGCGAAGGCACGACGCCGCGACCACCGGAGGGCGCCCTCGGGCGCCCTCCTCGATTCCCGCCAGGGGGGATTCCCTTGGGCGGGCCCGCCGCAAGCCGCTAACCTGCCCGCTTTCCCGGCGGGGTTGGGGCCGTTTCCCCGTCCGGGGCGACGTTCCCGGGAGGGCCGGGCCGCACACCGCCGGCCGGGACGCGATCCCCATGGGCGACCGGGAGACCGGCGGTGACGAGGAAAGGGACGGGAAGCCGGGGGACTCCTCCCCCGGGCTCGGCCCCTACCTCAGGTTCATGCATCTCGGCACTCAGATGACGATCCTCATCCTCGCCGGAGTCTTCGGCGGGATCTGGCTGGACGGGAAGTGGGGGACGGACCCGGTCGCGACGGTCGTCGGCAGCCTGGCCGGCATCGGCCTCGGCCTCGCCGTCGTCATCCGGGACACGGGGTCGGGCACCAGGAGCTCCTGAAGCGGCGACCATGAGCGGGAAGTCCATCGTCGGGGCGGTCCTCGCCGGAGCGGTCCTCGCGGCCGCGGCGGCCGCGGGCCTGCGCGCCCTCCTCGGCGGCTCCGCCCCCGTGCTCCTCGGCATGGCCGTCGGGTTCGCGCTGGGGGCCGGCGGCGCGGCGCTCGAGGTCGTCGTCATGTCCCGGGCCATGGCGAAGGATCCCCGCCGCGCCATGAACGTGGTCCTCTCCGGCCTCGGCATCCGGCTCGTCGTCCTCATGCTCCTGACCGTCCTCTTCCACTTCGCGGTCCCCGCCGTGAACGAGACCGCCTTCGCGCTCTCCTTCGTCGCGGGCTTCGTCGCGGCGCTCCCCGCCGTCGGCATGGTCTCCCTCGGCCGCCGCGGCCCCGCCCCCGCCGCCCCCCCGGCGCCGGTCCGGAACGGGGAGGTGCACGCGTGAACGCCCCCCTCGTCCTCGCCGCCGGCGACATCATCGGCCACCTGACGAACTCCTACGAGCTGCACTTCGGGTCCTGGACCCTGGACCTCAACCAGTGGGTGAACTTCAAGGTCGCGATGTGGACGGGCGGCCAGGCCGTCATGGGGACGCTGCTCCAGCACGGGCACGAGGTCGAAGGCATCGTCGGCGTGAAGGGCGGCTTCAACCCCGGCGTCAACAAGCACGTCGTCATGATGATGCTCGCCGCCATGGTCACCGGGACCGCCGTCATCGCCACCTCCCGGGTCGTCGACCGCCGCACCGGCCGCGCCTTCTTCCCCTCCATGATCGAGTGGGCGGTCGTCTGGCTGCGCGACGAGGTCATCGGCGAGGGGATCCACGACCGGAAGCAGCGGAGGAAGTACTTCCCGCTGCTGGCCACGCTCTTCTTCTTCATCCTCTCCTGCAACCTCCTCGGCCTCCTGCCGCCCCCCCTCGGCGCCACGGCCACGGGGAACGTGAACGTCACGGCCGGCCTCGCCCTCATCACCCTCTCGACGATGATCCTCGGGGGGATGGCGGAGAAGGGCCCCGTCCACTTCTGGATCGGCCTCGTGCCGCACGGCGTGCCGCTGCTCCTCTGGCCCCTCGTGTTCGGCATCGAGGTCATCGGCCTCATCACGAAGCCCTTCGCGCTGACCGTGCGCCTCTTCGCCAACATGACGGCGGGCCACGTGATGCTGGCCGTGCTCGGCGGGTTCCTCCTCGTCGGCGGCGCGGACCTCGGCTCCTGGCTGACGAACAAGGCCATGGCCGGCATCCCCTCCATGGCCTTCTACCTGTTCATCAACAGCTTCGAGGTCCTCATCGCCCTCATCCAGGCCTACATCTTCACCATCCTGTCCTCGATCTTCGTGGGGATGATGCTCTCCCACGAGCACTAGTCCGAATGGTCCCGGCCCCGGAAGGGGCCCCAAGCTGGAGGTAGCGAAATGCAGGAAGCTCAGGGAGTCTTCAACGCGGCCCAGGCACTGACGAACATGCAGTGGGCCGCCTTCGGCGCCGGCATCGGCGCCGCCTTGTCGGCCATCGCGGCCGGGTACGGCATCGGCAAGATCGCCTCGACCGCCTGCGAGTCCATCGCGAGGCAGCCCGAGGCGGCGGCCGACATCCGGGGGACCACGGTCCTCACGGCGGCCTTCATCGAGGGCGTCTGCCTGTTCTCGGTGGTGGTCAGCCTCCTCATCGTCCTGAACCTCAACGGCTGGTTCATGTCGGCCAAGGTTCTCGGCTAGGACGCGGTCCGCGAGGAGGCGCGCCATGCCCCAGTTCCTGATTCCGCTGCTGGCCTCCGGCGAGGGGGGTGGCAAGGGATTCCAGCTGATCGACGTCCAGTGGGAGTCCGTGATCTGGCTGTGGATCATCTTCGCCTGCCTCTTCTTCATCCTCCGCTGGATGGCCTGGCCGATGATCACGGGGGCGGTGGAGCGCCGCGAGGACTACATCGCGGAGAGCCTGAAGAAGGCCGAGGAGGTCCAGCGGGCCGCCTCGGAGATCGCCGCCCGGCAGGAGGCGCTGCTGGCCGAGGCCAACGCGAAGGCCAAGTCCGTCCTCGACGAGGCCCGCGAGCAGTCCGAGACCTACCGCAAGCGCGAACTGGAGAAGGCCCGGGCGGAGGCCGACTCCTTCCTCGAGCGCGCCAAGAAGGAGATCTCCCTCGAGGAGAACCGCGCCCGCGACGCCCTGCGGCGCGAGGTCGTCGATCTCACCCTCGAGGTCTCCTCGCGCGTCCTCGAGCGCACCGTCTCCGCCGACGACGACCGCCGCCTCGCCGAGAAGCTCGTCGGAGAGGTCCAGGCCCGCCGCATGGGGGCCGCCCGGAATTGAACCGCTCCGAACCCGCCGCCCGGTGCTACGCCGAGGCCGTGCTCCAGCTCGCCAAGGAGAAGGGCACGCTCGAGGCCACCATGGACGACCTCCGGAAGACCGCGGAGGTGCTCCACCGGGACTCCGTCATCTGGTCGCTCTTCACCTCCCCCCGGGTCGACCGGGCGCTCAAGGAGAAGCGTCTCCTCGGCGCCTTCCGCGGCCACGTGGGCGAGGAGGTCATGGGGCTCCTCGTCGTCCTCGTCCGCAAGGGGCGCGAGGCGCTCTACGACAACGTCGTGGACTACTTCGACCGGCTGAAGGACGTCGAGCAGAGGAGGGTGCACGTCCACCTCGTCTCGGCGAAGCCGGTGGACCCGGGCGTGAAGGCCGCCGTCGAGCGGATCGTCCGGGACGCCTCCGGGAAGGACCCCGTGACCCACGAGAGGATCGACCCGGCGCTCCTGGGCGGCCTCGTGGTCCGGGTGAACGACGTGCTCGTCGACGGAAGCCTCAGGACGCGGCTCCGGGCGCTCCGCGGCCGCCTCGTCGGGGACCGCCGCTGAACCGCGCCGCAACAGGGAGACTCCCATGAACATCAGGCCGGAAGAGATCACCAGCGTCCTGAAGAAGGAGATCGCGAACTACGACGCCGCCATCGAGATGGCCGAAACCGGGACCATCCTCGAGGTCGGCGACGGCATCGCGCGCGTCTACGGCCTCGAGAAGTCCATGGCCGGCGAGATGCTCGAGTTCGAGAACGGGGCCTTCGGCCTCGCCATGAACCTCGAGGAGGACTCCGTCGGCGTGGTCATCCTCGGGCGCTTCCAGGACATCAAGGAGGGGCAGCTCGTCAAGCGCACCGGGCGCATCCTCTCGGTGCCCGCGGGCGAGGCGCTCATCGGGCGCGTCGTCAACCCCCTCGGGGAGCCCCTCGACGGGAAGGGGCCGGTGAACACCTCCGACTTCATGCCGCTCGAGGGCAAGGCCCCCGGCATCGCCGACCGCCAGCCCGTGAGGGTGCCGCTCCAGACCGGCATCAAGGCCGTGGACGGGATGATCCCCATCGGCCGCGGCCAGCGCGAGCTCATCATCGGCGACCGCGAGACGGGGAAGACCTCCGTCGCCGTGGACACGATCATCAACCAGAAGGGCAAGGACTGCATCTGCGTGTACGTGGCCATCGGCCAGAAGGCCTCCACCGTGGCGGGCGTCGTGGAGCGCCTCAAGGAGAACGGGGCCATGGACCACACCATCGTGGTCGTGGCCACGGCCAACGACCCGGCCCCCCTCCAGTACGTCGCCCCCTACGCCGGGGCGGCCATGGCCGAGTTCTTCATGTACAGGCAGAACAAGGACACCCTCTGCGTCTACGACGACCTCTCCAAGCAGGCCGTGGCCTACCGCCAGCTCTCGCTCCTCCTCCGGCGCCCGCCGGGCCGCGAGGCGTACCCCGGCGACGTCTTCTACTGCCACAGCCGGCTGCTGGAGCGCGCCGCCAAGCTGAGCGACGAGAAGGGCGGGGGCTCCCTCACCGCGCTCCCCATCATCGAGACCCAGGCGGGCGACGTCTCGGCCTACATCCCGACGAACGTCATCTCCATCACGGACGGGCAGATCTACCTCGAGCCCGACCTCTTCTACGCCGGCGTGCGGCCGGCCATCAACGTCGGCATCTCGGTCTCGCGCGTCGGCGGCAACGCGCAGATCAAGGCCATGAAGAAGGTGGCCGGGACCCTGCGCCTCGACCTCGCCCAGTACCGGGAGCTCGAGGCCTTCGCCCAGTTCGCCTCCGACCTCGACAAGAACACGCAGAGGCAGCTGGCCCGAGGCGAGCGCACCGTCGAGGTCCTCAAGCAGGGCCTCTACGCCCCCTGGCCCGTCGAGGAGCAGGTCGCGGTCCTGTACGCCACCGGGAACGGGTACTTCGACGAGGTCGAGGTCGAGGACATGAAGCGGGTCGAGAAGGAGATGGTCGAGGCCCTCAGGGCCGGGAAGGCCCTCGGCCTCATCGCCGCGAAGAAGGAGCTCTCCGCGGACGTGGTCGAGGCGCTCAAGGCGGAACTCGACGCCTTCAGGGCGCGGCTGAAGTCGGCCGCGCCGAAGGCCTAGGGGAGGGCGACGGAACGTGCCGGTCAACACCAAGGCGATCCGCAAGAGGATCAAGTCCGTGTCCTCGACGCGGAAGATCACCAAGACCATGGAGATGGTCGCGACCAGCAAGCTCAAGCGGGCGCAGGACGCCGTCGTCTCGAGCACGCCCTACTCCAACCTCCTGGTCTCGATGATGAACGACCTCGCCTCCCGGGTCGCGGACCGCTCCGGCTTCCCCCTCCTCCGCAGGGCGGAGAAGCCGGAGAGGACGCTGATCTTCATCGTCACGGCCAGCCGCGGCCTCTGCGGCGGGTTCAACTCGAACCTCGTCCGCCTCGGCAGGGACACCGTGAGGGCGGAGATCGCCGCCGGCCGGAAGCCCGTCGTCCACATGGCCGGCAAGAAGGGGATCGCCGCCTTCCGGTTCCAGGAGATCCCCGTAGACCGCAAGGTCCTCGACCTCTCCGACCGGCCCACCTACGAGGAGGCGGAGCGCCTCGCCGAGTCGCTCACGGGCCCCTTCCTCGCCGGGGAGGTGGACCGGGTCCTCGTCGTCTACCCCGACTTCCGCTCCCTCGCCTCCCAGCCCCCGACGGTGCTCCAGCTCTGCCCGGTCGGCGACCCGGGCGCGGCCGGGGCGAAGGCGGGCGAGGCGAAGCCGGGCGCGCCGGCGGAGGAGTTCCTCTTCGACCCCTCCCCCCGGGCGATCCTCGAGAAGCTGCTGCCGCTCTACGTCCGCACGACCGTCTACCGCGTGCTCGTCTCGGCCGTGGCCTCGGAGCAGATCGCGCGGCGCACGGCCATGAAGCTCGCGACGGACAACGCGGGCGAGATGGTGACGAACCTGACGCGGGCCTACAACAAGGCCCGGCAGGCCCAGATCACGCAGGAGATCGCCGAGATCATCGGCGGCGCGGAAGCGCTGAAGAAGTAGGAGACAGCCATGGCGACGCTCGTCGACGGGAAGATCGCGCAGGTCATCGGGAACGTCGTGGACGTGGAGTTCCCCATGGACACGATTCCGGAGATCTACACCGCGCTCGTGATCGAGCAGAAGGTGGGCGGCGAGGACGTGAGGATCGTCTGCGAGGTCCAGCAGCACCTGGGGCGCAACCAGGTGCGCGCGGTGGCCATGTCCACCACGGACGGCCTCGTGCGCGGGACCCCCGTCCGGAACACCGGCGCCCCCATCTCCGTCCCCGTGGGGGACGCGTGCCTCGGGCGCGTGTTCAACCTCCTCGGTGAGCCCGTGGACTACGGCGCGCCGCTCCCCGCCGGCATGGAGCGCCGCCCCATCCACCAGCAGCCCCCGAAGTTCCAGAACCTCTCCGTGAAGACGGAGATCTTCGAGACCGGCATCAAGGTCATCGACCTCATCCACCCCTACGCGAAGGGCGGCAAGACCGGCCTGTTCGGCGGCGCCGGCGTCGGCAAGACGGTCGTGATCATGGAGCTCATCAACAACATCGCCAAGGCCCACGGCGGCTACTCGGTGTTCTGCGGGGTCGGCGAGCGCACCCGCGAGGGCAACGACCTCTGGCTCGAGATGAAGGAATCGGGCGTCATCGACAAGACGGTGCTCTGCTACGGGCAGATGAACGAGCCGCCCGGCGCCCGCCTGCGCGTCGCGCTGTCGGGCCTCACGATGGCCGAGTACTTCCGGGACAAGGGCGGCGCCGACGTGCTCATGTTCGTGGACAACATCTTCCGCTTCTCGCAGGCGGGCTCCGAGGTGTCGGCCCTCCTCGGCCGCATGCCGAGCGCCGTCGGCTACCAGCCGACCCTGGCCACCGAGATGGGCGCCCTCCAGGAGCGCATCACCTCGACGGACCGCGGCTCGGTCACCTCGGTGCAGGCCATCTACGTGCCGGCCGACGACCTCACCGACCCCGCCCCGGCCACGGCCTTCTCCCACCTCGACGCCAAGACGGTCCTCTCCCGCCAGATCGCCGAGCTCGGCATCTACCCGGCCGTGGACCCGCTCGACTCGACGAGCCGCGTGCTGGCGCCGCAGTACGTCGGGGAGCGCCACTACAGGGTCGCCCGCGACGTTCAGGGCATCCTCCAGCGCTACAAGAACCTCCAGGACATCATCGCCATCCTCGGGATGGACGAGCTCTCCGAGGAGGACAAGCTCGTCGTGAGCCGCGCCCGCAAGATGCAGAAGTTCCTGAGCCAGCCCTTCCACGTGGCCGAGCAGTTCACGGGCATGCCCGGGAAGTACGTGAAGCTCGAGGAGACCATCCGGTCCTTCGAGGAGGTCGTCGCGGGCAAGCACGACTCCGTGCCCGAGCAGGCCTTCTACATGAAGGGCGGCATCGACGAGGTGCTCGAGACGGCCGAGAAGATGAAGGCGACCAACTAGGGGACGAACCGTGCCCGACTCCCTCTTCCAGATCGAGGTCGTGAGCCCCGCGAGGCCCCTGTTCAAGGGGGAGGCCGGCTCCCTCGTGGCCGAGGCCTACGACGGCGAGATCGGGGTCCTCCCCGGCCACGCGCCGCTGGTGACGATGCTCGGGACGGGCGTGGTGACCGTGAAGTACGCCGGGCTGCGCAAGGGCGAGGAGCGCTTCGCCGTGCGCGGGGGGTTCCTGCAGGTCCTCGGGCGGAAGGTGACGCTGCTCGTGACGGAGGCGCGGCGGGCGGAGGACGTCGACGCGCCGAAGGTGAAGGCCGCGCTCGACGGGGTGATGGAGACGCTCCACCACCCGCCCTCGGACGCGGAGTACGAGCGCCTCCTCGACGAGCGGCGGTGGCTCCAGTCGCAGCTGAAGATCGCGGCGAAGTAGCGTCCCCGCCGCCGCCGGCGGCCGCCGCCGGTTGACGCCCCCGCCGCCCGGGAGTACCCTCGACCGCGGACAGGGAGGGCTCCCCCCATGAGGCTCGCCGCCGCGGTGCTTCCGCTTCTCCTCGCCGCCGGGGCCGCCGCGCAGGACGCCGCGAAGCCCGCCGCACCGCCGCGGGAGGAGTTCCCCGTCGGGGACCTGGTCCTCGCATCGCGCGAGGGGGCGCCCGTGGACCCGGTGTCCATCCTGCCCTGGTCCACGGCCGGGGGCCAGAGCGCCTCGGGGATGGCGGGAGGCTTCCTCCTGCCGGTCGAGGAGGAGCCGGGACGCCGGGTGCTCCTGGAGATGGAACAGCTGCAGGATCTCCTCGGCCTTCTCGTCGGGGGGGACGACCTCCCTCTCACCCCCTGCGGGGGGGGGATCCTCCTGGCCCCGGCGGCCCGGGCCGCGGAGGTGCGCGGCGCCCTCGACCGCCTCCGGGCGGCGGGGCCCGGCCCGCTCGCGGCCTCCGTGGTCCTCGAGGAGGAGGATGCCGGGGGATGGAGGGTCCGCCTCTCCGCGGCGGAGCCGATCCGCCCCGGGGTCCGCGCCGTCTTCGCCGTCGCCGAGGACCGGACCTTCCTCGCCGACTACGACGTGGAACTCGCCCAGGACTCCCAGCTCCACGACCCCGTCCTCCTGACCCAGAGGACCGGCGCCTCCCTGGACCTCAGGGTGAGCCCCCTCCCCGGCGGCGGCGCCGCCGTGGTGGAGGCCATCGCCCGGGTCTCCGCGGCCCTCCCGCCGGAGAGGGCCGAGGGGCTCCACCCCGACATGGGGCATCTCGACCGGGGCGTGGTCGCCGGCGCCCAGGCGGCCCTCCTCTTCCGCGCGGAGCCGGGGGTGGAGACGGTCCACGCCTGGCAGGCGCGGGACGGCCGCTCCTTCCGGCTGCGGACGACCCTGCGGTGGGCCCCGCCCCCGGCGGATGCCGGGGAGCCGGTCCTCCTCTGGTCCCCCGTTCTCGCCTGGGAGTTCACCAGCCGCACCTGTCCCAACTACGTTCTCCGCCCCTCGGGAGCGGAGGCCGACGAGAACCGCCCCAGGTTCGGGAAGGCGGAGGAGGACCATCGCCCCACAGCGGAGGACCGCCTCCTCCGGGTCGCGGAGAGGCTCGAGGGGGGCGCGGAGTTCGACGGGGAGGTCACGGAGAGCGGGCTCCTCGTCCTCTCCGGGAAGGGCGCCGCCGCCGCGGCGCGGGAGTTGCGCGGCTCCATGGACCGGGAGTTCCGGTCCCACGCCGTCGAGGTGGAGGCGCGGCAGGCCGGGGACAAGGAGCGCCTGCTGTTCCGCGCCTCCGGCCCCCTGGTCTCGGGGACGATGGTGAACTTCCTCTCGGGCGAGGCGCGGAACTACGTCCAGGACTGGGACATCGAGGTCGCGCAGGGGGCCTGGATCCCCGACCCCATCGTGGACTGCCTGCAGGCCGGCGACTACCTGAACCTCCGCCTCGTGGACGCGGGCGACGGGACGCCCTTCGCGGTGGACCTCGATTTCCAGATGGCCCTCTTCGAGGGGTTCGAGCCGGTCGACATGCCGCTCCTCGACGCCATGGACCGCCCGGGGGGATCCCCGAGCGGCGCCCCGACGGGGCCGCCGCGCCGGGGCACCTACCGCGTGGAGAAGCCGACGGTGCGCGAGGTGCGCATCGCCGGGCGCTACCCGCTCGCCGCGGACGGGACGGTGGCGATCCGCCGCTCGGCGCCGGGGTTCCTCGGCTCGGGCCGGGAAGTCGTCCTCACGGTGAAGGTGGCGCGGCCATAGAGGTCCGCGCCCTCCGGGAGGACGACGCGGGGGCCGTCTCGGCCTTCTTCGCCTCGGCCCGCGCCGCCGATCCCGCGGTGCGGCCGATTCCCGTCGAGGACTGGCGGGCCTTCCTCTCGCTCCCCTTCAACCGGGGCGGGCGGGACTTCGCGCTCGCGCTGGAGGGCGGGCGCGTCGCCGGTGTCCTGACCTCCACCCGCATCCCGGCCGCGGGCGCGAGCCCCGATCGGCGCCACTTCCGGATCGTCGTCCACCCGGGGTTCCGCCGTCGCGGCGTCGGGGGGGCGCTGCTCCGGCTCGTCGAGGCGCAGGACCCCGGGGACCCACCGGCGGTGCTCCAGTGCCGGATTCCCGCCACCTGGACCGCGGCGGCCGCCTTCTTCGGGAAGCGGGGCTTCCGGGCGGTCCAGACCGACGTGGAGATGGAGCGGACGGGGCCTCCGCCGGCGGAGCCGCCGCTCCCCGCGGGGGTCGCGATCCGGGACGCGGTGCCCGGCGCCGACGACGCGGACCTCCTGCGCCTCCACGACGAGGGGTTCGCGGAGGACTTCGGCTTCGTCCCCGCGACGGCGGCCTTCCTCGCGGCGGAGCGGGCCATGGCGGGCGCCTGGTACGGGGTGGCGGCGGCGGAGGGGGCCGTGGCGGGCTACGTGAAGACCCACCACGAGGGGGAGTCCACGGGCTGGCTCAACGCGCTCGTCGTCGCCGCGCCCTTCCGCGGCCGGGGGATCGGGCGGGCGCTCCTCCTCCGCGCCCTCGCGCGGCTCCACGGGGAGGGCCGGACGAAGGCGGGACTCGTCACCGAGGATCGGAACACCGCGGCTCTCGCGCTCTACCGGTCGGCGGGTTTCACCGTGGCGGAGGAGGAGGCGGCGTGGTGGAGGGAGGGGACGGGGGCGGTCAGTCCCACTCCTCCACGAAGTCCAGCCCCGTGATTCGCCGCCAGGCGTCCCCGGCAGGAGTGATCCTCCGATCACCGTCGTCGCCCATCTCCCTCGCCTTCCAGAGGAGCGCCCGCAGATCCACCCCGGGGAACGAGTGGAGCAGGCGGAGGCGCCGCTCCGCGGCCGCGGGATCCCCGCGCCGCTCCCCCGCGATCACCTCCGTCGCCCGGAACTCCGCGATGCGGACGAGCCTCCCGGCGGCGAGGCAGCCGCCCCCCAAGACGCAGGCCGCGAGGAGCGCCATGGCGAGCGCGGGCCCCGCCCCGAGCCGATCCCGCCCGTGGGCGAGCGCGCGCAGCCCCGCCCCCGCGAAGACGGCCGCCGTGAGGAAGGGGAGGAGGCCGAGGAGGCCGATCCCGAGGACGAGTGCTCCCATGAGGCTCGCGGGGAGGAGGACCACGGCCGTCCCTCCGGCGAACAGGGCCCCGAGTAGCAGCGGGCCGGCGGCGACGGCATGGGCCCAGCCCCCGCGGCGGCGGAAGGGAAGCCAGGCGAGGAGGGCCGCGATGCAGGCGAAGGCGAGGATCGGCGTGTAGGGTCGGAAGGGCAGCACGCCGCTGGCGTCCCCGAGGAGTCCCCCTGCGATGGTCGGGAGCCAGTGGAGGTCGAGGTGGAGGAGGAGGGCCGGGACGGCGGCCCCGAGGAGGAGGTCGAAGGAGAGCGGCGGGTTGGAGTCGGGAACGGGCAGGGGGAGGTCCCGCCAGGACCGCCACGGCCAGCGGAGTCCGCGGGGAAGGGGCGCCGCCGGCGCCGCCTTCTCCGCCTCCCCCATGCCCCCTCCTACGCGGTCGCCGCCATCGCCGGCTCCTCCCCGCGCACCGCGGCGGGGGGCGGGCCCGGGAGCGGCGGGAGGCCGCCGATGCCGGTGAGCAGCCGGTAGCCGGCCGCGAACACGAAACGGCTCCACCAGGTGCGCTTCGACTCGCGGTAGCGCTGGAGGGCGACGAGGGTGTTCTCGGCCGAGAGCTTCTCGACCGCCTTCTCCCCGAGGTCCCCCTTCCCGCGCGCGCGGCAGACCTCGGCGAGCAGGGGACCCAGTTCCGCCGGGCCGAGATCGGAGGCGCGCCGCCCCGATTTCGCCAAGAGCCGCCCGATCTCGAGCACGACCTCCGAGGGCGGGATCCCGAGCCCCTGCGCCGTGAAGGCCAGCGTCCGCACCGCGTGCACCCGGTTGTAGACCCAGTCCGAGGCGTCGCGGAAGGAGGCGAGGTCCCGCGCCTCCGCCGCCGTCAGCGTCCGCGAGGATGTCGCCTCGTACTGCGCGTCCTCGTCGAAGACGTAGCCGTGCTTCGCGTGCTCCCCGCCGAGCTCCGTCCCCGGGAGGATCTTCGTCATCGTGATGACGATGGTCGAGGGCCCCACCGCGAACACGAAGTCCCAGGAGCGGAGGAAGTCGGCCGCCGTCTCCCCCGGGAGGCCCATCATGAGGTCCACGGACGCCCCGCCGTGGGCGGAGAAGGCGCAGGGCCGGTAGATGCCCGCCTCGAGGAGCGCGCGCACGCCGTTCGTGAACCTCGCGCGGTCGTACCAGCGCTTCACCGTGTCGAGGGTGCGCTCGTGCACCGACTGGAGCCCGATCTCCGCGAAGTAGTCGAGCGCCGAGATCGCCCGCGCCTGCTCCGCGTCGAGGAGCTCCCCGCGCAGCTCGAAGGCGTAGCGGATGCGCCCCGGGAGCCCCGCGAGGAACCCCCAGACCTCCACCGCGCGCTTCCGGTCCATGTTGAAGTTCGTGTCGAGGAAGGCGACCTCGCGCACGCCCGCCGCGGCGATGGCGCGCATCTCCTCCTTCACGCGGTCGGCGGGGAAGCTCCGGACGCGCGCGAAGCCGCGCGGCTCGAAGCAGAAGGTGCAGGTGTAGGGGCAGCCGCGGGTCGTCTCCACCATCACGCGATCCTGCCCGGCCAGCAGCGGGCCGAAGGCCCCGGTCACGTAGGGGGAGGGCACGGTCGCGAGGTCGGCGATGGGCGGGCGGGCGGCGTTGCGGCGCTCCTTCCGGCCGTCGCGCCAGCAGACCCCCTTCACCTCGGCGAGGGCGGAGGCCCCGAGCGGCCCCGGCGGCAGCGCCGCCAGCCGCTGCAGGACCTCGCGGAAGGTCTCCTCCCCCTCCCCGAAGACGACGAGGTCGGCGTTGCGGTTGCGGCGGAGGTAGCCCGCGGGGTCGGGCGTCACCTCGATCCCGCCGAGGACGACGAGGGGGCGCCCGGAGGCGGGCAGGCGCGTCAGCGCCTTCTCCACGGCGCGGATGTTCCAGGAGTAGCAGGAGAAGCCGACGAGGTCGGGGGCCTCCCGCGCGACGGCGGCGGCCACGTCCCCGGGCGGGGTCGCCACGGGGAGGTGGAGGAGGCGGATGTCCCAGGACGCCTTCACGCCGGGATCGGCGTCGGCGAAGGCCTTGAGGTACCCGAGGGCGAGGGAGAGGTCGTACTCGGGGAGGGCGTAGAGATCGACGAGGAGCGCCCTGCGCATCGTGGCCGTCAAGCCCGCGGCGCGGCGAAGTCCGGTCCGCCGGCGCTGGCCCCTTTCGTTCCGGTGCGCTCCACGGGGCCACTGTAGCCGAAGCCGCCGGGGGCGTCGAATCGCGGCGCCCGGGGGGGGAGGGGGGGAGGCGAAGCGCCGCTACCGGCCGAAGAGACCCCGGGACTGATGCGCGGAGCGGGAGGACCGGAGGGCCGCGAGAATGTCGGGCATGGGCTCCCCCGTGGCGGTCCGTCGCCAGGCCGCGGGAAGCGGAACCCGCGCTTCCTCCAGGGCGGCGATGTCTCCCTCCTCGAGGAACCTCCGCCCGCCCTTCATCCGCAGGGGGAGCCTTCCTTCCCGGATCCATCGGTGGAGGGTCCCGGCGTTCCGGTGGAGGAGGCGGGCCGCCTCGGGGATGGTGAGCATGGGGCCATCATGCCAGACCGCCGCCGGAATCCCCGGGACGGGGTGGCCGGCTGCCTACAGCCCCTCGCGCCGCTCGTCCTCGCGGAAGACGGCGACGATCTCCTCGGGGCTCCTCGCCTCCGCGAGGGCGCGCTTGGCCTTCTCCTGGTTCAGCACGCGCGCCACCTGGGCGAGGGCCCGGATGTGGGGGCCGGATTCGTCGGGGTGGGAGACGAGGAGGAAGAGGATGCGGCAGGGCTCCCCGTCCACGGCCTCGAAGGCGAGGCCGCCGGGGCAGGTGGCGAGGGAGGCCATGAGGCGGGGGACCGCCTCGGTCTTGCCGTGGGGGACGGCGACGCCGCGGCCGATCCCGGTGGAGAGCACGGATTCCCGCTCGAGGACGGCGCGCACGACCTCGGCGGCGCCGTTCCCCCCGGGGAGGGGCAGGAGCGAGACGAGTTCCTCGATGGCCTCGCGCTTGGAGGAGGCGCGGAGGCCGATGCGGATCTGGCTGGCGGGGAGGAGTTCGGAGAGGCGCACGCGTCACCCTCGGGGCGGGACGGGGCCGGAGGATTCGTCCCGGAGGGGGAATGGTAGCCCCCGGGGAAGGGGGCGGCGGACGAATCGGGAGGGGGGTGTCACGGGCGGGAGGGGGCGGCCGGCGCCCCGTGAGGGCTTTCCGCCGGCACGGTCCGTGGAGCGGAAGGTGGGCGGGGAGCGGAAGTGTGGAGTGGGGGCAAGGGCACCGTGGCTGAGCTCGGTGGTCCCCTTCAGGGTCTTCGGTGCAGCGGGTTGCGCACCGCCGTCGCCGGCGACGCGCCTCCCCTCCTGGTCTTGCCCTGCCTCTCGGAGCTTCCGCGTCCTGCACCTAGCCGCGTTCTGGTTCGCGGCACCCTCCACGCCGTTCCTCCGGCCTCGAGGTCTTCGATGCACGACACCGTCCGGGACCGCGGTCCCGGCTGCTCCCGCAGGCTTGGGCGTCCCTCCAGGGTATGACCCTGGCTGCCCGTGCCGCGACGGCCTTCGCCGTGCGGCGACCCTCCTGGGGTTCCGTCCCCCTACAGCGGTCACGACCTGCCGGAGTCCGCTCTTCCCGGAGTTCCCGACCTCCGGCACGGTCCGCCCTCGGCGTTTCGCACGCCCTCGACGGTTTGCTCCTCCAACAGGCTCCCGGCCCTTTTCAGGCCGGTGCCGCTCCTGGGGTTCTCCCTACAGAGCCTTGCTCCTCCTCGGGAAGCCGTGCGCCTTTCGGCGCCGATACCCTCCTGCCGTTCACAGAAACCGCGGTCCTCCACTCTGAGGTTTTTCTGGAAGATCACGGTTCTCCGCAGCTTCAGGGTCTTGCTCCTCCCGACGAGTCCGTACCCCGCGGGGCTGCCGCCCCGCAGCCGGGCCGATGCTCTCTTGGGATTGGGCCTCTCCAGGGCTCTCGCCGGAATGCCATGGCCAGCGCTTCCGCCGGCCTTCCCGCCCGCACTTCGGCTTCGCCGCGCCTCGCTAAAGACGGGACGTCGCCTGTGCCTCCGGGCTTCTCTGCACGATCCGGTCAGGGGATCCGTCTCCGGACCCCCGGCCCTCCTGAGGTTTTCCACCTGATCTCGCCCTAGGTGCCCCCTTAAGGCACCCAGGCGTTTCCGGCAGGCACTGGGCCCGCCGGCGCGAGGGGGGTTTCCCCCCTGGGCGGCGGGACCCGAAGGCCCCACCCACCCGACTCGCTGCCTGGTTGTCAAAGAGGCACTTCGGACAGGCGAGACCCCGGTGACGAGTCCCAGAAGCGCCCTTGCCCACCGGGGGAGAGTCTACAACGCGGGGAGACTTCGTCAAGGCGGATTCCGTCCACAATCTGTTTCCTATCAAGGAGTTATGACGGATCTAACCTGTGGATGAGCGGGTGGAGAACTCCCCATCCCCCTGCTCCTCAAGGGGATGCGAAGTTGTGGAGAGAGTGGATAACCGGCCGCACCCGGCCGATGAAAGGGGGACGAAGCGAGGCGGACGGATGCGGAATCCCCGTGGAAGGATCGGATCTCCACAGGCTGTGGAAATCCAGGGGCCCCGGTCCGAAGGCCCTTGAATCCTGCGCTGGAAGCACTATTCTTAGGGGGTCTTACCGGATCCGACCCCAGATATGGCGGCTAGGACCCGTCCGAAAAGGCGGATGCTCTGAGGGCCGCCCTGCCGCCGGGGTCGGGGACGGAATCGGGACGCCCCGATGGAGGCGAACCTTGGGCGCTCCCTTCCTTCCCTTCCTCCGGACGCAGGGCGGCCGGCGCCTCCTTCCCGCGCTCCTCGCCCTCCTCCCGCTCCTCGCCGCCTGCGCCTCCACGGACCCCGACGCGGGCAGGACCTGGCAGCCCGCGGACGAGTCCTCCTGGGCGACGACGGCGCGGGCCCTGGCGGCGGACCTGGGGGCCACCCTCGTCGCGGAACCCGGCACGAGGACCCTCGTCATCGAGGGGAGGGGCGGCCGCATCCTCTTCCTCGACGGCACCCGCATGGTGACCGTGGACGGCCAGCGCCTCGAGGCCTCGACCACGCTGCAGTTCGGGGACGGGGACGTGGCCCTGGCCAACGAGGACGCGGTGCGGATCTCCCAGGCGTGGAAGGAGGCCGTCTCCCGCAGGGAGGCCAGGGAGCGCGCCCTCGCCGCCGCCGCCGCCCCGCCGCCTCCCTCCCGCGCCCCCCCGCGGGGCGACGCCGTGGGGGACCCCGAGTGGAACGTCCCCCTGAAGCGGGACTGGGAGGGGATCCTCATCCACCACTCCGCGACGGAGGGCGGGAACCTCGCCAAGTTCGACAAGTTCCACCGCGAGGTGAACGGGTGGCTCATGGTCGGGTACGACTTCATCATCTGCAACGGGGACGGGGGGCCCGACGGCCTCGTCCAGACGTCGGAGCGGTGGACCACCCAGATCCAGGGGGCCCACGCGGGCAAGGGCCTCAAGAGGTACAACGACCACTGGGTCGGCATCTGCCTCGTCGGCGACTTCAGCCGCGAGCGCCCCACGGCGAAGCAGATGGCCTCTCTCCGCCGCCTGGTCCGCTACCTCCAGGACCGCTGCGGGATCCCCGACGCCAACGTGCGCACCCACCGGGACGTCCGGGACACGGACTGCCCCGGGAAGCACTTCCCCCTGGGGGAGGTGCTCCGCGCCGGGGCGGGCCCGCGCGGGGCGGAGGCCCTGCGATCGGGGGCGGGCCTGCGCGCCTCGCCCCGGGGGAAGTAGGAGGCCTACTCCTCCTCAGCCTTCGCGGAGGACTCCTCGGTCTTCGGCTCCGGCTTCTTCTTCGCCGCGCCGAGGATCTTGTACATCCCGGTCCCGCAGGTGCGGCACTTGCCGCGCATCGCGAGCTTCCCGTTGGACATGGTCACCTCCTGGGTGGCGACCATCTCGGACTTCTTGCGGCACTTGACGCAGTAGGCCTCGGCTGCCATGGGTTCCTCCGCCGGCGTCGGGCGCCGGCTGGTCTGTCGGGTTGAGGGTCGGGTTGCGCGGAGCCCCCTCCGGGGGGCCCCGCTGAGTATATCGCCGGCGGGGAGGGGGAGGCGGAGCCTCTCCCGCCCGCCGTCACCTGCGGGCGGCGGCGGCGATGGCGGCGGAGTTCTTGGAGAAGCGGATGTCCCTGCTGTTGGCGTACTCCATGAGCTCCTCCACCATGGAGCGGTGGATGAGCCCCTCCTCCGCCAGGAGGCGGAGGAAGATGCGGCCCTCGCGGTTCTCGATCTTCCCCGAGGCGTGGGTGAAGAACCGGTTGGACTCGTTCTCGGCCGCCATGATGCAGTCGATGGCCACCTGGAGCGTGGGCCGGTCGTTCACCTCGAGGAAGGTGAAGCGGGAGCGCTGCGTCTTCACGTCGTCCTCGGTGAGCGTGGTCTCCCCGCGGCCGCAGAGCTCCCGGCGGTACTTCCGGAGGATCTTGCGGTGGTCCCGCTCCTCGCTCGCCATGAGGCGGAACCTCTGCTTCATGATCGGATCGCCCACGACCTTCGAGAGGAACTCGTAGTACTGCGAGGTCAGGGTCTTCCATGAGACCGAGAAGTCGAGGATCCTCCGGGTCGTGACCCGGTCGTCCGCCGTGTCGAAGAAGAGCATTCGTTCCTGTGTCTCCAGTGTCGCCTGCATGGGGCCTTCCGGGGTTGGCTCCGCTCTAAAAGCCGACGAGTATACCGACCGGGAGCGCGCTGTCCATAGCGAGGTCGCCGGGACGCGCGGGAAAGGGGGGCCGGGAGGGCCGCGGGGGCATCACGTGGACCCGCCCCGGTTGCCCACCATCCTGCAGAGCCCGGGGTAGTTGGCTCAGTCGATGGGGCCGGGGCGGGTTTTCTTCCCAGTCGTCGGGAGTGCTTTCGCAACCCCCGTGCCGTGATCGTGGGTCAAGCGCCAGCCTCGGGCCAGCCATTTCCGGGACCGATGCCGTCCCTTTCCGTGACGTCCCGGCGCCGGCGCGTCCCCGATTGCGACGCGGTCCGGGGGCTCACTCCTCCGCGGCGACCCGCTGCCTCTTGCGGTCCTTCTCGTCGAGGAGGCGCTTGCGGAGCCTCACGGAAGCCGGTGTGACTTCCACCAGTTCGTCGGTCTCGATGTACTCCAGCGCCTCCTCCACGGTGAAGGTCCGGGGGGGGGTCAGCGTCTCGAGCCGCTCGGCGCCGGCGGACCGGATGTTGGTGAGCTTCTTCGTGCGCGTGAGGTTGACGATGATGTCCCCCTCCTTGCAGTGCTCGCCCACGACCTGGCCCGGGTAGACCTCGTCGCCGGGCCTGCAGAAGGTGGGGCCCCGGTCCTTCAGCTCCTGGATCGCGTAGCCCGTGGCGCGGCCCTGGGCCATGGAGACCTGCACGCCCTCGGTGCGCCCCGGGATGCCGCCGCGGTACTCGCCGTAGGTCTCGAAGTTCGCGTGCATCACGCCCTCGCCTCGGGTGGCGTTGAGGATGCGCGTGCGGACGCCGAGCATGCCCCGGGAGGGGACGAGGAACTCCATGTGCATGCGGTCCCCGCGCCGGTCCATCTTGAGGAGGTCGCCGCGGCGGCGGCCGAGGATCTCCACGACCTTGCCGCTGGACTCCTCGGGCGCGTCCACGACCACGCGCTCCAGGGGCTCCAGCCGCTTCCCGTCCTCCTCGCGGAAGATGGGGACGGGCTTGCCGACCACGAACTCGTAGCCCTCCCGGCGCATGGTCTCGACGAGCACGCCGAGGTGGAGGATGCCCCGCCCGCTGACCGCGTACTCCGAGGGGTCCCGCGTGTCCTCGACGCGGAGGGCCACGTTGGAGAGCGTCTCCCGCGTGAGGCGGTCGCGGAGGTGGCGGGACGTGACGTACTTCCCCTCCCGCCCCGCGAAGGGCCCGCCGTTGACGCCGAAGATCATGCGGATCGTCGGCTCCTCGACGGTGATGGGATCCAGGGGCTCGGGGGAATCCGGGTCCGCGATGGTCTCGCCGATGTCCACGTCCTCGATCCCCGCCACGGCGGCGATGTCGCCCGCGGAGACCGACGGGATGCGCTCGCGGCCGAGCCCCGTGAAGGTGAAGAGGGCCGTCACCCGCCGCTTCACCACGGAGCCGTCGAGGCGGCAGACCGCGACGTCCTGCCCCTCGCGGACGACGCCCGCGTGCACGCGGCCGATCCCGATGCGGCCGACGAACTCGTTGTAGTCGATGGAGGCGACCTGGAGCTGCAGGGGGAGGGCCGGGTCGTTGGCGGGCGCCGGGACCGTGCCGAGGATCGCCTCGAAGAGGGGCTGGAGGTCGGTGAGGGGCCCCTCCGGCTCCCGCCGGCAGACGCCCTGGCGGCCGATGCAGTAGACGACGGGGAACTCGATCTGGTGCTCGTCCGCGCCGAGGGAGATGAACAGGTCCAGCACCTCGTCGAGGACCTCCGCGGGGCGCGCGTCCTGGCGGTCGATCTTGTTGACGACGACCACCGGCCGCAGGCGGTGCTCCAGGGCCTTGCGGAGGACGAAGCGCGTCTGGGGCATCGGCCCCTCGGCCGCGTCCACGAGCAGGAGGCACCCGTCGGCCATCTTGAGCACCCGCTCCACCTCGCCGCCGAAGTCGGCGTGGCCCGGGGTGTCGATGATGTTGATCTTCACGCCGCGGTAGGTGATGGAGCAGTTCTTGGCGAGGATGGTGATCCCGCGCTCCCGCTCGAGGTCGTTGGAATCCATCACGCACTCCTGCACCTGCTGGTTCTCGCGGAAGGTGCCGGCCTGCAGGAGCATCTTGTCGACCAGGGTTGTCTTGCCGTGGTCGACGTGGGCGATGATGGCGATGTTCCGGAGCGGGTTCATGGGAATCGCCCATGTCTACACGGTCCGGCTCCGGCCCCGGCGGAAAAGGCGGGGGGCCGGGCGGAAGGGGCGGGCCCGGGGCCGCGGCGCGGGGTGGTAGACTCGGGGAGTCCGGCCGTCCAAGGGGGGGAGCCCCGCGCGGAGGGGCGGACGGGGGAGGGTGCGTCCTGCGGGATCCGGTGCCGGGCCTGGGCCTTGGACTGGCCGCGGCGGCGGCGCTGGTCCTCCCCGCCCTGGCCGGGTGCGGCGGCGAGTGGGCGGTCCGGAGCGATCCCGACGGGAAGCCCGAGGGGCCCGGTGGCGTCGTCGTCGTCGGGACCGGCCTCCTGCTCGAGCCCCCCGAGGGGGGCCGCCTCCCCGTGACCCGCCCCGGCTCGGAGGTGGTCCTGCGCTTCTCCTCCCCCCTCGACCCGGCCTCGGCGCGGGGCGCCGTCCGGGTCGAGGACGGGAGCCGGGGCCCCCTGCCCGTGGAGGTCGCGGTCCGCGGGAGGGAGCTGGTCCTGCGCCCCCTGGCCGGCCGCTCCTGGCGCCCCGGCTCCACCCTGCGGGTCCGCGTCGCCGGCCTCCCCTCGCTCGGGGCGCTCCGGTCCTCCGCCGGGGACCCGCTCGAGCGCGACGCCGAGGTCCCGGTGGCGGTCCGGTCCACCCGCCGCACCGACAGGACCGCGCCCCTGCTCCTCTCCTCCGAGCCGGCGGACGGGGCCGCCGGGGTCGACCCCGCGGCGCCCCTCGTCCTGCGGTTCTCCGAGCCCATGGACTCCCGCGCCCTCTACGGGCGGGCGGGCTCCGGGGGGACGCGGGGGTACCGCGGCGATCCCGTCCTCGTGCGGTCCGAGGGCCGCGCCGTCCCCCTGAGGGCCTTCCTGGATCGGTCCCGCACGGTCCTGACCCTGCTCCCCGAGGGGGGGCTGCCCCCCGGCGCGGAGGTCACGGTGGAGCTCGGGGAGCGGGTCCGGGACGCCGCCGGGAACCCGCTGGACGACCGCGCGGGGAGGAGGATCTCCTTCACGACCGGCACCGCGGGGACGGGGGGCCTCCTCGTCGAGGCCTTCGAGGACGACCGCCTGATGGACCCCCTGGGGACCACCGTGCGCTGGGACCACCCCTCCGAGCCCGGCGTGCTCTCCTCCGTGCTGGACCCGCGGACTCTGGAGGCGGGGTCCGGCGGCGAGGAGAGGGCGCTGCTCCTCGATCCCCGGGGAGGGACGCTGCGCGTCCTGCTCCCCGCGGCGGAGGTCGGCGACGAGCCCCGGGTCCTCAAGGGCGTCCACCTCGCGGCGGCCCCGGGTTCGACGGCGGGGGAGATCCTCGAGCCGCGCCTGCGCGTCGCCGTCCCTCCCGCGGCGGGGCCCGGGGAGGCGGCGGAGCCCCCGCTCTGGCAGGAGGCGGCGGCGGGGTCCCCGGGGGTCCAGCCCCGGGGGGGCGCCTACCCCCTGCCCTTCCTCCACCCGGTGAGGCACGACGGCGCCTCCGACCTCCTCCTGGAGCTGTCCTGGACCGGCACGGCGGGCCCGGTGATCCTCCGGGCCGCCAGGACCGCCGAGCAGCGCACCTGCGTGGAGGGCCCGGGGCCGGAGGCCATCGCCCTCTCCCTGTCCCCCGTCGTCCGGATCGAGGGGATCGGCGAGAGGGCGGTGGCCCGGTCCCTGTGGCTGGATTCCGGCGCCTCCTCCCCCGCCTGGCTGGCGCCCGTCCCCCTCCCGACGGGCCCGGGGGCGGCGATCCGGCTGCAGGGGGCCCCCGGGGCCGCCGACGGCGGCCCGGACCTGTCGCGGGCCACGGGATGGACCGAGGATCCCGCCCTCCTCGAGGGGATGCGGTGGGTGCGGTTCCGCGTCCTCTTCGGGGCCCCCGCCACCCTGGACCGGCTCGACCTGCCCTTCGCCCACCGGTAGCCGGGGCGGGTGCGCCCCCTACCCGCGGTCGAGGTCCTTCCGCGAGGCGACCACGCGGTCGATGAGCCCGTACTCCTTCGCCTCCTCCGCGGAGAGCCAGTAGTCGCGGTTCGTGTCCTCCTCGATCCGCTCCAGCTTCTGGCCGGTCTCCTCGGCGAGGAGCCGGTTGAGGCGCTGGCGCGTCTTGAGGATCTCCCGCGCGGTGATGGCGAGGTCCGAGGCGGCGCCGGAGGCGCCCGTGGAGGGCTGGTGGAGGAGGATGCGGGTGTTGGGGAGGGAGAAGCGGCTCCCCTTCGGGGCCCCGAGGAGCACGATGTTGGCCGCGCTCGCGGCGAGCCCCACGCAGACCGCGCGGACGGGGCAGGAGATGAAGCGCAGGGCGTCGTAGATGGCGAAGCCGTCGTCCACGGAGCCGCCCGGGGAGTTGATGAGCAGGGTCACCGGGGCCCCGGCGTCCTCCGCCTCGAGGACGAGGAGGCTCGTCACGATCTTCCGGGAGGAGCGCGGCGTGATGGGCTCGAAGAGGGCCACGGTCCGGCTCTTGAGGAGGCGCTCCTCGATCCCGCGGGGGCCCTTCGGCGCCCCCTCGCCCTTCTCCTCGTCGTCGCCGTGGTAGACGTGCGCCGCGCCGTCCGTCATGGAGGCCTCCCTGGACACCGGTTGGAAGGGGGCATTGTAGGACCGCCCGCTCCCGATGCGGAACTCCCGCCGCGGGCCCGGGCGGGGGGCCGGCGGGGCGCCCCCCCGCGGCAGGGGTGATGGGGCGGGCCTTTCCCCCTTGATCGACCGTTCGACGCTGTTATAAGGATCGCTGGGGCGCGGTCCTGCGTGCTCCCGTGCGCATCCGTTCCCAAGGAGGCCCCACGCCCCTCCCGAAGCCCCGAAGGGATCTCGTCCTCAAGGTGACCGGCGGCCCCGCCGCGGGCCTCGAACGCCCCGTGCCGCCGGACAAGTCCTTCACCATCGGGCGCAGCGACGAGGCCGACCTCCCCGTCGCCGACACGAAGATCTCCCGCATCCACTGCGTCGTGGAGTTCAAGGACGGCGAGTGGGTCATCGAGGACCTCGACTCCCGCAACGGCCTCTGGTACGGGGGGAAGCGGGTCCCCCGCCGCGCGCTGGCCGACGGCGACGTCGTGGTGCTGGGCCGGGCGACGGAGATCACGGCCTCCCTCGTGGAGCCCCGCCCCTCCCCCGCGGGCCCGCGGCGGGTCGTCTTCCCGCGGACCCGCAGGGGCGGGGAGGCGGACCCGGCTCCGGCCCCCCTGCCCCCCGCCGAGGAGCTCCCCCCCCTGGAGCCCTCCCTCGCCGGGCTCCCCGGCACGAGCCTCGGGGAGTTCCGCATCATCGAGCAGGCGCGGCCCCTGGGGCGGGCGGCCTTCTTCCGCGCCCTGCAGCCGAGCCTCAACCGCCACGTGCTCCTGGAGGTCTTCACCGCCGAGGACATGGACCGGCCGGGGGTCCGCGCCGCCCTCCAGGTGGAGGTGCAGCGGGCGGCCCGCGTCCTCCACCCCAACATCCTCCAGATCTTCGACTACGGCACCGCCCGCGGGTTCACCTACGTGACCATGGAGTTCTTCCAGGGGCGGCGGCTGTCGGACGTGCTCACCGACCGCGGCTTCGTCCCCATCGGCGGGGCCCTCTCCCTGTCCCGCTGCCTCTGCGAGGCGCTGTCGGAGGCCGTCGACCAGGGCCTCCCCGCGGGGGACATGTGCCCGAGGAGGATCTGGGTGGACGGGGAGTTCACGCCGAAGGTGAAGTTCTTCCGCGAGCCGGAGTCCCCGCCGCCCGGCGTCGCGGATCTCGCCTACTGCGCCCCGGAGGTCCTCGCCGGCGGCGACACGAAGGACCCCCGGGCCGCGGTCTACGCGGTGGGGGCGATCCTCTACCACATGCTCGCCGCCACCCCTCCCCTGGAGGCGGGGACGAAGGAGGAGATGGCGCGGCGGGCCCGGCACGACACCCCGACGCCGCTGCGCCGCGTGAACATCAAGGTGACGCCCATGCTGGCGCGCGTCGTCGAGCAGGCGCTGGCCAAGGAGCCCGGGGCCCGCCAGGAGAGCCTGCGGGACCTGGCGCGGGACCTCCACCGCACGACGGCGCCGACGCTGTAGCGGCAGGCTCTTCGCTGTTTCGTGTGGGTGATGCCTCTCCGCCCTCGCACGGCCGCTCGCCCCTGCGGTTCCGCGCCTCCTTCGTCGGCGCGGGGCTCCCGCCTCGCCTCGGCCGGAACGGATCGGCCGAGGCGAGGCGGGAG
>JAKLKS010000400.1 GCA_023150535.1 Planctomycetota bacterium
CCGCATGCGCAGGCGGATGGCCGGGGTGTTGCCGAACACCGGCTCGCCGTCGGAGCCCACGATGGGACGGCCCTGGGGGGTGTAGGAGTAGTCCTGGGTCACGAAGCGCGCGCCCGGGAGGTCCGTCGCCGAGGACCACACGAAGAGGTGGTCGGCGCCCTTCCCCGTGGCCGTGTCCAGGGCCGCGATGTCCGTCTCGTAGCCGGAGGCCGGCGTGCAGGGGAAGAACTCGTCCGTGGCGGAGGGGTCCCCGTCGGAGGGCTCGATGACCCCGTCGCCGTCCACGTCCCAGCCGTACTCCAGCTGGACGGAGGCGGGGTTGTACTCCCGGTCCTTCAGGTTGAAGGACACGAAGACGTCGGCCCCGGCGCCCCGGGAACCGGTCAGCCCGAGAGGGGTCTCGAGCTTCTGGACCGTGGGGACCGAGCCGAGCTGAAAGCCGGCGGGGGGGCGATCGACCCCGCCGCCGCTTCCGCCGCCGCCGCAGCCGGAGAGGAGGGCCGCCCCCCCCACGCCGGCGACGATGGCAAGGAACCGAGCCCGCTTCAAGGCCATGCGCTCCATGCCGCTACCTCCTGGTGCACCCCCGGGCCGATTGCAAGTCACCCCGGGGAAAGCACTTATGTTTCTATCCAGATGGACGGAGTATCCCCCGGGAGGCGAGGATGGTGGGGGGGAGGAGGCCGGGTGGGAATGGAGGGGGAGCGAGACGCCCGAGCGCGAAGTGCCTTCTGGACGAGTCCGCCGACCTTCGAAGAGACCGTGGTTCCAAGTCCCCTCCGCGGGCCCGAAGTGCTTAGGCCCGACCATTTCCCCAGGGCCGCACGGTGCCAGCCCCGGCGTTCCCCCGCACCCGGCTTCCCCCGGATGCAGTGTGCTGCCTGCGACCGTCCCGCGACGCGACGAACTCCTGCAGAGAGACTTTCGGTGGGTGATCGTGCCTTCGGGATGCCCGGGGCGGGCCTCAGGGCCCCGCCCGGCGACCTTCCTGCGGCACGGTTCTACCGCCTCCGAAGGGGAGGGACCCGCAGTCCCGCCCGATACCGGCGGATGTTCTACGGGATGCCCTGACCCTCGTCAACGGGAAAATCTGAGGAACCGGGCACCCCCGGCCGGGAGGGAGCCCCCCCCCTCTCCCCCTGCGGCCTCCTCCAGGGGGGGCCCCGGCCACTCCGGCCCGGGGGAGGGGGGGAGGGTGGCCGAAGGGGAGGACCCGGGATCCCGGGGGCCTTCCCGGACGGGAGGGGTGGGTCCCGAGGCGGCGGGGGCGGGTCCCACGACAGGTCCTCCGCCGCGAGCGTGCCCGCGCGCCGCCCTCCCTCCCCGGAATCCGACGGGGCCGGCGGTCGCCCGCCGGCCCCGTCCTGCGACCCGTCAGGCTACTTGGTGTCGATCTTCAGCGAGGCGTCGTAGACCTCCGGCAGCTGGTAGAGCGGCGCGACGGGCGGCTTCAGCTTGAAGACCACCCGCCAGAACTTGTACCCGTCGATGGGATTCGGCGTCGCCAGGCCCTGCGTCAGCGGGGTCGCGGCGATGTTCTGGGTGCCGGTGAAGGTGGTGCTCTGGAGCCCGGTGACCGGGTCCGCCATGGCCCCCTCGAGGTTGACCTCGAGGTTGCCCTGGGCGGCGAGGGTGCCGGTGTGGAAGTCGGGCGCCAGCCCGGCCGCCGTCTGCCAGGTGGTGACGCCCAGGTCGCCCGTCTTGTAGGTGGCGGTCGTCAGGGACCCCGTCGAGGCGGAGGCCGAGTACCCGAGGATCCCGCCGGTGTTCAGCATGCTGAAGGCGCTGACCGACTCCAGGCGGATGGCGCCGAGGCCGCCGTTCCCGCCGTTGTTCCCGTAGTCGTAGTTCACCGAGTTGTAGGACTTCGTCCCCAGCCCGCCGGTGGTGTCGATGACCGCCCCCGTCGAGTAGGAGATGGAGTTGGCGCGGATGAGGACGCCGCCGCCCGACCCGCCGGCCCCGCCGCCGCCCGTGTAGGACGTGTAGCCGTAGCCGCCGGTCCCGCCGAGCATCTCGATGCGCGAGGACGAGCCCATGGTGAAGGTGCCCGCGGTCTCGATGCCGACGCCGCCGCCGCCCCCGCCGCCCGAGCCTCCGCCGTAGCC
>JAKLKS010000401.1 GCA_023150535.1 Planctomycetota bacterium
CGCCCGCACCGAGATCGAGGGGTCCCGTTCGGAGCCCCTGCTGCGCCGGGCGCTGGACGCCGACCCCGGCCTCACCTGGGCCCGCCTCGGGCTCGCCCAGGTCCTCCTCGGCCGCAGGGACCTCTCCGGCGCCGCGCGGGAGCTCGCGCGGGCCGAGGCCCTCGACCCGGGGCGGCCCTGGACCGCCTTCCTCGAGGCCCCGGTCGCCCTGGCCGCGGAGGACCCCGCCGGGGCCCTCGCCCGCCTCCGGGAGTGCATCCGCCGGGACCCGGGCTGGTACCGGGGCCACGAGGCCCTGGCGCGGCAGCTCGCCCGCATCCCGGGGGAGGAGGGGGCGGCCCGGGCCTCCCTGGCCCGCGCCTTCCACCTCGCCCCCCGCTCCCGGACCCTGGCCGCCGCCTGGCGGGAGGCCCTGGAGGAGGGGGCCCCCCCCGAGGACCTCCAGGCCGCGGTGGCGGCCGTGGACGCCGCCGCGGCCGCGGGGGGCGGCGGCCTCCCCCCGCCCGCCCTCCACCTCCGGGGCAAGGCCCGGCTCCTCCTCGGGGACCCCGCCGCGGCGCTTCCCGACCTCGAGGCCGCCGCCCGCTCGGGGGAGGAGCGGACCGCCTCCCTGGACGACCTCCGCCTCGCCCTGTTCCTGCTGGAGCGCTACGCCGAGTCCCTCGCCTGGGAGGTCTCGCTGACCCCCGCGGGACTCCTCGAGGACCCGACCTCCTCGACCGACCTCCGCCGGCTCCTGCTCCAGCGCGCGGTGGGGGAGGCGACGGCCCGCCCCCGGGACCCCGACGCCCTCGGCCGCCTCGCCGACCTCTGCCGGCGCACGGGCTGGCTCCGGGAGGCCTCCCTCCTCGCCGATCGCCGGGCGGCGCTGGCCCCGGAGGACCCGGCCGCCCGGGAGGAGGCGGCGGAGTGCCGCCGGACGCTCCGGTTCCTCGAGGAGCTGCGGCTGGGGTGGAAGGGGGCCTACCACGGCTACGCCGCGGGCGGGGAGGGGGAGGGGCTCGCGGGCGCTCTGGCCTCGCTCCGGGCGCTCTCGCTCCGGGTGCTGGGGTTGGACGTCACCGCGGGCATGGCGCGGCGCTCCTACGCCCTGCTCGGCGACCTCGCCGATTCCGTGCGCGCGGAGGGGGCCTGCCGGGAGTGGTTCGACGCCCACGGGCTCGCCCTCCTCGTCGGCCAGGCCTCCGGGGAGCCCGTGGAGGCGCGCCTCCTGCGGGTCGTCGCGCTCCACCGGGACGCGGAGCGGGAGAGCCTCGGCCGCCGCTTCCGGGCGACGGTCGTGGTGGGGGAGGGGCTGCTGGTCCCCTCCCGCCGGGAGGCCGGGGGCGCGGTGCTCGGCGGGGCGACGGTGGCGGACCTCGTCTTCGTGGACCTCGAGGGCGTGGCCCGCTGGAGCGGCGCCGCCTCCCGGAGCCGGCGGGACCCGGCCCTGCGGTCCGTGCTCGCCTCCCTCCCGGCGGGGGTCCCGGAATCCCTCGAGGGGGCCGACCCCTTCCGGTTCCCGGGGCGGCTCTCGGAGCGGACCGCGCTCGCGGTCCCCCGGTGGGACGACCCCGTGGAGGCGCTCTCCGACTTCCTCGACGCCGCCACGGCCCACGAGCTCGCCCACGCCGCGGACGCGGCGCGCTACCTCCCCGTGACCTCCCACCTGCTGGAGGGGCTGGGGCTCCTCCTCCGCTCCGGGTTCTCCGCCTCCTCCGCCGCCTCGCTGCTGGAGGGGGACGCCGAGATCGCCGCCATGGCCGGGGCCCGCGAGCCGCGGGCTTCCCTCGCCACCCTCACCTCCTTCCTCCCGGCGCGGGAGGCGGGGGCCCCCCACGGAGCGGGGTACTTCGGGGCCCTCGAGGAGCTGGTGGAGGTGCTCCGGGAGCGGGGCCTACTCCCCCCGGGGCCGGAGGGGGTCCGCGGGCTGGACCGGGTCGACCCCGCGGCGCTAGGATCGGCGGCCCGCGAGGTCTGCCGCCGGCGCGGCCTCCTCGGCGACCGGAGGGAGTGACCATGGGCCGCGCCCGTCCGCCTCTTCCCGCTCTCGTCCTCCTGCTCGCCGCCTGCTCCGAGGCGCCCGCCCCTGCGCCCATCCCCCCGCCCGCGCCCGCGCCCTCC
>JAKLKS010000402.1:0-1651 GCA_023150535.1 Planctomycetota bacterium
CTCCTGCACTCGCGAGTCCGTGGAGCAGGGGCGGGCCCGATGCCCGGAGGGAACGGGAGTACCCGCACGAAACAGCGAGGATCCCGCGCCCCCGTGCCGCCCGTCATTTTCTGGCGGCCCCCGTGCTCCCCTGCCTAGACTGCGGGTTTCCACCCCCCAGCAGGAGCCGGATACGCCATGTACGCCATCGTCAGGGACGGGAACAAGTCGTTCCGCTGCGAGGAGGGGGCGGTCCTCCGCCTCGACCTCCGCACCGGCGCCGGGAAGGGGGACACCATCACCCTGGACCGGGTCGAGTTCGTGGGCGGGGACTCGCCCCGCGTCGGGACCCCGACGGTGAAGGGCGCCCGCGTCCTCGCGGAGGTCCGCGGGGAGGTGCGCGGGGACAAGCTCATCGCCTTCAAGTACAAGAACCGCAAGGGCTTCGAGAAGAAGCGCGGACACCGCCAGCGGTACACCGAGGTGCGCGTCACGAAGGTGGAGGCCTAAACGCCATGGCCCACAAGAAGGGGCAGGGTTCGACCCGCAACGGCCGCGACAGCAACGGCCAGTACCGCGGCGTGAAGGCCTACGGCGGCGAGCTCGTCCGCGCCGGGTCCATCATCGTCCGCCAGAGGGGCAGCCAGTTCCACCCCGGCCGCAACGTCGGGGTCGCCAAGGACTGGACCCTCTTCGCCCTCGCCGACGGCGTCGTGGAGTTCGGCGCGGGCCGCAAGGTCCACGTCCTCCCTCCCGCCCCCGCGGCGAACTAGGACTCCGCCGCGGCCGTCCCCGGGGCGCGCAGCCTCCCGGGAGGGGGAACCCTCCCCGCGGAGGCGGACCCCGTCCTGCGGGGACCCGGCCGGCTGCGGTACCATCCCCCCATGTTCCGCGACGAGGCCCGCATCGTGGTCAGGGCCGGCAGGGGGGGCGACGGCAAGATCTCCTTCCGCCGGGAGAAGTGCGTTCCCAAGGGCGGGCCCGACGGCGGCGACGGGGGCCGCGGCGCGGACGTGGTCCTGCGGGCCACGGCCCAGATCAACACACTCTACGACGTGGGCCGGCGCCCCGACTACGACGCGCCCCCGGGCGGGAACGGAGGGCCCGTGGACCGCCACGGCGCCGACGGCGAGACCCTCGTGCTCGAGGTCCCCGTGGGGACGCTGGTGCGGGACGCCGGGCGGGGCCACGTGCTGAAGGACCTCGCGAAGGACGGGGACTCCGTCGTCGTGGCCCGCGGGGGCAGAGGGGGGCGGGGGAACCACGCCTTCGCCCGAGCCACGCGGCAGGTGCCCCGCATCCGGGAGCAGGGGAAGGAGGGGGAGAGGCGGGAACTCCACCTCGAACTGCAGGTCGTGGCCGACGTCGGCCTCGTGGGGCTCCCCAACGCCGGGAAGTCCACCTTCCTCTCCCGGGTCTCCTCGGCGCGGCCGAAGATCGCCGCCTACCCCTTCACCACGGTGGATCCCGTCCTCGGCGTGGTGGCCATGCCCGGGTGGAAGCGCCTCGTCATCGCCGACCTGCCCGGGCTCATCGAGGGGGCCCACGCCGGCGCCGGCCTCGGCCAGGTCCTCATGCTGAAGGATGGCTTCGCCGTCATCGGCATCGGCTCCTGGCTCGGCCTGATCCTGCTGTTCAACGTCTGGGTGCTGATCTGGCCCAACCAGAAGAA
>JAKLKS010000402.1:1661-2060 GCA_023150535.1 Planctomycetota bacterium
AGGCCTGGGCCGTCGTGCGGAGCGAGCTGGAGAAGCACGACCCCGCGCTCGCCGCGCGGCCGGAGATCCTCGTCCTGACCCGCTGCGACCTGACGGGCTGGGAGGAGGACCGGGAGGAACTGGAGAGGGCCGCGGGGGCCCGCGTGTATCCTGTGTCCGCGGTGGCCGGGACCGGGCTCCGGGGCCGGCTCCGGATCGGGACCCCCGTCATCCGGTCCATCGCGCGGCTGTGGACCGCCGAGGCCGGGGTGAGGGACCTGCGCCGCCGCCTCGACGAGGTCGCCCGGAAGTTCTCCCTCCGGGCCGCCACGGGGGAGGAGGGCCCCTTCCGCGTCTCCGCGGGGGACCTCCCGTCGCTGCTCGGCCCCCCGCCGGTCCACGCGCCCGAGAGGCGCCGCT
>JAKLKS010000403.1:0-289 GCA_023150535.1 Planctomycetota bacterium
ACCGCGGTCTGGACCGTCCCCTTGAGGACCTCCTCGAAGGCGAGGATCTCCACCGCGGCGGGGCCGAACCCCTTCCCCCCGGTCACCACGACCTGGAGGGCGGTGGATTCCAGGCCCGCGGGGAGCGGCGGGAGGGCCGCCCCCTCGAGGCGCACCGTCCCCCCGGGGGCGAGGGAGAGGGCGAGGGCCGCTCCCGGGAGGCCCTCCGGGGTCGCCGCCCGGAGCGAGAGCGCCAGGGGCTTCGCCCTCGGCCCCGCGGGCAGGAGGTTCCGCAGGACCAGGGTCCCCC
>JAKLKS010000403.1:299-2041 GCA_023150535.1 Planctomycetota bacterium
AAGCTCCCGGCCGCCGTGGAGGGGGTGTTGCGGATGCGCGGGAGGACCGCGGTGAAGGTCCCGGGCTTCGCCTTCGCCGCGGGGAAGACCGCCTTCACCTTCGCCTTCGTCACCACCGTCTCCGCGCCGAGGCGGGTGATGGTCCCCTTCCCCGCGCCGCTCCCCTTCACCCGGAGGTCGATGCGCACCGGGTCCCCCGCCAGGTTCACGGGGTCGAGGTCGAGGACGAGGAGCCCCTCCTCCAGGGTCCAGGTCCCCGTCCACCCGATGGCGATGGCGAGCGGGTCGAGGAGCGAGGCGGCGGCGGAGCCGTCGGCGCCGAGGTGGAGGGAGACCGGGGTCTTCCCCAGGGACGGCTGGCGCTCGGTCCCCTCGAGGACGGCGCCCGCGGGGTCGAAGGAGGCCTTCGCGGCGAGGGCCGGCGGGGCGCCGGCCGCGAGGAGGAGGAGGAGCGCCGCCGCGGCCCCGGCGAGGATCCGGACGGCCGGCCGGGGGAGGGGGATCACCGGCCCCGGGCCTCCAGCCACCGCTCGGCGTCGATGGCGGCGCGGCAGCCCATGCCCGCCGCGGTGATGGCCTGGCGGTAGACGTGGTCCACGCAGTCGCCGCAGGCGAAGACCCCCTCCACGCTCGTGTGCGAGGAATCCGGCTTCGTGCGGAGGTAGCCGTTGGCGTCGAGGTCGAGCTTCCCCCGGAAGAGGGCGGTGTTCGGGACGTGGCCGATGGCGAGGAAGAAGCCGTCCACGGCCAGCTCCTCCTTCGTCCCGTCCTGCGCGTTGCGCAGCCGCACGCCCCGGACCTTCTCCTTCCCGTCGGCCAGGATCTCCTCGACCTCCCGGTGGAGGTGGAACTCGATCTTCGGGTTGGTGCGGGCCCGCTCCAGCATGATGCGGCTGGCCCGGAACTCCCCGCGGCGGTGGACGAGGTGGACCCTCGAGGCGAACCGCGTGAGGAAGTTGGCCTCCTCCATGGCGCTGTCCCCGCCCCCGACGACGGCCACGGGGCGGTCCCTGTAGAAGGCCCCGTCGCAGGTGGCGCAGGTGGTGACGCCGCGGCCCATGAGCCGCTTCTCGCTCGGGAGGCCGAGCATGCGCGCCGAGGCGCCGGTGGAGACGATGACGGCCCGTGCCCGGAACGACTTCTCCGAGGTGCGCACCTCGAAGGGCTGCCGCGAGAAGTCCACCGCCACGACGTCGTCCTGGAGGAACTCCGTGCCGAAGCGCTCCGCCTGGCGGTGGAACTTCTCCATCATCTCGGGGCCCATGATGCCGTCCTCGAAGCCGGGGAAGTTCTCGACCTCGGTCGTGAGCATGAGCTGGCCGCCCCTCAGGAGCCCCTCGATGCAGAGGGGGTTCAGGCGGGCGCGGGAGGCGTAGATGGCGGCGGTGAGCCCGGCGGGGCCGGAGCCGACGATGACGACGTCGCGGACGGGGTCGCTGGTCAAGGGGAGCCTCCGGGGAGGGAGCGAGCCCCCCCATTGTAGGAGAAAGGGGGAGGGGGACGGACATCGGTCGGGCGGTCGTCGCCGCCGCCGCCTCCCCGCCCCCCCCCTCCCCGCCCCCCTCCCCCACGGCTCCCGCGCCCCGTGATAGAATCCCCCGCTTCCCCCCCCGGATCCGGAGCCAGACCATGAAGATCCCCGCCGCCCTCCTCGCCGCCGCCCTCGGGGCGCTCGCGGCCGCCCCCTCCCCCGCCGCCAACGCCGGGGCCGACCTCCTCCCCGGGGACCGCCTCCACGGGGA
>JAKLKS010000404.1 GCA_023150535.1 Planctomycetota bacterium
CCTCCCCCGGCGGCGCCGCCTCGAGGCGCTGTCCCGCGAGGTCCGGGGCCCGCGGTGATCCGCCGCCTCGCCGCGGCTCCCCTCCCGCAGGGTCCGCCGTCTCCCGCGCCCCCGGACTCCCGGGAGGGAAGGGGGCGCGCGGGCGGGCTCCCTCGCGGGCGGACGGGGAAGGGGGTGCCGCGGCATCCGGGGCGTCCCGCGGGGGTGCCCGCCCGCGGGGGCGGCGGGGACGCCGGTGCGGAGGGGAGGCGGGAGCGTCGGCCGTCGACCCGAAGGGTGCGCAGGGGACTCCCCGCGCCCAACGGTCGGACCGTCGGCGGCAAGATCCTGCCGACATGAGCACCGAACCGGCCCCCGCCCGACCGGAGGACCTGCTGGCCCACACCGGGTGGGTCCGCGCCCTCGCCGGGGCCCTCGTCCGGGACCCCTCCGCGGCCGACGACCTCGCGCAGGACGCCCTCCTGGCCGCCCTCGAGAAGCCCCCCTCGACGGACCGCCCGCTCCGGCCCTGGTTCGCCGGCGTGGTCCGGAACCTCTGGCGGGAGCGTCGCCGCGGCGACGCCCGACGGACTCTCCGGGAGGAGGCGCGGGGGCCGATCGCCCGCCCCCTCCCCGGACCCGAGGACCTCGCGGCCCGGGTCGAGAGCCACCGCCTGCTGGCGGAGCTCGTGGCGTCGCTCGGCGAGCCGTTCCGCTCGACGGTGATCCTCCGGTACTTCGAGGACCTCTCCTCCGCGGAGATCGCCCGGCGGGCGGGGATCCCCGAGGGAACGGTGCGCTGGCGGCTGAAGCGGGGGCTCGACGAGCTGCGGGAGCGCCTGGATTCCCGCCACCGGGGGGATCGGCGCGCGTGGATCGCCGTGCTCGTCCCCCTGGCGGGCCGGGACGGCGCGGTCGCGGGGAGCGTCACGGGAGGAGTCCTGGCCATGGGATCGGCGACGAAGGCGGCGGTCGCGGTGGCGGTGGCGGCGGCGGGGGTGGGCGCGCTCCTCCTCGCCCGGGCGGGTCCGGTGGATGGCGTGCCGGGCACGGCCCGGCCCCTGCCCCCGACCCCCGTGACCTCCCCGGAACGGATCGTCGCCGCGGCTCCCGCCGTGGAGGCCGCCCCGCCCGCACCGGGAGATGCCCCGCCCGCGGCGGAGACGGGAAGGCCCGGCGTCCTCGCCGGGCGGACGGTCCTGCCGGGCGGGACGCCGCTCCCGGGAGCGACGGTCTCCTCCCTGTACGGGGGGCCGACGGCGACGGCCGGGAGCGACGGCCGGTTCCTCCTCGAGGTCCCCTGCGCCCCGTCCGGGACCTTCGTCCGCGTGGGGGCCCTCGCCCCCGGCCGGGCCATGGCGGTCGCGGTCGCCCTGGCCAGGCCCGGGGAGGAGATCGCCCTCGGGGATCTCGTCCTCGGACCCGGGGGGATCGTGACGGGCCGCGTCCTCGACGGCGACGGGGTCCCCGTCCCGGGTGCCGTCGTCGGTCCGGAGGGGGTGGACGTGGCCGGTTCCCCCCTCGCGGACTCCCGCCGCAGGGACGCCCGGACCCTCGTGGACGATCCCTGGGTCCGGGCCGGCCCGGACGGGGAGTTCCGGCTGGAGGGGGTGCCCGCGGGGACGGGTCGGTTCTGGGCGGGAGCGGACGGCTTCCTCTCCTCCCCGGCGTCCGGGGTGGAGGTCCGGGAGGGGGAGGAGACCGCGAACCTCCGCCTCGTCCTCGAACCGCTCGCCCCCGAGGACACGGTCGAGGGGTTCGTGGCCGGGCCCGACGGGCGGCCCGTGGGCGAGGCCCTGGTGCAGTGGACGTGCGACGAGGGGAACCGCCGGATGTCGAGCACCCTCTCGGCGGACGCCGCGGGGCGTTTCGTCCTGAGGCTCCCCTTCCCGGGGACGACGACCCTCTCGGCGCGCAGGAGGGACGACGCCGCCGGCGCGGTCACCGTCGCAGGCGTGGCGCCCGGGGCCCGCGCCGTCGCCCTCCGCCTCGGGGAGCGTCGCTCGCTCCTCCTCCGCGTCCGGGATCGCCGGGGGAGC
>JAKLKS010000405.1 GCA_023150535.1 Planctomycetota bacterium
GTGCTCCTCGGGGCGCTCGCCGCGGCCGTGGCGCTCGCCGCCGCCTGCGGACCCGCGCCGCCGGAGGGCTTCGTCCTGGACGCCGCCACGCGGCGGTTCATCGTGGGGGAGATCCGGATCCCCCGCGCGCTCGTGGCGGCGCTGGCCGGGGGGGCCCTCTCCTGCTGCGGCGCCGCCTTCCAGGCGCTCCTGCGCAACCCCCTGGCGGAGCCCTACGTGCTCGGAGTCTCCGGCGGCGGGTCGCTCGGCTCCGTCGCGGCCATCGTCCTCGGCCTCCCGGCGCTCGCCCCGAACCTCCCGGTCCTCCCCATGGCGGCGCTCTGCGGCTGCCTCGCCGCCATCGGCCTCATCCACGCCGTGGCCCAGCGCCGCGGCCACCTCCTCGCCCAGGACCTCCTCCTCGCCGGCGTCGTCGCCAACTCCTTCTTCCTCGCGGCCCTCTCCGTGCTCCAGTTCCTCGCCAACCCCCACCAGGCCGCCGAGATCCTCCACTGGACGCTCGGCGCCGTGCGCACCGACCGGGTGCCGATCCTCCTGTCGGCGGGGCTCGTCGCCGCCGGCCTCCTCGTGCTCCTGCGGGACGCCGTCCCCCTCAACCTCCTCTCCGTGGGGGACGAGACCGCGGCGCTGCTCGGGGTGGACGTCCCGGCGGTGCGGCGGCGGACCTTCGTGGCGGCCAGCGTGCTCACCGGCACCGCCGTCGCCGTGAGCGGGCCCATCGGCTTCGTCGGGCTCTTCGTGCCCCACGCGGTGCGCCGGTTCCTCGGACCGGACCACCGGATCCTCCTCCCCTGCTCCTTCCTCGCGGGCGCGGCCTTCCTCGTGCTCGCCGACACCGCGGCCCGTTCCGCCTTCGGGAGCCGGGAGGTCCCCGTGGGGGTCCTCACGGCGGTGGTGGGGGCCCCCTCCTTCGTCTGGATCCTCGCGCGCCGGGAGCGGGGCGCCCCCGAGGGGGACCGGCCGTGACGGCGGCGCTGCGGTTCGAGGGGGCGACGCTCGGCTACGGGCCCTGCCCGGTGCTCCGCGCCGTGGACCTCGCGGTGCGCGAGGGGGAGCTCGTGGGGGTGCTCGGCCCCAACGGGAGCGGGAAGACGACGCTCGTGCGCGGGGCGACCCGGGTGGTGGAGCCCGCGGAGGGGGCGGTCACCCTCCTCGGGCGCCCCCTCGGCCTCTACGACCGGAGGGAGCTCGCGCGGTCGGTGGCCGTGGTGCCCCAGGAGGGGACGCCGCTGTTCCCCTTCACGGTGCTGGAGACCGTGCTCATGGGGCGGGCCCCCTGGCTGCGGCCCTTCGCCTTCGAGGGGGAGGAGGACCTCCGCGCGGCGCGGGAGGCGCTGGCGGCGGTGGGGGCGGCCGACCTCGCGCTGCGGGACCTCGCGGAGCTCTCCGGCGGCGAGCGCCAGCGGGTGGTGGTGGCGCGGGCGCTCGCCCAGGGGACGCGGGTCCTGCTGGCGGACGAGCCCACGGCCCACCTCGACCTCCGGCACGGGGTGGCGATCTTCTCCCTCCTGCGGCGCCTCTCCCGGGAGCGGGGGCTCGCGGCCCTGGTGGTGACGCACGACGTGAACCTCGCGGCGATCCACTGCGACCGGCTCGTCCTCCTCTCGCGGGGGGCGGTGGCGGCGGAGGGGACCCCGCGGGAGGTGCTCCGGGCCGACCTCCTGGCGGAGGCCTACGGGACGCCGGTGCACGTGCAGGAGCGGCCCGACGGGAGCCCCTTCGTGGTGCCCGTGGGAATCGCGGATGCGGAAAGGGGAGCGCGATGAAGGCGTGGGGAGTCGCGGTCGCGGCGGCGTCCGTCCTCGGGCTGGCGGCGGCGGCCGCGGCGCAGGACGGGGAGTCGCTGCGGAGGGAGCTGGAGGCGCTGGAGCGGCGGAGGGCGGAGATCCTCCGGGCGCTGGAGGGGGAGGGGGCGCCGCCCCCGGCGGCGGCGCCTGCCGCGGCGCCGGCCGCTCCCGCGGGGACGGCGGTCCCCCCCGGCGCACCGCCTGCCGCCGCCGACGCCCACCC
>JAKLKS010000406.1 GCA_023150535.1 Planctomycetota bacterium
GAGTGCGACCGGGGGGCGGCGCTGGCGCTGGCGGCCCGGGCCCGCATCGCCTTCTCGCTCGACGACGACGGGAAGGCGCTCGAGGAGATCCTCGCCTCCTTCGAGAGGGACCCCCTGGCGGCGGGGGACCGGGACGGGGCGGGGATCACCCCGGGGGAGACGGCCCAGGTGCTCCAGAACCGGCTCCGGGAGAGGAAGAAGGAGGAGGAGTTGAAGCGGCTCGAGACGGCCATGGCCGGCATCGACCCGGAACTCCTGCGCTACGACCGCTGAGTGGACGCCCGCGAGGCCGCGCACCCCCCCGACCCGCCCCGGAGCCCCCTTCCCGTGACCGACCCCAAGGCCGTCGCCGAGCGCATCGCCCGCGAGGGGGCCTTCCTCCGCGCGGTCCGGACCGAGGTGGAGCGGGTGGTGGTGGGGCAGGGGCCGCTGCTGGACGGCCTCCTGGTGGCCCTGCTCGCCGACGGGCACGTGCTCCTCGAGGGGCTCCCCGGGCTCGCCAAGTCGCTGGCGGTGCAGACCCTGGCCGCGGCCCTCGGGGGGACCTTCCGCCGCATCCAGTTCACCCCCGACCTCCTCCCCTCCGACCTCACCGGCACCCAGGTGCTCCGCCCCGGTACCGGGGAGTGGGCGATCCGGGAGGGCCCGGTCTTCGCCAACCTCGTTCTGGCCGACGAGGTGAACCGCGCCCCCGCCAAGGTCCAGTCGGCCCTGCTGGAGGCGATGCAGGAGAGGCAGGTGACGCTGGCCGGGGAGACCCGCCCGCTCCCCTCCCCGTTCCTGGTCCTCGCCACGCAGAACCCCGTGGAGCTGGAGGGGACCTACCCGCTGCCCGAGGCCCAGGTGGACCGCTTCCTCTTCAAGCTCGTGGTCGGCTACCCCGATCGCGGGGAGGAGAAGGAGATCGTCCGCCGCATGGCCGCCACCGTGGAGCGGCCCGCGGCCCGGTGCGTGGCGGAGCCGGGGCAGGTGCTGGCGGCCCGGCGGGTGCTCGACGAGATCCACCTCGACCCGAGGATCCTCGACTACGTCGTGGACGTCGTCTTCGCCACCAGGAACCCGGGGGAGCGGGGCCTCGGCGACCTCAAGCCGCTGCTCCTCTACGGGGCCTCGCCGCGGGCCTCCATCGCCCTCGTGCGCGCGGCGCGGGGGAGGGCCTTCCTCGCGGGGCGGGGGTTCGTGACGCCGCAGGACGTCAAGTCCGTGGCCATGGACGTCCTCCGCCACCGGGTCGCCACCACCTACGAGGCGGAGGCCGAGGGCCTGAAGTCGGAGGACGTCGTCCGCCGCGTCCTCGACGCGGTCCCGGTGCCGTGACCGCGGGGGCGGAGGCCGGGTCGGAGCTGGCCGGGATCCTCGAGGAGGTCCGGCGCATCGACGTCCTCAGCCGCCGCCTGGTGGCGGGCATCGTGGCGGGGGAGTTCCACTCCGTCTTCCGCGGGGCCGGCATCGAGTTCGACGAGGTGCGGGAGTACGTCCCCGGGGACGACCCGCGCTCCGTGGACTGGAACGTGACCGCCCGCACCGGGCGCCCCTTCGTGAAGAAGTACGTGGACGAGCGGGAGCAGACGGTGCTCTTCCTCCTCGACCTCTCCCCCTCCATGGACGGGGGCTTCGGCCCCCTCTCGCCGCGGCGCGCGGCGGCCCGGGTGCTGGCCTGCCTCGCCCTCTCCGCGGCCCGCAACGACGACCGGGCGGGGCTCTTCACCTTCGGGGGGCGGGCCGACGTGCGGGTCCCGCCCCGCAAGGGGACGGGGCACGCGCTGCGGCTGGTGAGGGACGCGCTCGCCCTGCCGGCGGGCGCGTCGGGGAGCGACCCCTCGCCGGCGCTCCGCCTCGCGGTCCGCGCGGTGCGGCGGCGGTCCGTGGTGTTCCTCCTCTCCGACTTCGCCGAGGGGGTGCCCGAGGAGGCGCTGGCCCGCTGCGCGCGCCGCCACGACCTCGTGGCGGTGCGCCTCCTCCCCCCG
>JAKLKS010000407.1 GCA_023150535.1 Planctomycetota bacterium
CCGGCTGGCGGCCGCGCTGCGGCCCCCGGCGGCGGCCGCCGCCGCGCTCCTCCTCCTTCCCGGCGCGGCCGTCCTCCTCCCGTCCCCCGCAGGGGCCGCGGAGGAGGAGCGGCCGGCGGAGGTCCTCCTCCTCGGCGCCCCGCGGGAGGGACCGCTGGCGGAACTGGGGGCGGCGCTGCGGGAGAGGGGGCTCCGGGTCGCCCCGGCGGAGGACCTCCCCGCGACACTCGACCCTTCGGTCGGGGTCCTCCTCCTCGGGCGGGGGCCGCGGGGGGCGGAGGAGGGGGGGGCCTGGAGGGAGGCCCTCCGCTCCTTCCTCCGGGCGGGAGGCCGGGCGGCGGCGGCGCCGGGGCCCGCGGGGGACCTCCTCCTCGGGGCGGCGGAGCCGGGGGTGCTGGGCCTCGCCCACCTCGTCCCCGACCGGGGGGCGGTCCCGCTGGCGGCGGCGCTCCTGGCGCCGACCCGGACCCTCCTGCCCCACCCGGCGGCGGGGCCGTCGCCCGGCCTGGCGCCCGCTCTCTTCCGCGTCCCCTTCCCGCGGGAGCCCCGGTCCCTCCCGGGCCGGGTGCTGGCCTACCTCGGGGTGCTGGCGGCGGGCTTCGCGGGGTTGGCGCTCGCCGCGCGGAGGCGGGGGCTCGGCCAGGGGCGGGCGGCGGCGGCGGTGGGGGGGCTCGCGACGCTCGGCGGGGCGCTCCTGTTCCTGCCGGGGCTCGGGGCGGGGGAGTTCCGGGAGGCGCGGCTCGTCCTCGAGGAGAGGGCCTCCCCCGGGGCGGCGACGGGCCGGCGGCTGGAGGTCCTCCGGGTGGAGCGGACGGCGGCGGGGGAGGGGGAGTTCCCGCTCCCGCCGGCGGCGGGGGCGGTGCGGGCGGAGGTGGCCTATGGGGAGGGGGCGGAGCGGGCCCTCGGTCCCGACGGGCGGTTGCGGCTGGCGGCGCCGGGGCGGTGGGCGCTCGTGGCGAGTGTATCAGGAGTGGATACACCCGCGGCGGCCGGGCCCTTCCTCGCGGCGATGCGCGTGCGGGGGGGGAGGGCCTGGGACGTCCCCGGGGGGGCGGTCACCGGGCAGGCGCCGGGCGAGGGGGAGGGGGAGCCGCTGGATCGGGCGCTGGCGGCCTGGCGGCGGTCGGAGGACCCCCGGGTGGCGCGGGCGGGGGGTCTCTTCGCGGCCTGCCTGCGGGCGGGGGGGGAGGACTTCACCCTGGCGGTGCCGGCGGCGGGGGTGGACGGGGTGGTGGTGCGGGGGGAGTAGGGGGCATCTCGCCCTCGTGGCCTTCTCCTCCCGCGGTTCCGCGCCTCCTTCATCGGCGCGGGGCTCCCGTCTCGCCTCGGCCGGAACGGATTGGCCGACGGGAGACGGGACCCCGGTTCCTTGCGTCGGGGAGAATCCCTGCAACGCCCCCCTCGCCCCGCGCAGAGTGTGGGCGGATGGCCAGCGCGGAGGACCTCTTCGACCGGTACCGACGGAGCGGCGACCCCGCCGATCTCGGCGCGGTCTACGACGCCGTGGCCGCCGACCTCTTCCGTGCCGCCCTCGCCCTCTCCCGCGACGCGGCCTCCGCCGAGGACGCCCTCCAGGGGACCTTCCTCGACGCCATGGAGGCGGCCGACCGGTGGGACAGGGCGCGCCCCCTGCGGCCCTGGCTCTTCGGCATCCTCCGCAAGCGGATCCTCGAGGACCGGCGCCGGGAGCGCCGCGCCCCCGACCCGGCGCGCCTCCCTCCACCGCGCGCACCCGCCGACCCCGCGCTGCTGGCCGCCGACCGGGAACTGGAGGCGGAGGTGCTCCGCGCCCTCGAGGACCTCCCGGAGCCCTACCGCGAGGTGGCGGTGCTCCGCTGGAGGTACGGCCTCGAGCCCGCCGCCATCGCCGACGCCCGGCGGATGCCGCCGGGCACGGTGCGGTCGCTCCTCCACCGGGCGCAGGCGCGGATGAAGCGGGCGATGCGGGTCCTTCCGGCCCTCTTCTT
>JAKLKS010000408.1 GCA_023150535.1 Planctomycetota bacterium
CCTCCACCCGCACGCGGATCGACGGGACCCCCTCGGGGACCGGGGGGCCCGGATCGACTCCCCGCTCGACGGCCTCCCGGACCCGCTCCGCCTCCTCCCGCTCCGCCTTCCGCTCCTCCTCCGTCGGCCAGGGTCTCCCCTCCGCCGGGAGGCGCACCGTCGCGAAGTCGCCGGGGACGGCCGGGAACTCGACCTGCGGCGGCCGGATCCCCTCCGGCACCGGATCCGTGATCGGCGCCATGGCGACGAGGTGGTCGAAGGGTTCCGCGCCGTCGAGCCGGAACCGCCCGTCGGGTCCCGCCACCGTCCAGGGGCCGCGGTGGGAGGACCGGGTGCCGACGCGGGCCCCCGCCGCCGGCGAGCCGTCGGCCCGCAGGACGCGCCCCTCCAGGGTCGGGGACGGCTCCCCGCGGAGCACGAGGACGCCGCCTTCCGCCGGGAGGTCGCCCCAGCTTCCGTAGGCGACGCTCCGCCCCGCGACGCCGGGGGCGCGGACCCAGAGCATGGAGTCGTCGTCCCCGTCCACGCACCGGAACGCGACCCGTCCGTCGGGACCCGCGGTCCCGACCCGCGCGCTGGGGGTGTGGCCGCAGCCGAGAATCAGGTCCAGGGAGGCGCCGGGGACGGGCCGGTCCCGCCAGTCCCGCACCTCCACCACGTAGTCCCGCCCGCGCTGGAGGCGGTACTCCTCGAAACGCCCGTAGGCGCCGAGGGGCGCGAAGCCCGGCGCCTCCACGTAGTACCAGGGGGCGTCGTCCCGGGAGGGGAGGAGGACCCACCCGTCCGGGTCCGTGGTGAAGGAGCCTTCGAGGAGGTCCTCCCATGGCTCCGCGTGGGGCGTGTCCGCCTCCCACCAGTTGTCGATGCGGGCGCCGGCGACGGGCTCCCCCGTGGCGTCCTCGACCACGCGGACGGGGACGCGGGCGCGGGGGCTCCGGGGCGCCTCCCCCGCTTCGTCGCCGACCTCCACGAAGGCGTCGAGCTGAATCCACCCGGGGAGTTCGCGGTCCCACTCCTCCTCGGCGTGCGGAGGGGGCGCGGGGACGGCGCCGCCGGCGGCGCATCCCGAGGCGACGAGGGCGGTGATCAGCAGGGGCGCGGCGCGCAGGTCTCCCACGGTCGGTGCTCCTCCCCGGGCCGGGGACCCCGCCCCCGGCCGGGGCGAATCGGGGTCGGGATCGGTGCGTTCAGGATGACGGAAACGGGTCGGGTTCAGTACTGATCGGATGACGGAAACGGGTCGGGTTCAGTACTGATCAGGTCGGGTTCAGTACGGATCAGGTTCGGGGCGGATCGACTTTCCGAAGGAGCGGGCGAACTGGCGGGCGTCGGCGAGGGGGATGTCGGCCTTCAACTCCCGCGGCGCCCGCCCCGGGACGAAGAGCACCGCCCGGAGGCCGAAGAGCACCGACACCTTCCGACGCGCCATCGCCCCGAGCGCCGCCCCCGGCGGGAGCGGCCCCGCCCCCTCCGCCAGCGCCCTCTCGATGACGAGCGCCGTCCGCGCCTCCCCGTCCTCCAGCGCCCGCGCCCCCTCCGGCGCCTCCTCCCCGCGCGGCGGCAGGAGCGCCGCGAGCCCCGTCCCGGGCGCGGGGAGGAAGGCCGCGGGGTCGAGCGGCCGCGTCGTCGGGCTCCCCTCGAAGGGCCCCTCGGCCAGCACCGGCGTCTCCTCGGGGAGCGGGAAGGCCCCCGCCCGCACCGGGCGGAGGTCGGGCCGCGCCCGGAGGAGGAGCGCGACGCCGAGGTCCGACCCCGCCACCACCGCCGTCCCCGCGGGGAGGGATTCCAGCGGGCGCAGCGTAGGGTCCTCGAGGCTCCAGCGGGGATCGAGCCGCGGGAGGACCACGGCCCGCGCGAGCGCCGCCGCGGGGAGCGCGAGGAGGTCCCCGCCCGCCGCCAGCGCCCAGGCCCCCTCCGCCCCCTCCCCCGCCCCGAGCGCCGCGGCGAGGCCCCCGG
>JAKLKS010000409.1 GCA_023150535.1 Planctomycetota bacterium
CTCGCCCGGACGTCTTCGACCGCGAGGGGGGGATCGGGCTCCACGACCACGTCGGCGATCCGCGGGCCGTCCGGGACGGGTCCGGGGGCGACGCGGGGCGCGGGCCTGACCCGGGCCGCGTCCTCGCCGGTGGCCATCCCCGGCTCGGCGGTGGGCTTGGGCTTCGCCTCCGGCGGAGGAGGCGACTCGCAGGCGGGCGCGGCGACGGCCAGGCCCAGGAGGCCGGCGAGCAGGGGCAGGGAGCGGTGCGGCATGGCGAGCTCTCCGGACCGGCCGGCGGCATGGGGGCCGGCGAGGGGCCCGGAGAGTCTAACCGAAACGCCGCCCCCGCCGCCCCGGTGGGGGCAGGCCGCGGGGGCGCGCCGTAGCGCCTTCGGGCGGATCGCGCTACCCTGGGACAGCCGGGCAGGTGGAGGGGACGGCCGTTCGGCCGCCGCGGGGCCCGACCCGAGGGACGGGATCATGGCGAGGCGTGCGGGCAGTAGAACGGCGGCGCCCCGGCGCGACGGCGGGGGCCCCGAGACCGACGCGGCTGCCGGCTGGATCGAGGAGGATCCCCTGGACGCCCACGGGGGGCAGGGCGAAGCCGCGTTCGAGGGGTGGGAGCACTTCGGCGGGGAGGTCGGGGACGATCCCGTGTCCCTGCACGGGCCGGAGGACTTCGGAGACGGCGAGATCGCGGCGTTCCACGCCGGGGAGCCGGGGCCGGAGGAGGACCTCGCGTCGTTCACCCTCGGCGAGTACCCCTTCGTGGTGCTGGGCGCCGAGACCGACGACGGGGCCGCCTTCGAGGACGAGTGGGAGATGATGCCCCAGGTGGTCGAGGAGTCCCCGGAGTCGCCGACCGAGGCGCGGGGCCCGGGAAGCGGCGGGGCACCCGCGCCGCCACCGCCGCCCGCCGAGCCGGGGGGCGGCGAGGAGGCGCTCCCCCGCACCTACGAGGAGTTCATGGCGGCCGGACAGCGCCTCCTGGCGGAGCGCCGTACCGAGGAGGCGCTCACCGCGTTCCGGGCCGCGCTCTCGTTCCGGGCGGGGGATCCCTCGGCGGCGACGTGGGTGGAGCTGGCCGAGGGGATGAGGATCCGCGAGCTCTGCCCCGGGGCCGGCCCGCAGCGGATCCCGCTGCTGTGCTGCGGGCGGGAGCAGATCCTGTCCCCGGAGATCGACCCCGAGCTGGGCCTGATCCTCTGCTACGTGGACGGCATGACCACCTGCGAGGACCTGGAGACCCTCCTGCCCTCCGTGGACCGCCTGGGTCTCTACCGCAGGCTGGGGGAGGCGGGAGCGCGGGGACTGGTGACCTTCGACTGAACGCGACACGGCCGGCACCCCGCCTTGCCGCTGTCAGTGGACGACCTCGTCCGCCCCGGGATCCCTCCGCAGGAAGCGGCGGCCCTGGGTCTGCCCGAGGTCGTCGCGGTATGCCGCGCCCCGGAAGAGGGGCGGCCTCTCCTCCCCCGGAGCGTCGGCGTCTTCCGCGTCGAGAGCGGGGTCGCCGCCTCCGTCGAGCCCTCCCACCGGCGGCGCGTCGGAGAGCGGCCCGGAAGCCGCGGCGGCCGCCAGGGACTCCGGGACCGGGAGCCTCCGGGCCTCGGCCTCCCGGGCCTCCCGCGCCTCCATCTCCTTCAGGGCCCGGCGCTTCTCCCGCGTGCGGCGCACGCCCGCGAGCAGGAACAGCACCGTGGCGAACCCCCACACGGCGCCGCTGCCGCCCAGCACCGTGACCCACCCGTGGGTGAGCTGGAGATGGTCGCGCCAGCGGGCCTCCAGATCGCCCAGGGAGGACCCCGTCGCGGAGCGCAGGGCGTCGGCGGCGGAGCTCCCCGCGGCGAGGTCCCGGACCACCGCCCGCACGGCGTCGGGGCCGAAGCGGTCCAGCAGCCACGCGACGAAGTCCACGCTCTGGGCGTAGGCGATCCGGGCCAGGGCGGGCTCCGCGGGGAAGCCCACGT
>JAKLKS010000040.1 GCA_023150535.1 Planctomycetota bacterium
AGGGAGGTCGAGACCCTCGTGGCCCGCTGCCTCGCACGGTCGCCGGAGTTCCGGCCCGCCTCCGGGGCGGCGCTCCTCGACCATCTCCGCGGCGGCCCCCGGGCCGCCCCGGGGACGCCCCCCCTCTCCGCCGCGGACCGGGTCGCCGAGCGACCGCCGACCCTCCCGGAGGCCCCGGCCGAGGAGCCCGAGGAGACGCCGCTCCTCGGGAGGGCGGGGGAGATGGAGGCCGCGTCCTCCGCCCTGGAGGACGCCGCCGCCGGCCGCGGATCCCTCCTCCTCGTCGAGGGGACCGCGGGGAGCGGGAAGTCCCGCCTCCTGCGGGAGTTCGCCCGGGCGGCGCGGGCCCGCGCCATGTCCGTGCTCTCCTGCCCGGGGGGCGAGTACCCCGCCTCGCCCCGGGCCGCCTTCCGCGCCATGATCCTCGCCCACGGGGCCGCCGCCGGCCTCGCCGACCCCGCGGAGCTGGCGTCCTTCGCCTTCGCCTCCATCCCGGACCGGGCCCCCCTCCGGCCGGCCCTCCTGTGGTTCCTCCGCGGGGAGCCGCCGTCGGACGCCGCGCCCCCCGCCCGGACCGCTCTCCGCCGCGCGGTCCTCGCGCTCCTCCACGCCTTCGCCGCCCGCAGGCCGGTGCTCCTCCTCGCCGAGGACCTCCACCGCCTCGACGAGGGCTCCCTCGACCTCCTCGCCGCGGCCGCGGCGGAGTGCGCCTCCTGGCCGCTGGTCGTCGCCGGCTCCCACCCGCCCGCCGAGGAGACGCCGCGCCGCGCGCTCGACGGCTGGCTCGCGGGCGTCCTTCCCCTCCCCCGGACGCGGCGGCTCCCCCTGGCGCCGCTCGACGAGGCTGCGGTGGCGGACCTCGCGCTCCGGATCCTCGGCCTCCCGAGGGAGGAGGCGCTGCGCATGGCGCCCGGGCTCCACCGGCGCTCCGGGGGCAACCCGCTCTACGTCGTGGAGAGCCTGCGGGTCCTCCGGCAGGAGGGGGCGGAGGGGAGGGAGAAGGACCGCCGCCGCACGCGGGGGCGCGCCTCCTCGATGTCCCTCCCTCCCCCGCTGCAGGAGGTGGCCTCCCGCCGGATCGCCGGGCTCCCCGCGGCGGAGAGGGAGGCCCTCGCGGTGGTCTCCGTGGATCCGCGGGGCGTCCCCTCGACCCTCGTGGGCCGCTGCCTCGGGCTCGACCGTCTCCCGGTCCTCCGCACGCTCCAGCGGCTGGCGAGGGAGCACGGGCTCCTCGCGGAATCGGGCGGGGCCTACCGCGTGACCCACGAGGGGATCCGGCAGTCGGTCTACGACGGGCTCCTGCCGGAGCTGCGGGCCCAGTTCCACGGGGAGGCCGCCGCGGCGCTGGCGGCCGGCGGGGCCGGGGGCGGGGGCGGCGACCCGGAGCGCGTCGGCATGCACCTCCTCCTCGCGGGCCGCCCGGCGGAGGCGGCGCCGCTCCTCCTCGAGACCGCGGAGCGCCTCGCCCGCGGCGGCTCCCTGGGGGACGCGCGGGACCTTCTGGACCGGCTGCTCGCGGATCCGGCCGTCCCTCCCCTGCGGCAGGCGCGGCGGCTCCGGGCGCGGGTGCTGCTCGACTGCGGGGAAGTCGAGGAGTCGGGGAGGGAGTTCACCACCCTTGTCGGGGAGCCGGAGTGCGAGGGGGAGGACCTCCTCGACTACGCCGACTACCTCTGGAGCCGCGAGGACGCCCCCGCGACCCTCGCCGTCCTCGACCGCGCGGCCTCCCTGGACCTCCACGGGGAGGAGCGGCTGCGCCTGCAGATCCTCCGGTCGGTCGTGCTCGAGCGGACGGGGGCGGGCACGGGGACCCTGGAGGCGCTCGACTCCGTCCAGGAGGAGGCGGGGCGCGCGGATCCTCCCCTGCGCCTCAGGTTCCTCTCGGCGCGGGGGATCGCCCTCTGGCGCCACGGGAGACCCGGGGATGCGCTCGAGGCCCTCAGGGAGGCGCTCCGATTCGCAGACTCCGTGGGGGACCACGGTACCGCGGCCATCTTCCTCCAGAACCTGGCCGTGGTCGCCGAGGACACGGGTAACGTCGATGAGGCCCTCGAGTGGGCGGGGAAGGCGGTGGAGAGGGCCTCCATCTTCGGCACCGAGCGATCGGAGTCCCGCGCCCGCCTCCTGCTCGCCGACTACCAGGTTCGGTGCCTCCGGCTCGAGGAGGCCGCGGCGACCCTCGACCTCATCGAGTCCACGGTGGAGAAGCTCGGGAGCGCCATGGCGCTGGTCATGATGCACTCGCGCCGCTTCGAGCTCGCCTTGGCCCGCGGCGACGCCGAGGAGTGCCTCAAGCGGGTGGAGGCCATAGAGGAGGCCCGGACCGGATTCCCCGACGTGGCGGCGGGGGCGATGCTGTACCGGGCCCGGGGTCTCCTCCTCGCGGGCCGGCCCGGGGAAGCGGCCGGGGAGGCGCGGCGGGCGCGGGACGCGTTCCGGGGAACTGGAGATCCCCGCTCCGAGGAGGAGGCGCTCGCGGTGGTGGCCCGTGCGCTCCGCGAGACGGGATCGGAGGGGCCGGAGCGGGAGTTGATCCGGGGGCTCTCCCGTCCCCTCACTCCCGAAGGAGCGGCCGCGGCGGCGCTCGAAGCGATGGACCCTGGCCGCGGCGAGGCGCTCCGCGCGGTGGCGGAGCGCCTCGCCCGCTCCCCCTGGGATCGTGCCCTGCTCCGGGAACGGCTGCGGCCGGGGTAGGGGCCCCGTAACCGTTCAGCCCATGCGCCCGTGACGAGGGAGGGCGCCGGGCGATGGCGGAGGTCGGCGAGGACGGCGTCCTGCAGGAAGTCGAGGACGTCGCGGCCCTGGAGCCGGAGGCACTCCGCGACCGTGAGCATGCGCTCGACGTAGCGGCTTCCGCCGCTGCTCGCACAGCCGAAGCTGCCCTTCCTCCATAGCACGGCCCTGCGGATAGCCCTCTCGATGGCGTTGTTGTGGGGCTCCACCCCTTCTCGCGGGTGAAGGCCCACAGCGCCGCCCAGCGCCGGAGCAGGTCTTTTCAGGTCGCCGCGGCGATGGGCACGGGGTTGCGGACGTGCCGGAGGACCGTCCGCAGGGAGCGCTTTCGGATGGGCTGGATGATCTGCTTCAGGCGGCCCTGCCCGATCCCGCCGTCGCGGAATCGCCACCACGCCTCCATGACCGCCCGGCCCGCCTTCAGCCCGGCCCTTCCCAGGATCGACGCCCCGTCCTTTCGCTCCGCGAGTTCCTGGAAGTTGCGCTTGAGGTGCGCCCAGCAGATCCGCCGCCGCGTCGGCGGGTGGGAGTGGTAGCTGCCCCAGCGGTCGGTCACCAGCGTCCCCCGGCAGGGGCCCATCAGGCGGCGGAAGGCTTCGCGGCTGCGCTCCGGGTCCACGTGGAAGACCGCCAGCGCCCGCGTGACCGCGCTCCACAGCCACGCCTTGCGCGCTCCTTCCCGCCACAGCGTCTCGTCGGCGTGCACCACCGCCGTCCGCCGCACCGCGTCCCGGGCCTCGGCGTGGATGCCCTCCAGCGCCCCGGCCGTGCGCCGCTCCAGCGCCACCACCGTCCCCAGCGCCAGGCGCGCATTCGGCCCGTAGAGCGCCTCGACCGCCTCCTTCGCCTCGCGGCGGCTCACCCGGTAGCGCCCAGGGAGCAGCGCGACCACCGCCTGCAGCCCCGGACCGACCGCGCCCGTCGGCACGCCCTCGGGGAGCGCCGCCCGCGTGGTCTCGCCGCACCCGCAGCGCCGCTCCTCGCAGCGGTACTCCGTCACCCGTGCGGCCGTCGCCGGCAGGTCCACGACCTGGTGGACGACGTCGCGACCCGTGGAGGCGGCCCTCTGCAGCGACCTGCCGCATCCGCCGCATCGGGCGGGAGCCACCGCGACCACCTCGTCCACCTCCTCGGGATCGAAGAGGCGCCGAGTCCTGCCCCGGTGACCGGGCTGTCCCCCGGGCCTGCGTCCCGTCGGGGCCTTCTCGCGCGTCGGCGCCCACGGCGGATCGGCCGACGGAGGCATCGAGGAGTTGAAGGACGACTTCCGTAGCCGCGACTCGAGGTCCCGTACGCGCTCCTTCAGCGCGGCGTTCTCCTTGCGCAAATGAGCGACTTCACGCTGCGCGGCCTCCAGCCGCCGCTCCAGCGCCTCGAGCCGCTCCTCCAGCGACCGCCCGTCCGCCAAGTTCCGTTGATCGGCCGCACGGCGCCGGAGGTTCACCCGGGACGTGAACGGTTACGGGGCGCCTACTTCCGGCCGCGCTTCCGGCCCCGCGGCTTCCGCTTCCCGCCGCGCCCCAGGAGCCGGCTCCACTTCCTTCGACCGGGATCCTGGCTCCCTGCCCTCGCAGCGCAGTTCGGGCACCCGTTCCTGTTCCTCCTCCCCCTCCTCCCCCGCCTCGGCTTCTTCCCCTTCATCACGGGCTCGGGGATGGGGTTCCCCTTGTCGTCGAGCCGCAGGACGTCCAGCATGTCCCTGATGCGCTTGTGGACCGTCTTCAGCCTCGCCACGGCGGCGGGGTTCGGGTTGTTGCCTTCCCGGGTGCGGATCCAGCCGAAGGCGGTGGTCGAGTGCCGGATGTTCATGTTCACGGAGTCGTCCAGCCTGTCCAGGACCAGGCTCCCCGCCATGGCGTTGGCCCACTCCTTCACGTCGCCGGCGGGAAAGAACTCCCCGATCCACGGCCCGGGGCTCTGGGTCCACCACCCGAGGGCCACGTTGAGTTCTCCGAGGAGGCTGACGCCGGCGAGATAGGCGAGGGGATCGTCGTAGATGAGTCCCCACCCCCTCAGGCCGTTCCTGGCCTCGTACTGGCCCTCCAACTCGACCATGAGCTCGTCCGCCGGGTAGCCCCAGAACCCCGCCTCGCAACTGTGCGGCATGGCCCGACCTCCCCGGGGGCCGCCCGGCCCCCGCCCGCGTCTTCCCTGCGCGCCGGTGGACCGGAGCGCTCCCGCGGCCGCTGCCCGGCGGCCGCCGGTTCCTGCGGGGGACATTGTGGGGAAGAGGGCCCGGGGAGGTCAACGATCCCATGTGGAGATTCCGTGTCTGGCATGCGGGCACGGGATGGCGGCCGGGACTGAAGGCCGGGATGGCGGGGAGCGGATGGCGGTTCTTGTGGATGATCGCCCTTGACTCACCCATCGCGCAGTTCCTACCATCGAGTGGTCGCCGCCGCCGGAGCCCCCGGGGAACCGGTGAGAGCGGCGGGGGAAGCACGTCGGGGAGATCGACCATGGGAATCCGTGATCGCGCGATGCGGCCGGTGACTGGATCCGACCACGAACTTGAAGCCGTCAACGCTCCTGGGCAACCTGCATCTGGACCGCCGCCGATCGGGAGAATCCGGGATGTCCTCGACATCCTCAGAACGGAGGACCCGGAACCAGGCAGGGGTGCTCCCGCCACTCGGGGAAGGAGGAACCGGATCAGGGATGTGCTGGACATCCTCTGAATCCGGGTTCTGCACGGTGCGTTGGGAGAGGGGGAGTTCACCTCTCCCGGCTACCCTCTCCCCGGGCACGTAGCTCAACGGTCGAGCAGGGGACTCATAATCCCTAGGATCCGGGTTCGAATCCCGGCGTGCCCAGGCGGGCCCCGGCCGGGCTGTGTATCTAAGTATGATACACTCGCTACGGGCACCCCGCCGTCCGCACCGACACCTGCCAGGTGACGACGTCGGCCCGCGGGGTCTTCACGATGTGGAAGGGGTCGGTCAGCGCCCCCGTGACTACGCAGTTCGCCCCCGGCCGGACCTCCTCGAGGGAGACGACCGCCCCCGTCTGCCCCGGCGGCGCGTCCGCCCCCGTCACCCCGGTCACCATGGCCCCGTAGCCGCCCGAGGTCCGCGTCCCCGTCCAGAAACCCACGACCATGTCCACGGTGAAGTCCACCGCCGGCGCCGCCCCCGCGCCCCCGTGCTGGGCCCAGAGCGCCTGCCAGGAGGCGGCGTCCTTCACGACGGAGACCTGGAAGGTCGTGATGTTCGAGGAGAACCCCCGGGCCAGCGTCTGGATGTTGATCGGCGCGCCGCCGTCGTCGCCGCCGCGTCCCCCGCCACCGCCGCCGCCCCCGTCGTCACCACCGCCTCCCCCGCCGCCCCCCGGAGGGGGCCGACGGGGCGTCTCGTGCTCGTAGGACCAGCGGCGGCTCCCGCGCTCCGCGAAGTCGCAGGTCGCGTTCCAGGCCTCCCCCGCGCAGGCGAAGGAGACACCCACCCCGTCGGGCCCGGCCTCGAGGAGGGGTGCCGGGTCGAAGCCCGCGGCGCGGACCTCGAAGGTCCCGCTCGCCGGGTGGAGCGTGAGGCGGACCCGTCCCCGCCCCTCGAAGGCGCGGGGAACGCGCATCTCCCAGCCCCGGTCGCCGCGGTCCCGCACGCGGGCCCCCGCGGGGAGCGGATCCCCCCGGAGGACGCCGAGCGGCCCGAGGTCGAGGCGGAGGCCCGCGCCCCCGGGGAGGGAGGGGAGGGGGACCGCCCCCACCGTCACATCCCCGCGGAGGCGGAGGCTCCCCCGCGTGCCCGCGAACCGCACCTCGGCCCGCTCGACGACGAAGGCCGGAGGGGGCACCGCGGAGTGGAGAACGGGAGCGGGGGCGAGGGCGGCGACGAGGAAGCCCAGGATGCAGGGGAGCGGGCGCATGGGCGATCTCCGGGGGACGCCGTACCGATCCTCTCACGCAACGGTCGTGCCGTGGGGTCCCGCCTCCGGGATGCCGGGCCCCGGCCCCGAAGACAACCCCGTTGCCGCCAACCCGGTGTCCGGCGGCGGCCGCCCCTCCGCCAGCAGCGTCTCCCCGTGGAGGAAGACCGCGCCGAGGCAGGCCGTCATCACGAGGAGGACGGCGGCGTGGGCGGGATAGGGCAGTTCGACGGGACCGAAGCAGCCGCAGGCGGAGGTGTCGGCGGCGCGGAGGTTCCAGCGGCTTCCGAAGAAGTGGAGGAAGGTGAGGACGGCGAGGGCGCCCGCGGAGAGAAGCGCCCCGAGGAGGCCGCCCAGGCGGCGGGCGGCGGCCCGGCGGCGGTTCTCCCTCACCCGGAGCGTCTGGCGGAGGTGGTCGTTCACGGAGTCGGGAGGCCCCTCCGGAGGCGCGACCGACCTCGGCGCCAGCAGGACGTAGGCGAGGAGAACCTCCACCGGCCAGAGCACGGTGTTGGCTGCCTCCCAGGGGTCGGGGCCGCACAGGCGATTCAGGATGAGAGGCTTGAGCACCGCCGACGCCGCGTAGAGGAGGCCCGGCACCACCTCCACCCATCGGGGGAGGGAGCGGATCCGCCAGGCGAAGGGGATCTCCCGGCGGTCCCCCCGGGACGTCACCTCCGCCTCCTCCCGAGGATCTTCTCCGCCGCCTCCCGCAACCCCGCCTCCGCCGCTCCCGCGGCCACCGCCTCGAGGACCCGCCGCCAGGCCTCGTAGTACTCCCCCTGGAGGGTCCCCACGAAGCCCGCGCCCGCCATGAGACCTTCTCGCACCTCGGCATCCCCGGAGGCGCAGAGCCAGGCCGCCACCGCCGCCTCCCACTCCGCGGAAGGGAGGGTCTCCACCATCGCCCGTGCCGCCTCCCCGCGAACGCCGTCGGGAAGGGCGGGATCGTCGAGCAGGGCGCGGACCGCCGCCGCCTCCTTCGCCTTCAGGAGGGACCTCACCACCACCTGCGCCGCCTCCGGCGCCTCCTCCGTCACCCCGGCCAGCATCCGGCCCACCAGGGGGAGGAGGCGCCGCCAGGACTCCGGCGCCTCCTTGAGGAGAGTGACATCCATGGAGCGCGCCAGGTCCACGCCCAGGTGATCCGGCCACGGCTCCGCCAGGAGGGCGTCTGGCGCCGTCGCGAGGGCGGCGGCGACGAGGCGTCCCGGCATGGCCTCGCACTGCCGATGTTCGCCCGCCCGGAGGATGCGCACCGCCTCGGCGCCTCCCGGCGCGCCGAGGAGGGGGAGGATCTCCATGGCGCACGTGCGCACCCTCGGATCGCCGTCCCGGAGGGCGGCGAGGACGGCGGCCTCGAACTCCGGGGCGGGGACGACCCCGTCCTCGAGGAGCGAGCCGATCAACTCGAGCGCGGCGACCTGGACCTCCTCTTCGGGATCGGCGGCCAGCGCGCGCAGCAGATCGGACCTCGGCGGCCGCGCCTGGGCGAGGTTGGCCGCGGCGCAGCGCATCCGCGGGTCCGCGGCCGCCGCGAACTCCTCCGCGGCGGCCCCCGCCGCCTCTCCCCTGCGGACGAGGCCTTCGCACAGGCGGTACTGGAGGCCGTCGAAGGGGGACTCCCGCCCCTTCTGCAGGCGGGTCGCCATCACGCGGAGGGCGTGGAGGCTACCCTGCTCCGAGAGCATGCCGGCGACCGCCTCGGCCCCGTCCCTGTCCCCCCTCTCCACCAGGGCGAGGAGGATGTCCGCCTCGAAGGTCTCCAGCGGGAACCTGATTCGCATGACCTGCAGGAGCAGGACCAGAGGGGGACGGGTAGAGCGGCCGTCCCCGCGGGCGATCTCCTCGATGCGGGCCCGCAGTTCCTCCCGGGTCATGGTCTGCGGGTCGGGAACGGGAGGCGGCGGGGCGGGGCCCGGAGGGGAGGCGGAGGAGGCGGCCTCGCGGGAAGCGGGGTCGCCGGCCGCGGCCGGACCCGGGGAGGCTGGCCCCCCGTCCGGGGCGGCCGCGGGGCGGGAGGCGCCGCCGGGAGCGGCGCGCGCGGGAGCGGGATCGACGGGAGCGCGACTGTCCCCGGCCTCCCCCCGGCCGCCCGTCCTTCCCCAGAGGACGATCGCCGCCGCCGCGACCGCGGCCACCGCCGCCGCCGCCGCGACCGTCCCCTTCCCCACGGGCGCCTCCCGGGACGGCGCTCCCGCCGCCCCGCCCGATCCTACCCGCCCCGCCGCGGCCGCGGCTTCGCGGCCAGGTACTGGTTCGGCCAGGGCATGTCCTGGAACCCCGTCTCCGCCGCCGCGTGGAGGGCGAGGTGCGGGTCGGCGAGGTGGGGCCGCGCCATGGCCACGAGGTCGGCCCGCCCCGCCGCGAGGATCGTGTTGGCGTGGTCCACACCCTGGATCGCCCCCACCGCGATGACCGGGATCCCCGCCTCGTGGCGGATGCGATCGGCGAAGGGGACCTGGTACATCCGCCCGTAGTCCACCTTCGATTCCGGGGAGTTCCCCCCGCTCGACACGTCGATCACGTCCACCCCGTCCTCCTTGAGCATCCGCGCCATCGCCACCGATTCCGCCGGCGTCACCCCGCCCTCCTCCACCCAGTCGCTGGCGGAGATCCGCACGGCGAGCGGCCGATCCGCGGGCCAGGCGGCGCGCACCGCCCGCACCACCTCCCGCGGGAAGCGCATCCGGTTCTCGAGCGGACCCCCGTACCCGTCGGTCCGCCGGTTGGAGAGCGGCGAGGTGAAGGAGGAGAGGAGATACCCGTGGGCCGCGTGCACCTCGAGGAGGTCGAAGCCCGCCCCGGCGGCCCGCACCGCCGCCGCGACGAAGTCCTCCCGCACCCGGTCCATGTCCGCGCGCGTCATCTCCCGCGGGACCGGCCAGCCCTCCCTGAAGGGGAGGGCCGAGGGGCCCATCGTCTCCCAGCCCCCCGCGGCGAGCGGGGCGTCCCCCTCCCAGGGGAGCGAGCAGGAGGCCTTCCGCCCCGCGTGGGCGATCTGCATCCCGATGCGGGAGCGGGAGTTCCCGTGCACGAACGCGACGATGCGCCTCCAGGCGGCGGCCTGCCCGTCGTTCCAGATCCCGGCGCAGCCGCGGGTGATGCGCCCCTCCGGGGAGACGTCGGTCATCTCCGTGAAGACGAGCCCCGCGCCCCCCACGGCCCGGCTCCCGAGGTGGACGAGGTGCCAGTCCTGCGGCACCCCCTCGACGGCGGAGTACTGGCACATGGGGCTCACGACGATCCGGTTGGGGATCTCGAGCCCCCGCAGGCGGAAGGGGGTGAAGGCCGGCGGCGGGGCCAGGCCCTCGGAGGTCCGCGGGGCGCCCGCCTGCTTCCGGAACCACTCCGCGGTGCGGTCGACGAGCGCCGGGTCCCTCTGGCGGAGGTTGCCCCAGGTGATCCGCTTCGACCGCGTCATCAGGTTGAAGGTGAACGGGATCGGGTCCTGCTTCATCCAGCGCTCCGACTCCTCGAACCAGGACTGGCTCGTGCGGGCCGCGCGCTGGATGCGCGCCACCTCGGGGCGGCGGGCCTCCTCGTAGGCGGCGAGGACGGCCGCGGGGTCCCCGGATCCGTACTCCCGCATCGCCGTCACGAGGGAGATGGCGTCCTCCATGGCGAGCTTGGTGCCGGAGCCGATGGAGAAGTGGGCGGTGTGGGCGGCGTCCCCGAGGAGGACGACGTTCCCGTGGCTCCACTTCGCGCAGGTCACGAGGGGGAAGGAGCGCCAGAGGGAGCGGTTGGCCATGAGGCGGTGGCCGCGGAGGTCCTCCCTGAAGAGCCCCTCGCAGTAGGCGATGGTCTCCGCCTCCGAGGCGGTGTCGAGGCCGGCCCGGCGCCAGGTCGCCTCGTCGCACTCGACGATCCAGGTCCCGAGGTTCCTCTCGTAGGGGTAGGCGTGCACCTGGAACAGGCCGTGGTCGTTGCGCCGGAACACGAAGGTGAAGGCCCTCATGGGGAGGTCGGTGCCGAGCCAGGCGAAGCGGCAGGTCCCCCAGCGGATCTCGGGCCGGAAGTGGGCGGCGAGCCTCTCGCGGACCCGGCTGTTCACGCCGTCGGCGGCCACCACGAGGTCGGCGTCCCGGAAGGCGGCGGGGTCGTCGACCTCCTTCTCGAACCGGATCTCGACGCCGAGGCCGGCGGCCCGCTCCTGCAGGATGTTCAGGAGCCGCTTCCGCGAGAAGCCGCAGAAGCCGTGGCCCCGGGAGACGGTGCGCGCGCCCCCGTGGAAGGTCTCGATGTCGTCCCAGTAGACGAAGGCGGCGCGGATGGCGTCGTAGGACTCCGGGTCGGCCTCCCGGAAGTGGTCGAGGGTCTCCCTCGAGAAGACCACGCCCCAGCCGAAGGCGTCGTCGGCCCGGTTGCGCTCGAAGACCCGGATGCGGGCCTCGGGGAAGGCCCTCTTCGCCAGGATGGAGAAGTACAGCCCCGCGGGCCCCCCTCCGATGGACACGATGTTCATGGGGAGGGAGTCTAGCCGCGGCATGCGCCCCCGGCGGACAGCTACCGAACCTGATCAGTACCGAACCCGACCCGTTTCCGTCACGGCAGTACCGTGATCAGTACCGAACCCGACCCGTTTCCGTCACGGCAGTACCGAACCCGGTCCGGGCTCGTCCCGGTGACGGAAACGGGTCGGGTTCGGTACTGATCAGGTTCGGTGCGGACGGAGACCCGGGGCGCGCTACTTGCCGGAGGCGGCCTTCAGGACGGCGTCGTAGTCGGGCTCCTGGGCGATCTCGGGGACGAGGGCGGAGTACTTCACCTTCCCGTCCGGGCCGATGACGAAGGCGGCGCGGGCCATGACACCCTGGAGCGGGCCGTCCTTGATGGCCACGCCCCAGCGCTCGGCGAAGCCGCGGTCCCGGACGTCCGAGGCCCCGTGCACGTTGGAGATCCCCTCGGCGGCGCAGAAGCGCTTGATGGCGAAGGGGAGGTCGCTGGAGGCCACCACGACCGTCGCGCCCGGGACGGAGGCGGCCCGCTCGTTGAACTTCCGGGTCTCGGCCTGGCAGACCGGGGTGTCGAGGCTCGGCACCGTGAGGAGGACGACGGTCTTCCCCCTGAGGTCGGAGCCGGCGAGGGCGGAGAGGTCGGACTTCACGAGGGTGAAGGCCGGGGCGGCGGCGCCGACGGCGGGGATCGAGCCGGAGAGTCCGACGGGGTTGCCCTTGAGGGTCACGGATGCCACGGGAGTCCTCCTTGGTGTTCGGGTGGGAGCGGCAGGGGGAGGATGGTACCGGGACGGCGGCCCGGAGCGAAGAGGGGGCCCCCCGTTCAGGGGAGGTAGGCCCCGCGGAACTCCACCGCCGCGACGACGAGGCCCGTGGCGATGACGATCCACCGGATGACCTCCCGGGGCACCCGCTTCGCGATGCGCGCCCCCGCGTAGCCGCCCGCCATGGCCGCCGCCGCCATGAGGCCCGCCTCGGGCCAGCGGATGAGGTCCCCGGCGGCGACGAAGATCCCGATGGCCACCGCGTTGATGAGCATCCCCTGGACCATCTTCACGCCGTTCATGCGGTGGATGTCCCGCATGCCGAGCGTCCCCAGCATGGCGAGCATGAGGATCCCGATGCCCGCCCCGAAGTACCCGCCGTAGACCGCCACCAGGAACTGGTAGAGGATCGTGAGCGGGCCGGGCCTCGGATCCCCCCCGCCGCCCCCGCCGCCCCCGAAGCGCGCGGCGATCCGGTTCGAGAAGGCGAAGAGCGCCGTCGCGAAGAGGACGAGCCAGGGGACGAGGAACCCGAAAGTCCTCTCCTCCGTGACGAGCAGCAGCCAGGCCCCGAGCCCCCCGCCCAGCAGGCTCGGCACCGCCAGCGTCCCCACGAGGCGCCCCGCCCCCGCGAGGTCCCTCCGGTAGCCGCCGATGGCCCCCCAGGCGCCGGGCCAGAGGGCGACGGTGCTCGTGGCGTTGGCGGCACGCGGGAGGAAGCCGACGGCCCGCAGCGCCGGGAAGGAGACGAGCGTGCCCCCGCCGGCCACGGAGTTGATCATCCCCGCGGCGGCGGCGGCGGCGGCGAGCAGGGCTCCCTCGGCCGGGGTCATGGGGCGCGAGTCTACGGCAGGGCGGCCCCCGCGGGGGCCGCGGACCGCGCCCGGGTTACAATCCCGGGCCTCGCGCCGGCCCTCCCCCCTTGCCCCCCTTCCCCCGGAACCCGTCCGACCCCGCCCCCGCGGCCTCCCCCGCACCGCCCGGCGCCCCCGCCGGCGTGCCGGAGGCGGTCCCCCCCGTGGACTGGCGGCGGCGCACCTTCGCCTCCTTCGCGGTGCCCAACTACCGCTGGTTCTTCTTCGGCCAGGGGACCTCGCTCGTCGGCTCCTGGATGCGGGCCACGGCCCAGGGCTGGCTCGTCTACTCGCTCACGGGCTCCCGGCTCGACCTCGGCACGGTGGCGGCCCTCTCCCAGGTGCCGCTCTTCCTGTCGCCGGTGGCGGGGGCCTTCGCGGACCGCATGGACAAGCGGCGGCTCCTCATGGCGCTGGCCTCCTTCTGCATGGTCCTCTCGCTCACGCTGGCGGCGCTGGTCGGGTCGGGGGAGGTGCGGGTCGGGCACGTGATGCTCATCGCCTGCCTCGCCGGCTGCGAGATGGCGGTGGAACTCCCGGCCCGCCAGTCCTACGTGGTGGAGATGGTCGGACGGGAGCACCTGCTCAACGCCATCGCGCTCAACTCGGCGATGTTCAACACGGCCCGCATGATCGGCCCCGCGCTGGCCGGGCTCCTCATGTGGGCCTTCGGGGGGAGGACCCCGGAGGCCGCGATGCGGGGGATCGCGCTCTGCTTCCTCGTGGACGGCTGCTCCTACTCCGCGGTGATCTTCGCCCTCACGCGGATCCGCACGGACCCCCGGGCGGAGCCCCCCGCGGACGGGGGCTGGAGGGAGCGGCTGCTGGCGGGCTTCGCCTACGTGCGCGGGGACCGGCGGGCGCGGCTGCTGCTGACGCTGCTCGCCATCTGCATCCTCTTCGGCTGGTCCTACGTGGCGGTGCTCCCGGCCTTCGCGAAGGACGTGCTGGGGCTCGGGGAGCGGGGCTTCGGGCTCCTCCTCTCGGCCAACGGCGTGGGGGCGGCGGCGGGGGCGCTCTGGGTGGCGGGGCGGCGGGAGGCGGCGTCCCGGGCCCTGCTGCGGCGGCGGGTCTTCGGGTCGCTCATGCTCTTCGGGACGATGGTGGTGGTCTTCTCCCGCATGACGGAGCCGGTCCTCGCGGGGGCCTGCCTCGCGCTGGCGGGGTTCGGCGCCATCTCCTTCGTCTCCACGAGCAACACCCTCATCCAGCTCGCCGTGCCCGACCACCTGCGGGGGCGGGTGATGGGGATCTGGGCGCTCGTCTTCGGCGGGTCGATGCCCCTCGGCTCCTGGATGGTGGGGGCGCTGGCCCAGGCGACCGACACCCCGCTGGCCATCGGCGTCAGCGGCGCCGCCTGCCTCCTCTTCAGCGGGATCGTCTGGCTCCGCCTCCCGCCGGTCGGGGAGCCGCCATACTGAACCCGACCCAGGTTGGCGACGGAATCGGGGAATTCTCCGCACCCCGCCGGATCAGGGGAGGAGCCGCAGGAAGGCCGCCGGCCGCACCACGGCGATCCCCGTCTCCGCGAGGAGGGCGACGAGGGACGCGTCCCCCGCGAGGTCGTCGTCCCCGGAGACGATGAACGCCGCCCGGCCCGCGAAGGCGGAGGCGAGGACCGGTTCGTCGGAGGGATTGCGGATCGGCGGGACCGCGGCGTCCTCCTCCGGCAGGATGCGCAGGAGCCAGAGGGCCTCGGCGGCGCTCTCCGGCCCGACGCCGAGGCGGAGGAGGCGGGGCCTCTCCAGGACTTCGACGATCTCCTCCGCGAGGGCGGCCGTGGCCAGGGCCAGGACCCGGCCGTCGCGCACGGCCCGCAGGATCCTCCCCGGCGCCCCCCCCGGGTGGAGGTAGCCGGAGACCCAGACGTTCGTGTCAACGACCGCGCGCAGCGCGCTCCCGCCGTGCACGGCGGACCTCCCGGACGGCCTCCGCCACCTCGCGGTCCACCTCCTCCCGGCTGAGGTGCAGCGCGCGGGAGACTTCCCTCCTCCGCTCCAGGATTCCGTCGAAGCGGCGCCGCCACTCCTCCTCGTCCCGCGGCGCGGCGCCGGCGGCCACGAGCCAGGCCTCGACGGCCTCGCGGACCAGGTCGGCCACGCTGCGCCCCCGGGAGCGGGCGGCGGCACCGAGGAGGAGGAGCTGCCGGTCGGAGAGGTAGATGTTCGTGCGCTTCATGGTGTATGTAGCGTACATCACAGGTCTCCGCTCGTCCAGAGCGGAGATGCCGGGGGGTGTACGGGGGAGGCGCGGTACAGGGGGAGGAGCGGACCGCGAGCGCGGGGAGGGGGTGCCCGCGGAGGGCGAGGTGCCCCTCCCCCCCCGGAAAGTGCGGGAGATTCCCCGATTCCGCCGCCAATCTGGGTCGGGTTCGGTATGGCTACGGAGATCCCTTCCACGTGACGAGCACCGACAGGGGCTACATCTTCACCCTCGAGCGCCTCCGCAAGGTCATCGACCGCAAGGAGATCCTCAAGGGCATCACGCTGGCCTTCTACCCCGACGCCAAGATCGGCGTCATCGGGCGGAACGGCTCCGGCAAGACCACGCTGCTCCGCATCATGGCCGGGCAGGACCACGACTTCGAGGGGGAGGCCCGCCTCGCCGACGGCTACACCGTCGGCTACGTCCCCCAGGAGCCGGTCCTCGACCCCTCGAAGACCGTGCTCGAGACCGTGGACGAGGCCGTCGCCCCCATCCGGGAGCTCCTCCGCCGGCAGGACCGCATCAACGAGAAGCTCGGGGAGGACCTCGACCCCGAGGCCATGCAGGAGACGCTGGACGCCCTCGCCCGCGTCCAGGAGCAGATCGAGCACTGCGACGGCTGGGAGGTGGACCGCCACCTCGAGCAGGCCATGCAGGCCCTGCGCTGCCCCCCGCCGGAGGCCCGCATCGCCACCCTCTCGGGCGGCGAGAAGCGCCGCGTCGCCCTCTGCCGGACCCTGCTCCAGCACCCCGATCTCCTCCTCCTCGACGAGCCCACCAACCACCTCGACGCCGAGACCGTCGCCTGGCTGGAGCGCCACCTCCGCGAGTACCACGGCGCCGTCATCCTCGTCACCCACGACCGCTACTTCCTCGACAACGTCGCCGGCTGGATGCTCGAGCTCGAGAACGGGAAGGGGACCCCCTACGAGGGGAACTACTCCTCCTACCTCGAGCAGCGCTCCGCCCGCCTCGCCGTGCAGGAGAAGCAGCAGGCGGCCCTCGGCAAGGTGCTGGCCCGCGAGCTGGAGTGGATCCGCACGAACCCCAAGGGCCGCAACGCCAAGAGCAAGGCCCGCATCGCCAACTACGAGAAGCTCCTCGCGGAGCGCCACGAGACCGACGACGACTCCGTGGACATCCTCCTCCCCCCCGGACCGCGCCTCGGCGACCGCGTGCTCCGGGCCACGGGCCTCTCCAAGTCCTTCGGCGGGCGCGTCCTCTTCTCGGGGCTCGACTTCGACCTCCCCCCCGGCGGCATCATCGGCATCGTCGGCCCCAACGGCGCGGGGAAGACGACGCTGCTCCGCATGATCATCGGGAAGGAGAAGCCCGACGCCGGCACGCTGGAGCTGGGCGCCACGGCCGTCGTCACCTACGTGGACCAGACCCGCGAGAACCTCGACGGGGAGAAGACCGCCTTCGAGGAGATGACCGGGGGGAACGACGAGATCCGCTTCGGCGACCGCTGGATCAAGAGCCGCGCCTACGCCGCCCGCTTCAACTTCCGCGGCGCCGAGCAGCAGAAGAAGGTGAAGGACCTCTCCGGCGGCGAGCGCAACCGCCTCCAGCTCGCCAAGCTCCTGCGGGAGGGCGGGAACTTCATCCTCCTCGACGAGCCCACCAACGACCTCGACGTGGAGACCCTCCGCGTGCTGGAGGAGGCGATCCAGGGCTTCGCCGGCTGCCTCGTCGTCGTCACCCACGATCGGTACTTCCTCGACCGCGTGGCCACCCACATCCTCGCCATGGACGGGGAGGGCGGGGCCCGCTGGTTCGAGGGGAACTACCAGGCCTTCGAGGAGAGGGTCCGCGAGGAGCGCATCGCGCGGGGCGAGAACCCCGACCTCCCCCGCGGGCCCGTCCGCCGCATCCCGGGGAGGTGACCGTGGCCAGGGAACCGAGCTTCGACCACCCGGAACTGCTCACCCGGGCGGAGCACAGCCGCTTCACCGAGACCTCGCGCCACGCCGAGGTGGAGATGTTCTGCGCGGCGCTGGCCGGCCGCAGCCGCCGGGTCCGGCTCCTGTCGCTCGGGAAGTCCGGCGAGGGGAGGGACATCCCGGTCCTCGTCCTCTCCCGGGACGGCGCCTCCGCGCCGGCCGCGGCCCGCCGCGGGGGGCGCGGCGTCGTCCTCGTCCAGGCGAACATCCACGCCGGCGAGGTCGAGGGGAAGGAGGCGCTCCTCATGCTGGCGCGGGAGTGGGCGCTGGCGGCGAGGGAGCCCGCGATCCTCTCCCGGCTGACGCTGCTCCTCGTCCCCGACTTCAACCCCGACGGGAACGACCGCATCTCCGCCGCCAACCGCCGCCTCGACCTCGCGAACCTCGAGGGGCAGGTCGGGCCGGAGGGCGGCGTCGGCACCCGCTACACGGGCGAGGGCTGGAACCTCAACCGGGACGCGATCAAGCAGGACGCCGTGGAGACGCGCCACATGGCCCGCTTCCTCGGGGAGTGGGAGCCCGACCTCTTCGTGGACTGCCACACGACCGACGGGTCCGTCCACGCCCACGAGCTCACCTTCGACACCGCCCACACCCCCCGCTCCGGCCACCCCGCCCCCATCGGGCTGGTGCGGGACTCGATCCTGCCGGCGCTCCGGGCCCGGCTCGCGCGGAGGGGGATCTCCACGAACTTCTACGGGAACTTCGTCGACGAGGCCGATCCCGCCGCCGGGTGGCGGACCTACCCGGGGCTGCCGCGGTTCGGGAGCCACTACCGCGGCCTCCGCGGGACGCCGGACGTCCTCCTGGAGACCTACTCCTACATCGGGTTCGAGCGGCGCTGCACGGTGATGCGGGAGACGCTGCGGGAGCTGCTGGGCGTCGCCGCGGCGCGGCGGGACGACCTCCGGGAGGCCCGCCTGCGGGCGGCCCGGGAGACGGCGGAGGCGGGGCGGAGCCCCGTGGCCGGGGACCTCGTGGGCGTGAACTACGGCGTCGCGCGGCGCGGGCCCGCAGGCGAGCTCCTCTTCGACTACCCGGCCTTCGACGACGGGGACGTCGAGATCCGCTCCGTGGACGCGGCCTCCATCCGCGCGCGGCGGCTCCCCGGGACGAAGGGGGCGAGGGCGCGCACGTGGAGGTGCCGGCACCTCAGGCGGTTCGTGCCGACGGCGAGCGTGCAGAGGCCGCTGGCCTGGATCGCGCCGGCCTTCCTCGGGCGGCGCCTCGAGGGCCACGGCGTCGCCTTCGCGCCCCTCGGGGCGAAGCGGACGCTGGAGGCCGAGGCGTCCGTCGTGCTGGCGGCGGAGCGGACCCACAGCCCCGACGTCGCGGGTCCGGTCCCGCGGCCCGGGGAGACGGAGCTCTCCCCGAAGACGCCGCGGCCGCCGCGGCGGTGGGAGACCGTGCTCACGGTGCGCCGGGAGATCCGCACGGCGACCTTCCCCGCGGAGATGCTCCTCGTGCCCGCGGGCCAGCCGCTGGGGAACCTCGCCCTCTACCTGCTCGAGCCGGAGAGCGACGACGGCTTCGCGCGCTGGGGCTTCCTCGACGCGCAGATCCGCATCGGCGCCCCGTTCCCGGTCTGGAGGCTGCCGGGGGCGGTGTAGGGAGGCGGGCTCGCGAATCAGGCGGCGGGCGTCCCCCGGAGGAGCCCCTCGAGGCTGAGATCCTCGTCGAGGTCCGGCCAGTGGATCCCGGTGCCGCCGGCGCAGGGCTCCCACCGGCGCCGCTCGGCGGGGGTCCCCCTGCGGAGGCGCGGGAACCAGTCCAGGGGAACCATGAGAATCCGGCCGTCCACGAACTCCACGGTGAGCCGCACGCGGTCCACCCGGACGTCCTTCACGCGGGGCTTCCTGCCCCTATTCGAAGAAGCCATGCCAAGCCTCCAGGAGAACCGGCTCTTGGTCCTCGAGCATCCTCATGATCTCACGAAGTTCCCTGTTCCGGAAGCCCCTGTTCCGCGCCAGCGAGACGGGTCCGATCCAGAACTTCGCCGTCGCCTCGTCACGGTCCACGTGCATGTGCGGCGGCTCGTTCCGGTCGTTGCCGAAGAAGCGGACCCTCCACGGTCCCGTCCCGGGAACGGTCGGCATCGGGCATCCTCCGGTCCGGACCCGGGGACGCCGGGGGGTGTACATCGGGAGCTCCCTACCCCCCGCCGAACTCCTCCATCGACACCGCGATGCCCGGGAACTTCCGCAGGACCTCCCCGTCGCTGGTGACGAGCGGGACGCCGAGGGCCTCCGCCAGCGCGACGAACTCGCAGTCGTAGGCGGAGCAGCCGGATTCCCTTGCGAGGTCCAGCACCCGCGGGGAGGAGGGATGCCGCTCCCTCGGTCCGATGGCAGCCGCGGCCCTGTCGAGGAAGGCCAGAGCGTGGTCCCGCTCCATCCCCCCCTCCCGCATCGCCCGGGCCAGGACGTTCCGGAACTCGCTTCGCCAGAGGGGAGGGGCCGCCCATTCCGGATCCCGCAGGAGCACCCGCAATGCGGGCATCGACCGGGGGCCCGGCGCGACGGAGTGGAAGAGGACGTTCGTGTCCACCACGATCACGGCAACCCCTCCCTCTTCCTCCGGAGGAGCTCCTCCAGGTTCGGAATCGGCTTCATCCCCAGCCTCCTGTGCATCTCCCGCGTACCCCGGATGAACTCCTCCGGGTCCACCACCTCCGCGAAGGCCTCCCGCCCGAGGATCCCCAGGACCTCCTGGTTGAGGCTCCGCCCGTGGGCCTTCGCCCGGCGGACGAGAGCGGCGTGGACCCCGGCGGGGAGGTTGCGGATGGTCAGGCTGGGCATGGCGGCCTCCGGGACGGTTGCGGAATGAATGCGTTTCGTCATCACCATCCTACCTCCCCGTGGTGCCGCGTTCCATGAAGCGGGATGCCGGGGGGAGTACAGGCAACCCCCCCTGGAAGCGCGGTAGATCCCCCGGAAACGCCGCCGACCCGGGTCGGGTACAGTAGGGCGCCATGTCCCCCCTCCCCGTCCGCCTGGCCGCGGCCGCGCTGGCCGTCGCCGCCGCCGCCGCCCTCGCGCGGACGGCGGGGGAGCGCGTCCCCACCTTCCACCGCGAGGTGGAGCGCATCCTCCAGCGCAACTGCCAGGCCTGCCACCGCGAGGGGGACGTCGGGCCCATGCCGCTGGTGGAGTGGTCCGACGCCGCCGCCTGGGCCGACGACATCGCCGGGGAGACCGCGGCCCGCCGCATGCCCCCCTGGAAGCCGGACCGGGGCCACGGGGAGTTCGTCGGCGAGCGGCGGCTGACGGAGCGGGAGATCGACGTCCTCGCCCGCTGGGCGGCCGCCGGGGCTCCCCGCGGGGACCCCGCCGACGCGCCGAAGCCGCTGACCCTCGCCGACGGGTGGGCGGCGGGGACCCCCGACGCCGTCCTCGCCTACGGCGAGCCCTTCACCCCCTCGGGCACCTCCGACGTCTACCGCTGCTTCCCCGTCCCCACGGACTTCGGGGAGGACCGCTGGGTGCGGGCCGTGGACATCCGCCCCGGCGACCCCTCCACGGTCCACCACGTCATCCTCTTCGTCGATCCCGCCGGCGCCTCGCTCCTCGCCGACGCCGCGGAGGAGGGGCCGGGCTACGCCTGCTTCGGCGACGCCGGCGTGCCGGTGATCGGCGCGCTCGGCGCCTGGGCCCCCGGCGCCCGCCCCTTCTCCCTCGACGGGTCCACCGGGATCCGCCTCCCCGCGGGGGCCACCGTGGTGGTGCAGATCCACTACCACCCCCACCACGGGGCGGGCCCCGATCTCACGCAGGTCGGCCTCCACTTCCACGACGCCCCGCCCGCGGAGGACCTCCTCATCGTCCCCGTGGGCCGGGACGACTTCCTCATCCCCGCCGGCGACCCCGCCCACGCGGTGGAATCGGAGTGGGTCCTGCCCGAGGGGTTCGGCGTCACGGTCCGCACCGTCGCCCCCCACATGCACCGGCTCGGCCGCTCCATGTCCGTGGACGCCCACCTCCCCGACGGCACGGTGCGCTCCCTCGTGCGGATCTCCGACTGGGACTTCGACTGGCAGTCGAACTACGTGCTCCTCCGCCCGGCCCCGCTCCCCGGGGGGACGCGGGTCGCCGTCCGCGCGGTCTACGACAACTCCGCGGCGAACCCCTCCAACCCCTCCTCGCCGCCCGTGGCCGTGGGCTACGGGGAATCCACCACCGACGAGATGGGCTGGGCCTTCCTCGGCGTCACCCTCGGCGCGGAGGGGCCGCCCCCCCGGGCCCCCGGGGTGCGGTCGATCTCCGTCGACCGCCGCGGGAGGCTCTCGGTCCGGGGGAGGGGGGTGCGCCGCGGCGCCCTCCTCGAGATCGACGGCGTCCCCGTCCCCGACGCGCGGGGCGGCCGCACGCTCCGTTCCGCGGCCGCATGGCGCGACCTCGCTCCCGGGGGGGAGGCCGTGGAGGTCGCCCTGCGCAACCCCGACGGCCACCGGTCCCTCCCCGTGGTCTTCGTCCCCCTTCCCGAGTAGGCCGCCGGATGGCTCCACCCCGGACCGCTGCCGGCGCCCGGCCCGCCCCCGGCGCCCGGCCGCCGGTCGCCCCGGCCGCCCTCCTCTTCCTCCTCTCCGGCGCGGCGGGCCTCCTCTACGAGGTGGTCTGGTCCCGGCAGCTCGCCCGCCCCCTCGGCGGGACCTGGCCAGCCCTGGTGGCCGTCGTCGCGGCGTTCCTCGGGGGGCTCGCCCTCGGCGCCTTCCTCGGGGGGAGGTTCGCGGGGCGCGTCCGCCGGCCGCTCCGGGCCTACGCGATCCTCGAGGCGGGCATCGGCCTCTGGTGCCTCGCCTTCCCCCTCCTCCTCGAGGCGCTCCACCCCGTCTTCGGCGCCTGCTACCGGGGCCTCTCCGACCGGCCGCTCCCGCTGGCCCTGTCCCGCTTCGGGCTCGCGGCCCTCCTCCTCGCCCCCCCCACGATCGCCATGGGGGCGACGCTCCCCCTCCTCCTCCGGGCGGTGGTGCGGGAGGAGGGGCGGTCGGTCCTGTCCGGGACCGGGCTCCTCTACGGGATCAACACCGTCGGCGCGGCGGGCGGGGCGGCGGTCACCGGGCTCCTCCTCCTCCCCGCCCTCGGCTTCCGCGGGACCACCGCGGTCGGCGCGGCCGCCAACC
>JAKLKS010000410.1 GCA_023150535.1 Planctomycetota bacterium
GCGCCATCTACGCCGAGCTCCCCCAGGAGGAGAAGCTCGCCGCCTACCGGTCCGACGTCACCTACGGCACCAACTCCGAGTTCGGGTTCGACTACCTCCGCGACAACATGCGGGCCCGCAAGGAGCAGCAGTGCCTCGCCCACTTCCACTACGCCATCGTGGACGAGGTGGACAACATCCTCATCGACGAGGCGCGGACCCCCCTCATCATCTCGGGCCCCGCCGAGGAGAGCACGGAGAAGTACCGGATCGCCGACGACGTGGTCCGGAGGCTCCAGCCGGGGACCGACTTCGAGATCAACGAGAAGGACCACCAGGCCATCCTCACGGAGGAGGGCATCGAGAAGGCCGAGCGCATGGTGGGGGTGGATTCCTTCTACGCGCCGGGCACCATGGAGTGGCCCCACCACATCGAGCAGGCCCTCAAGGCCCACCACCTCTACCGCAGGGACAAGGAGTACGTCGTGCAGCCCGGGGAGGAGGGCAAGGACGAGGTCATCATCGTCGACGAGTTCACCGGGCGCCTCATGGCCGGGCGCCGGTGGAGCGACGGCCTCCACCAGGCCGTCGAGGCGAAGGAGCGGATCGCCGTCCGCCGGGAGTTCCAGACCCTGGCCACGGTCACCTACCAGAACTTCTTCCGGCTCTACTCGAAGCTCGCCGGCATGACCGGCACCGCCCGCACCGAGGCGGCGGAGTTCCACAAGATCTACAACCTCGACGTCGTCACCGTCCCCACGAACCGCCCCCTCGTCCGCGTCGAGGAGGACGACCGCATCTACCGCACGGCGAAGGAGAAGTACGACGCGCTGGTCGAGCACATCCACGAGGTGCACGGGACCGGCCAGCCGGTGCTCGTCGGCACCACCAGCATCCAGAAGAACGAGCTCCTCTCCGGGCTCCTCGGGAAGCGGGGGGTCGAGCACGAGGTGCTCAACGCCAAGAACCACGCCCGCGAGGCCGGCATCATCGCCCGCGCCGGCCAGAGGGGCGCGGTCACCATCGCCACCAACATGGCGGGCCGCGGCACGGACATCCTCCTCGGCCCCGGCGTCGCGGACCTCGGGGGGCTGCGGGTCGTGGGAACGGAGCGCCACGAGGCGCGGCGCATCGACAACCAGCTCCGCGGCCGCGCGGGCCGCCAGGGCGACCCGGGATCCTCGGTCTTCTTCCTCTCGCTCGAGGACGACCTGATGCGGATCTTCGCGAAGGACTGGGTGGGCACCATGCTCCAGAGGCTGGGCATGGAGGAGGGCGAGGAGATCCGCTCGCCCATGGTCTCCCGGATGATCGAGAAGGTCCAGCGCAAGATGGAGGCGCACCACTTCGACATCCGCAAGCACGTGCTCGAGTACGACCAGGTCATGGACCACCAGCGGAAGGTGATCTACGGCCTGCGCCAGGCCATCATCGACGGGCGGGACTCCCGGGGCGTGGTCCTCGACATGCTGGAGCGGACCGTCCACGGGATGGCCGAGGCCCACCTCTCCTCCGAGATGGGGCCTCCCGATCCCGCGGCCCTCTGCCAGGTCTTCGAGCGCCGCATCGGCGTCCCCGCGGACCCGGCGGAGATCCGGGGCAAGGAGCCCTTCGACGCGGCCCTGGTGCTGCTGGCGAAGGCCCGGGCCCACTACGACGAGCGCGAGGCGATGTTCGGCCCCGAGCGGATGCGCGCCATCGAGCGGTACCTGGTCCTCTCCGCCATCGACGAGAAGTGGAAGGACCACCTCCACGCCATGGACGCGCTGCGCAGCGGCATCGGGCTGAAGGCCTACGCCCAGGAGGACCCGAAGACGACCTACCGGATCGAGGGCTCCCGCTACTTCGAGACGATGCTGGGGGCCATCCGGGACGAGGTGACGGAGTTCTCCTTCAAGATCCAGCTGCCCGAGGAGCGCGAGGCGGAGCCCCCGCCGCCCCCGCCGGAGGCGGCCGCCGCGCCCTCCC
>JAKLKS010000411.1 GCA_023150535.1 Planctomycetota bacterium
GGGGCCCCTCCCGGACCCCCCCGCGGATTCCCCCCCCCCCCTCCGGCCCCCCGCCCGGCGGCGGCCGCCGCCCCCTCCCCGGAGCCCCTCCTCCCCGGCGCCGGCCGCCGCCTGTGGCGGGGCGACCCCGTTCCCCCGGGGCCCACGCCGGAGGCCCGCGCCCGCGCCGTCCTCGCCCGGGAGGCCCGCCGCGTCGGTCTCCACCGGGCCCCCGGGGAACTCGTCCTCGTCCGGGCCTTCGAGTCCCCCCTCGGCACCCACGTGCGCTTCCGGCAGGAGGCGGCGGGCATCCCCGTCCACGGGAGCGAGGCCTCCGTCCACTGGGCCCGGGACGGTCGCCTCCTCGCCGTCAACGCCGACCTCTTCCCGGTCCCCGGCGGCCGCCCCGCGCCGCTCCTCGACGCCGCGGCCGCGCTGGACGCCGCCTCCGGCCTCGCTTCCGGCGGCGGGGAGGAGCCCCCGGAGCGCGGGGAGCCCCGCCTCGCCTGGCTCCCGACCGGGAAGTCGGCCCTCCTCGCCTGGGAGGCGGTGGTCCGATCGGAGGAGGAGACCCTGCGCGTCTTCGTCGACGCCGCCGACGGGGGGATCCTCCTCGCGGAGGACCTCCGCCGGTCCGCCGAGGGGACGGCCCGCGTCTTCGACCCGAACCCCGTCTGGACCCGCCGCGACGCCGCCCTCCTCGACGGGGACGACGCCGATCACCCCGCCCTGGAGGACGAGCTCGTCGAGGTCCCCCTCCCCCGCCTCGACGGCAGCGGGTTCCTCCGCGGGCGGTGGGCCGACCTCACCCCGACCCGGCCCCGGGCCTTCGAGCCCACGCTCGAGTTCCGCTACACCCGCGCCGATCCGCGCTTCGAGCAGGCCAACGTCTACTTCCACCTCGACCGCCTGCAGGAGCACGTGCACGCGGTCCTCGGACTGGAGGGGGCCGCCGGGGAGCCGCTGCGCGCCGACGCCCACCACGGGAAGTACGACAACTCCTTCTTCGATTCCGGCAACGGCCGCATCTACTTCGGCGACGGCGGCGTGGACGACGCCGAGGACGCGGACATCATCGCCCACGAGTACGGCCACGCCCTGCAGGACGCCCTCGTCCCCGGCTTCGGCCGCTCCCACGAGGCCGGCTCCATGGGCGAGGGCTTCGGCGACTGGATCGCGGCCTCCCGCCGCACCTCCGGCGACGAGACCTGGGACGCGGCCGTCGGGTCCTGGGACGCGACCTCCTTCGCCGCGGGGACCCCCCCCGCTCTCCGCCGCGTGGACGGCACCAAGGAGTACCCCCGCGACCTCGAGGGGGAGGTCCACGCCGACGGGGAGATCTGGTCCTCGGCGCTGCGGGAGATCGAGAGGCGTCTCGGGACCGCCGACGCCGACCGCGTGATCTTCGCCTCCCACCTCCTGCTGACCCCCCGCGCCTCCTTCGCCGACGGCGCGGCCGCGATCCTCGCCGCCGACCTCGCGCTCCGGGGGGGCGCGGGGGAGGAGGACCTCCGCGCCGCCTTCGGGGGGCGGGGCATCCCCCCGGGGGACGACCCCCTCGAGGGGGACGACGGCCCCGCCGACGCCACCCCGGTCGACCGCGCCCGCTTCGACGGCCTGTACGCCGCCGACGACGACTGGTTCCGCATCGAGTCCGGCCCCGGGCCCGGGGTGACCTGCGTGGCGGAGCCCCTGTCGGGCGGGGGACGCGCCTCCCTCGCCCTCTTCGACGGGTCCCTCCGCCTCCTCTCGGAATCGGGGCGCTTCGCCGCCGTCCCCTTCGCCGCCTCGGGGCCGCTCGCCTCCCGCACCGTCCTCTACCTCCGCGTCTCGCCCGGCCGCGAGGGCCGGTGCCCCTACCACCTCCGCATCGACGGGACCACCTTCCCCCCGCCCGCGGACCGGTTCGAGCCCAACGGGGAGCCGGGGGCCGCGGCCCGCCTCCCCACGGGAGCGGCCCAGCGGATC
>JAKLKS010000412.1 GCA_023150535.1 Planctomycetota bacterium
GGGGCGGCGGCGGGCCTCGTCCCCGCGGCGGCCCTCGCCCGGGTGGTCGCCTCCTTCGAGGAGGAGCGCTGGGGGGGCCGCGCGCCGGCGGCGGGCGAGCGGGTCCGCCTCCGGGACCTCGCGGCCTCGGTCGGGAGGCCGGCCCCGCCCGCCTGAGGAGTATCCTCGGGGGTTCCCATGCCCGGCCCGTCCTCCCGCGCCGCCGCCGTCGCCGTCGCGCGCCGCCTGCGCGCGCGGGGCCACCGCGCGCTCCTCGCGGGGGGTTGCGTGCGGGACCGCATCCTCGGGCGGGAGCCGAGCGACTGGGACGTCGCCACCTCGGCGCGACCCGAGGAGGTGGCGGGGATCTTCCCCCGCGTCGTCCCCCTGGGGCGGCGCTTCGGGAGCATGCAGGTCCGCGAGGGGGAGGACGGGGTCGAGGTGACCACCTTCCGCACGGAGGGGGCCTACGGGGATGGGCGCCGCCCCGACGAGGTCCGCTTCGGCGACGACCCCGCCGCGGACGCGCTCCGGCGGGACTTCACGGTGAACGCGCTCTTCGAGGACCCCGACACGGGGGAGATCCTCGACTTCACGGGCGGGCGGAGGGACATCGAGGACCGCCGGCTGCGCGCCGTGGGGGACCCGGCCGCCCGGTTCGGCGAGGACCGGCTGCGGATGCTCCGGGCGGTGCGCTTCGCGGCCCGCCTCGGGTGGTCGGTGGAGGGGTCGACCCTGGCGGCCCTGCGCGCGCTGGCGCCGCTCGCCGCCTCCGTCTCCGCGGAACGCACGCGGGAGGAGCTGCGCCGGATCCTCGTCGAGGGCGGGGCGGCGCGGGGGCTCGACCTCCTCGGGGAATCCGGCCTCCTCCCCGTGGTCCTCCCGGAGGTGGCCGCCTGCGCCGGGGTCGCCCAGCCCGCGGACTTCCACCCCGAGGGGGACGTCCTCGTCCACACGCGCCTGCTCCTCGCGGGGCTCGACCTCCTGCCGGAGCCCCGCTCCGCCGCGCTCGCCTTCGGGGCGCTCCTCCACGACATCGGGAAGCCCGCCACCTTCTCGGTCACCGACCGCATCCGCTTCGACGACCACGACCGCGTGGGGGCGGCCATGGCCGAGGGGACCTGCCGGCGGCTGCGGTTCTCCAACGACGAGACGGAGGTGGTCGTGGAGCTGGTGGCCCGCCACATGGCGTGGCGGAACCTGCCCCTCATGCGGGAGGCGAAGCTCCGCCGCTTCGCCGCGGACCCGCTCTTCGAGGCCCACGCCGCGCTCCACCGGCTGGACTGCATGGCGAGCCACGGGGACCTCTCCCTCCACGACTTCGCCGTCACCGCCCGGGAACGCTTCGCGGCGGAGCCGCCACGGCCCCCGAAGGTCCTCACCGGGCACGACCTGCTCGCGATGGGTTTCCGCCCCGGCCCGCGTTTTGCGAAGATCCTCGCCGCCGTGGAGGATGCGCGCCTGGAGGGGCGGATCCTCGACGGAGCGGCGGCGCGCGCCTTCGTGGCCCGCCACTTCCCGCCGGACCCGGGCGCGGGCGCGGAGGAGACCGGCGCGGCGGCCCGGGAGGAGGAGCGTCCTTGATCGTCCTTCGGGGCCTCGTGGCGGCGGCGCTGCTGGCGGCGGCCGCCGCCCTCCCGGGGGACGCCGTGGAGGACCTCGCCTCCCCCGACCCCGCCCTCCGCGAGGCGGCCCGGGCGGCCCTGGACGCGGACCCCTCCGGCGACCTCGCCCTGCGGGCGCTCCGCTCCCCCTCCCCGCTGGCGCGGGAGGCGGCGGCCGACTGCCTCCTCGCCCACCCCGATCGGGCCGGCCCCGCCCAGCGGGCGGCCCTGCGCGGGCTCCTGGCGGAGCGCGGGGGGGCGCGGACCGCGCGGGCCGCCGCCGCCC
>JAKLKS010000413.1 GCA_023150535.1 Planctomycetota bacterium
AGGTCCACCGCGTAGACCGCCGGCCGCTCCGAGGTCCCCGCGAGGAGGGAGAGGATCTCCCGGCCGAGCCGCTCGTGGAACTCCGCCGCCCCCGTCCCGTCCGGGCAGGCCCCCTCCCCGTCGTGGAGGAGGAGGAGGTCGAGGTCGCTCCCGTAGGCCATCTCCCCGGCCCCCAGGCGCCCCAGCGCCAGCACCGCGAACCGCCCCGGCGGCGGCCCCCCGTGCCGCGCCGCGAGGCGCGCCGCCGCCGCGTCCGCCGCGAGGCGCACCACCGCCTCCGCCACGGCCGTGAGCTGGCGGCCGGTCTGCCGCGCGTTCGCGCGGCCCTGGAGGTCGCGCACCCCGATGCGGAGGAACTCCAGGTCGCGGAGGTCCCGCAGCACCCCCGCCGGGTCCTCCTCCTCGGCGATGCGCGCGAGCGGCAGGTCCTCGAAGGGGGGGAGCCCGCCCCGGGGGGCCACCACGAGCGCCTCGAGGAAGGCGTCCATCACCGCGGGCCGCGCCCAGAGGAGGTCGGCGAGCCAGGGGGAGTGGCCGCCGAGGTCGCAGAAGACCCCGAGCACGTCGGGGTTCTCCGTCAGCAGGCGGAAGAAGAGCCCGCTGCCGGCGGCCCTCTCCGAGAGGCGCTGGAGGAGGGAGAGCGCCCGGTCGGGATCCGGCGTCGCCGCGGCGCGGCCGAGGAGGGCGGGGGCGGCGGAGGCGAAGTAGGCGGTCGTGCGGGGGAGCCAGGGGGAGCGGGCCCGGGCCATGCGGCGGAGGTCCTCGAAGGCGCGGCGGGGCTCGGCGAAGCCGAAGGGGGCCAGCGCGGCGGCGAGGGCGGCCGGCTCCGGGTCCTCCGCGGCCAGGAGCAGGTCCACCACCCGGCCGGCCCGCTCCTCCTCGGCGGCGAAGGCGCCGTGGACGATGCGGTGGAGCACCCCCCGGGCGGCGGCGGCGTGGCGGGCGCGGAGGGAGCGGAACTCCTCGAGCGCCGGGGTCGGGCCGCTCCCGAGCCCCATGCGCCGGGCCAGGAGCGAGAGGGGGCCCTCCTCCCGCGGGAGGGTGTGGGCCTGCACGTCGTCCGCCGCCTGGATGCGGTGCTCCGCGAGGCGGTGGAAGCGGTAGGAGGCGGCGAGCGCGTCGGCCTCCTCCCCCGAGAGGGCCCCCTCCGCGGCGAGGCGGCGGAGCCCCTCCAGCGTGTTCCCCGTGCGCACCTCCGGGTGGGCCGCCCCGAGGAGGAGCTGGAGGAACTGCACCACGTACTCCACGTCCCGGATCCCCCCGGGCCCGGTCTTGACGTTGTCCTCCCCGGCGTCGCCCCGCTCCTCGATGGCGCGCTTGAGGCGGCGGATCTCCGCGATCTCCGCCGACAGCAGCGGGCGCCCGTAGACCCAGGGCTCCATCTCCCGGAGGAAGGACGCCCCCAGGGCGAGGTCCCCCGCCACGGGCCTGGCCTTGAGGAGCATCTGGCGCTCCCAGCCGCGGCCGAAGGAGCGGTAGTAGTGGGCGGCTGAGGAGGCGCGGGGGGCGACGCTGCCGGCGCTCCCCCGGGGGCGGAGGCGGAGGTCCACGCGGTAGAGCGGCCCCTCCTGGTCGCGGCGGGAGAGGAGCCGGGCGACCGCCGTGGCGACGGAGGCGAAGTGCTCGGTGAGGGTCCGGGCGGGGCGGTCCCCCTCCGGGCGGCAGGCCCCCTCGCCGGAGGTGAGGAAGAGGAGGTCCACGTCGCTGGAGTAGTTGAGCTCCCCGCCGCCGAGCTTCCCGAGCGCGATGCAGACGAGGGAGGCGGGGCTCCCGTCGGCGTGGAGGGGGGGACCGTCCCGGGCCGCGGCGGCGGCGGCCTCCCGGTCGAGGACGACCGCA
>JAKLKS010000414.1 GCA_023150535.1 Planctomycetota bacterium
GGAGAGGCCGTGAAGGCGGCCTTCCCCCTGCTCCGCCGCGCCGCCGATCCCCTCCGCGCCGCCGCCGCCGACGGGGGGGCCTTCCTCGCCACGGTGACCCGCATGGACGGGGCCTTCGGCTTCCGCGAGGGCGCCTCCGGGGAGGCCCGCGGCCTCTGCGGGATCCTCAAGACCGCCTCCCGGGAGTGGGAGGGGGTCGCCTGCCGCGCGCTCGACATCGATCCCCGCTGGCGGGACGCCGCCGCCGCGGCGGACGCCGTGGCCGGCCTCGCCCTCACGCGGGGCCCGCTGGAGACCGGTCTCGGACCCGCGGGGGCGGTCGCCCTCGACGCGAGGGAGGAAGCCGCGCCCTCCGCCGGCGGGGCCGCGCTCCCCCTGGCCGCGGGGGAGGTCGTCGTGATCACGGGCGGCGCCCGCGGGGTCACCGCCGCCTGCGCCCGGGCCCTCGCCCGGGCCGCGCGCCCGACGCTGGTCCTCCTCGGCCGGTCCCCGGCCCCGCCCGCCGCGGAGCCGGAGTGGCTGCGGGGGCTATCCACGGAGGCCGAGGTGAAGGCGGCCTTCCTCCGCCGGGCCGGCGGGAGCGGGGCCCCCGCGGCCGCGCTCCTCCGGGAGGCGGAGGCCGCCTGGCGGGAGGCCGCCGCGGCCCGGGAGATCCGGGCGACCCTCCGGGACCTCGAGGCCGCGGGCTCCCGCGCCCTCTACGTCGAGGCCGACGGACGCGACGCCGCGGCCGTGGCGGCGGCGTTCCGCCGCGTGCGCTCCGAGGTCGGCCCCGTCGTGGGGATCGTCCACGGCGCCGGGGTGCTGGCCGACGCGACGCTGGACCGGAAGACCGCGGAGCAGGTGGACCGGGTCTTCGACACCAAGGTGGCCGGCCTCCGCTCCCTGATGGCGGCCGCGGAGCGGGACGACCTCCGCTTCCTCGTCCTGTTCTCCTCCTCCACGGCCCGCTACGGCCGCGTCGGGCAGGGGGACTACGCCGCCGCCAACGAGGCCCTCAACGGGGAGGCCCGGGCCGAGGCCCGCCGCAGGCCCGGGTGCCGCGTCGTCTCCCTCGACTGGGGCCCCTGGGACGGGGGCATGGTGACCCCCGCCCTCGCGAGGGTCTTCGCCGCCGAGGGCGTGGGGCTCATCCCGGCGGAGGCGGGCGCGGGGAGGATGCTGGCGGAGATCGCCGCCGCCCGCCCCGGGGAGGCGGTGGAGGCGGTGGTCCTCGCGGCCCCCGCGGCGGCGGCCGCCCCGCCGGCCCCCGCGCCCGCGGCCGCAGCCGACCTCGAGCGTGCCTTCTCGCTCGAGGTGGACGAGGAGCGCTTCCCCGTGCTCCGCTCCCACCGCCTCGACGGCCGCGCCGTGGTCCCCGCCGCCCTCCTCCTCGAGTGGATCGGGCACGGGGCGCTCCACTTCCACCCCGGCCTCGCCTTCCACGGCATGGAGGAGTTCCGCGTCCTCAAGGGGGTCACGCTGGAGGGAGGGGCGCCGGCCGCGGTCCGCGTGCTGGCCGGCCGCGCCTCCTCCCGGGGCGGGATCCTCGCCGTCCCCGTGGAGGTCCGAGGCGGCGCCGCGCCGCGGGAGACGCTCCACGCCCGGGCGACGGTGCTGCTCGCCGATCGCCTCCCGGAGGCGCCGCCCGCGGCGCCGACCCCGTCCCCCGCCGCCGCCCCCTGGGACCCGGGGACCGCCTACCGGGAGGTCCTCTTCCACGGCCCCGCGCTGCGGGGCATCGAGGCCCTGGAGGGGGTGGACGCCGGAGTCGCGCTCCTGCGCTCCCGGGCCGCCCCGCCCCCGGGGCAGTGGATCCGCCGTCCGCTACTGGGCGCCTGGCTCGCCGATCCCCTG
>JAKLKS010000415.1 GCA_023150535.1 Planctomycetota bacterium
GGGGAGAGGTAGGCGGCGATGGGGATCATGGAGGGGTCGTTCCGGCGCCGGGGGGGAGGGAGCCATCTTCCAGCGGGAGGACCCTGACGAGGACGGGATTCCCCGCGGGATCCATGTCCACCGCCGCCACGAGGAGGGTGCGCCGGGCCCCCTGGAGGCGGCGGCGGGAGAGGTACTCCTCGGCGGCCCGGGCGACCCGGTCGGCCTTCTCCCGGTCCACGGCCTCCTCGGGGGAGCCGGCCGACCGCCCGCGGCGGGCCTTCACCTCGACGAACCCCATGACCCCGCCCCGCTCGAGCACGAGGTCGATCTCCCCCGCGGGGGTGCGGGCGTTGCGCTCGAGGAGGGTCCAGCCCTCCTTCGCCAGGAACCTCGCCGCGGCCTCCTCGCCCGCCCGGCCGAGGGACCGGGCGTCGGTCCCGCCGGGGCCGGGCTCCCGGGAGGCCACGGGAGGGGCTAGGCGTCGGCCCCGGCCGGCGCCTCGGTGCGGATGGCGTCGCCGATGCGCTCCTCGACCTTGGTGGCCTTGCCCACGCGGTCGCGGAGGTAGTAGAGGCGGGCGCGGCGCACGCGGCCGTGGCGCTTCACCTCGACGGAGGCGATCCGGGGGGAGTGGAGGGGGAAGGTCCGCTCGACGCCCTCGCCGGCCACGATGCGGCGGACGGTGAAGGACGTCCGGGGGCCGTGGCCCTGCACCTTGAGGACGGTCCCGTTGAAGATCTGGACCCGCTCCTTCTCCTCGACGCCGCCCTTCCCGGACTTCTCGGTCACCTCGGTGATCCGGACGCCGACGTCCACGGTGTCGCCCACGTGGAAGCGGGGGTAGGGGCTCTTCTCGTACGCCTTGTCCAGGTCCATCAGCCGCCTCATGGTCCTTCCTCCTGCGCTGTCCTCTGCTCCTGCTCCGTTCCCGGCCGCTCCGCGCCCCGCCCTTCGGCCTCGTCGCGGCGGCGGGTGCGCTCCACGGCGCTCGCCCGCCTCCAGTCGCGGATCCGCCCGTGGTCCCCGGAGAGCAGCACCTCCGGCACGGCCCGGCCCCGGAACTCCGGGGGCCGCGTGTACTGCGGATACTCGACCAGTCCCGACTCGTGCGACTCCTCGACCGTCGATTCCCCGTCGCCCAGCACGCCCGGCAGCAGCCGCGCCACGGCCTCGACGACGGCCAGGGCCGCGATCTCGCCGCCGCTGAGGACGAAGTCCCCGACGGACAGCTCCTCCGCCCCGAGGACCTCGACGACCCGCTGGTCGATGCCCTCGTAGCGGCCGCACACGAGGACGAGATGCTCCTCGCGCGCGTACTCCCTCGCCAGCGCCTGGGTGAACCGCCTCCCCGCGGGGGTCAGCACGATCACCCGGCCCGGCCCCCGGGTCTCCCGCGCCTTCTCGGCGCAGAGGACGACGGGGTCCGGCTTCATCACCATGCCCGGCCCTCCCCCGTAGGGGCGGTCGTCCACGGTGCGGTGGCGGTCCGAGGTGAAGTCCCTGGGGTTCCAGAGGACCGCGTCCAGGGCCCCCTTCTCCCTCGCGATCCTCAGGATGCTCTCGTCGAGCGCCGCCTGCAGGATGGAGGGGAAGAGCGTCAGGACGTCCACCTTCAAGACCGCCTCCGCCCCGTTTCACGACGGGGCACGGGTGCAAACCTCCAAAGGTACCGTGATCGGTACCGAACCCGACCCAAAATCGTCAGCGGGATCGGTGCCGGATCCTCGCTGTTTCCTGTGGGTACTCCCATTCCCTCCGGGCATCGGGTCCGCCCCTGCTCCACGGACCCGCGCCGCCGCC
>JAKLKS010000416.1 GCA_023150535.1 Planctomycetota bacterium
GCCGCGTCGCCGACCTCTCGTCCCGGGATCGCGAGGGCGCCATCGCCGAGCTGTGCGACCTCCTCCGCGGGGACCCCCGCGTGGGCGACGCGGAGTCCTTCCGGCGGGCGGTCCTCGACCGGGAGAAGGTGATGTCCACGGGCATCGGCCTCGGCATCGCCGTCCCCCACGCCAAGATCGCCTCCGTGACCGACTTCGTCCTCGCCGTGGGCCGATCGACGGAGGGCATCGACTTCGCCTCCCTCGACGGCCGCCCGGTCCACCTCGTCGTCCTCATCGCCGGCCCCGAGGAGCGCCAGGCCCGCTACCTCCAGATCCTCGCGGGCGTGACGCTCCGGCTGAAGGACGAGGGGCTCCGGACCGCCCTCCGCGAGGCGCGGGGGCCGGAGGAGGTGGTCGCCCTCCTCTCCCGCTGAGCCGGCGCCTGTACAATCCGGGCCATGATCCCCCGGCCCCCGGCCCTCCTCCTCCTCGCGCTCCTCGCGGCCGCGGTCCTCCCCGCGGCCCCCGCCGCCCCCGCCGCGGACGTCCCCCTCTCGGCCTCGGGCGTCGACCTCCGGGAGGAGCACGCCGCGCGCCGCGCCGCGCTGGCGGCCGCCCTCCCCCCGGGGACCCTCGCCGTCGTCCCCGCGGTCCGGGCCGACCCCTCGGGCCTCGTCGCCCCCCGCCAGGACGAGGACTACGCCTGGCTCACGGGCTCCCTGGAGGCCGACGGGGTGCTCCTCCTCTGGACCTCCCCCGGGAAGGGGAAGCCCCACGGGGAGATCCTCCTCCTCCCCCCGCGCAACCCGCGGGCGGAGGGCTGGGTCGGCCCCCGGCTCTTCCCCGGGAGGGCGGCCGAGGAGGCCCTCGGCGTCGCCGCCACGGAGGACGCGCGGAAGCTGGCGGAGGCGGTGAAGGCGCGCCTCCCGGGGGCGAAGGCGGTGGTCCTCCCCCGCACCGGCCCCGGCGCCGGCGCGGCGGAGACGCTGGTCGGGGACCTCCTGCGGGAGGCGAAGGCCGCCACCGACGACCTGCGGAAGTACACCGGACCGCTCCGCCTCGCGAAGAGCGCCGAGGAGGTGGCCCGCATCCGCCGCGCCTCGGAGCTCACCGCCGAGGGCCACCGGCGCGCCATGGAGCGGGCGGCCCCGGGCATGCCGGAGTACGCGGTGCAGGCGATGGTCGAGGAGCCCTGCCGGGCCGGGGGCTGCCGCAGGCAGGCCTACGACTCCATCGTCGGGAGCGGGCCGAACTCCTGCGTCCTCCACTACTCCACGAACCGCCGGGTGCTGGAGCGGGGGGACCTCGTCCTCGTGGACGCCGGCGGGGAGTACCTCGGCTACGCCACCGACGTCACCCGCACCTGGCCCGTGGACGCGGCCTTCACGGAGGAGCAGGCGAAGGCCTACGACGCCGTGCTGGCGGCCCAGGCCGCGGGGGAGGCGGCGGCGAAGCCGGGGGCCACGCTCGCGGAGGTGAGCGCCGCCTGCGCCGCGGTCCTCAAGGAGCGGGGGTTCGGCGGGGCCCTCCGCCACGGCGCCTGCCACTGGGTGGGGCTCAACGTGCACGACCCCAACGGCGCCGCCGCCATCGTGCCGGGGGCGGTCTTCACCATCGAACCCGGGGCCTACTTCGAGCACCTCGGCTGGGGCATCCGGATCGAGGACACCTACGCGGTGAGGGCGGACGGGACCCTCGACTGCCTCTCCGCCGCGGCGCCGAAGGAGAGGCGCGCGGTGGAGGCCCTGCGGGCGGCGGCCGCCGGGGCGGCGGT
>JAKLKS010000417.1 GCA_023150535.1 Planctomycetota bacterium
AGGAGGCGACCGGCGCCCCCCCTCCCGCCGCGAGGGCCGCGGCCGCCTCGCCGTCCACGGGCGCTGGGCCGAGGGGGGTCCCCCACTCCGGCCCCGGGTGGACCGTGGCCCCCCTGCCGAGGCCGTGGTGGTCGGCGCCGAAGAGGACCACGGTGTCCGGGTCCTCCGCCGCCAGCGGGGCGAGGGCGGCGGCGGCGAGGGTGCCGCAGAAGGTCCATCCGGCGTGGGGAGCGAGGGCCGCGGCCACGCGGGCCCCGGGGGGCAGGGAGGGCCGCGGGGCGGCGGCCAGGCAGCGGCGGATCTCCTCCCGGCAGGAGGCCTCGTCCCGGGGGTAGAAGAGGCCGGCGACGGCGGGCGGGCGCGCGCCCCCCACCGGGCCCTCCCTACTCCTCCTCCCCGCCGTCGGCGCCGTCCCCGCCGCCGGGGGAAGGGGGGCGCGGGGAGGAGGCGGGGGCGGGGCTCCCGCCGCCCTCGACCCGCGGGGCCCCGCCGCCCGAGGCCGAGGCCCGGGGGGCCCGGGGAGTCGTGATGCCCACCAGCTCCTTCATGAGCCGCCCGACCTTGAACTTCACGACCTTCTTCGCGGGGACGCTGACCTTCTCCAGGGTGCGGGGGTTCTGGGCCTTGCGGGCCGCCCTCTCCTTGATCTCGAACACCCCGAACTCGCGGAACTCCAGGCGGTTGCCCTTGCCGAGCTCGTTGATGATCTCGTCCAGGAACATCTGGATGACGTCCTTGGTGATCACCTTGGTCTGGCCCGTCTTCTCCGCGATGCGGTTGACGAGTTCCTTCTTGGTGATCGTCCCCATCACTGGCCGCCTCCCGGTGCTCCAGGGGCCCGCATCCCGGTCCAGGCCCCCTGCCCAGGGACCACCGCGGGATCCGGCCGGAATGCTCTATCGCCCGTCAGCCCATGGAGTTACAGAAACTATATCCTCCCACAGGCGGGTGTCAAGCCTGTGCCCTCCACGTAGTCGGAAACCGGGGCGCCACCCATGGGCGTGACCGTCGCCTGGCTCGGAGCACACCGCGGCCCCTCCGGGGAGGAGGGGTGGCGGCTGCTCACGGAGCTCGAGGGGGCCGTGGTCGTCGCCCGGGCCCGCACCGTCCTCACCGAGAGGGGCCTGCTCCGCCTCCCCTCGGGGCCCCGCGAGGTCTTCCGCAAGGTCTACTCCTACCGGGGATGGGGGGCGAAGGCGCGGGGGATCCTCCGGACCACCTTCGGGGCGCGGAGCCGGGCCGCCCGCGAGGCGGAGGCCCTGCGGCTCCTAGGCGCCCTCGGTCTCGCCCCGGAGCCCGTCGCCCTCGCGGAGAGGAGGACGCTGGGGTTCCTCGACGCGGCGATCCTCGCCGTGGGCGCGGTCCCGGGAGGGAGGGACCTCGCCGCGCTCGAGGCCGCCCCGGGCCTCGCCGCCGCCGCCGGGGAGGCCGCCGGGAGGATGCACGCCGCCGGCCTCGGCGGCCTCGCTCTCGCGCCGCGCAACCTGGTCGCCGCCCCGGAGGGCGCCGGGTGGCGCGTGCTGAAGGTGGACTCCGGGGGCTGCGGCCCCGCGCCCCGGGGCGGAGCGGCGCAGGCGCGGGACCTCGCCGAACTGCTCGCGGGGCTCGAGGGGCGCTGGCCCGCGGCGGCGCTGGCGGAGCTGCGGGAGGCCTACGCCCGGGCCGCGGGCGGGATCCCCGCGGGGCTCGAGGGTTCGCTGCCCGCCGCGCGGGCGGGGCTCGCCC
>JAKLKS010000418.1 GCA_023150535.1 Planctomycetota bacterium
GATGAGGCCCCGCTCGTGGTCGTAGCGGGCTACGGCGTTGCGGTACTCGGTGAGGACCCGCAGCTCCTCGAGGCGGGCGTCCGTGAGGTCGCTCTCGAGCTGGAGGACCTCGAAGGTGGTGCTCTTGTCGTTGCGCAGCCGCTGGCGCTCCGCCTCCAGCTGCTCCACGGCGAGGGCGGTGGACAGCGCCGCGGCGTCGATCTGCTCCCGGGCCGACTCGAGGTCGCGCCGGGTGTTGCGGACGCGCACGGCCGCGCTGCTCTCCTCCGCGCGCACGAGGGACTCCAGGCGGGAGCGGTTCAGCACCGCCCTCTCCAGGGCGGCCCGCGCCGCCCGGTTCCCGATGGGGATCTCCAGGACCAGCCCCACGTTCCAGGAGACGTGCTCGCGGGAGGCCATGCTGTCCGACCATGAGGTCCCGAGGGTCCTGTCGAGCCCCGCGTAGGAGACGCCCGCGTCGAGGTCGAGCCGGGCCAGGGCGTCGGACTCCGCGAGCAGCACCCCCACCTCGGCCTGGTCGACGGCCACCCTCCGCAGGCGCACGTCGGTCCGCCGCACCAGGGCGTCCTCCACGGCGGCCTCCAGCGACTCCGAGGGGAGCGGGGGGAGGTCCTCGTCGGCCCGGTCCGCGGGCTCGAATCGGAGGTTCGCCGCGTCGGGCAGGTCGGGGCTCCGGGGGACGATCTCCCCGAGCAGCAGCTCCTCGAGCGAGCGCAGGTCGTTGCCGGCCCGCATGACGTCCACCCGCCGCGCCGCCACGCCGGCCTGGGCCTGGGAGACGTCGACCTTGGTGCCCGCCCCGGCCTTCAGCCGCGCCTCGTTCACCTTCGCGAGGTCCTCGGCGACCTCCAGCGCCTTCTCGCGCGCCTCCAGGATGCCGCGGGCCCTCACCAGCTCCCAGTAGAGGATCTCGACGCCCCGGACCTTCTCCTCGATCGTGCGCCGGTAGTCGAGCTCCGCGATGTCCCGGTTGTCCTCGGCGATGCGGATGCCGGACTCCGTCACATCCCGCCCGAAGCCCCGCAGCAGGGGCTGGCGGAAGTTGAGCCCGAGGCCAGATTCCCAGAAGGGGTTGTAGTAGGCGAAGGAGGAGTTGGTGAGGGTGCGGTCGGACGTGGCCGAGATCCCCACGCGGCCGCCCCAGGGGAGGAGGCGCTCGACGGCGACGCCGGTCTTCACGAAGTCGTCGGAGGCCTGGTTGCCGTCGTCCCCCTCGTAGGCGGGGTTCACCGGCACCTTGGCCTCGCCCCCCTGGACCCGCGCGGTGAAGAGGTGGTCGTAGAGGGCCGAGGCCTGGTCCAGGGTCGCCGCGGCCATGGGGGGATCGTAGGAGGCGGCCTCGAGATCGAGGTTGCTCCGCAGCGCCATGGCGAGGGTCTCCTTCAGCGTCAGGCGGAGCGTGCGCACCTCGGGGAGGGGCTTCCCGTCCGCGGCCTTCGCCGGCGGGACGGGTGCGGGAGCGGCGGCGGGGGCGTCCCCCTCCGCGGCGGCGGCCCCCGCGGGGAGCGCGAGGCCGAGGAGGAGGAGAGCGGCGAGGCGGTGTCGCACCTGGGGATCCTCCGGGATGGACGGCCGACGATGGTAACCGGCCGGGGGCCGGGAACCCTCCTCCGCGCGCGGGGGACCGCGCGCCGGCTCTTCGCAGTTTCGTGTGGGTGATGCCTCTCCGCCCTCGCACGGCCGCTCGCCCCTGCGGTTCCGCGCCTCCTTCCTCGGCGCGG
>JAKLKS010000419.1 GCA_023150535.1 Planctomycetota bacterium
GGGAGAGGGGGCGCCGGCGGCCGCCGCGCGGGATTCCGATTCGGTGAGCCGCCGCTCGAGGTCCCTGATGCGGCGGTCCTGCTCCTCGAGGCGGCGGAGGACCTCGTCCTGCGGGGAGGGGCCGGCCTCCCCGGCGCGGCAGGGGAGGGCGGCGGCGAGGAGAAGGGCCCCGGCGAGGGCCCCGGCGCTGCGGCGGAGGGTCATGTCCCGTTCCTTTCCTTCCGGCGGGGGCGTCCGGTCATGAGACCCGGTCTCAATCACGTGAGGGAAGTTATCAAGAATGAGTCTCAGTCTCAACCTAGATTCCGCCGCGGGCCCGCCCGCGGGTGTGACCGCCGCCGCGGGCGGATTCCCCGACAGCCGGGGAACGGGGTGTCGGGAGGGCCGACAGGGCGGGGGGCCGGGCCCGGGGGCGGCGGCGGGCACGGGCCTTGCCCCGCCACCCGTGAACCGGGCGTCCCGCCGGCCGTTCCGGGCCCCGGAGGCCCCTTCCTGCCCGCCCGGCGCCCGGGGGAGGCAGAATGGGGGCGCCCACCGGCCGAAGGACAGGAGACCCACCGCCATGCCGACGACCCGCCTCCGCCGCCTCGCCGCCGCCACCGCCCTCGCCCTCTCCTGCGCCGCCCTCCCCGCGCCGCCCCCGGCCCCCGCGGCGGAGGGGGAGGGGAAGCCCGACCCCGCCGCCGCCCGCGCGGCCGCCTACGGGAAGGGGCTCGCCTTCCTCCGCTCGAAGGCGGTGGAGGGGAAGTGGGGCCCCCCGGGCGCCGCCGACCCCGGCATCACGGCCCTGGTCCTGACCGCCTTCCTCGAGCGCCCGGGCGGGGTCGCGAAGGAGGACCAGCCCCTCGTGGACGGGGCCGTCGCCTGGCTCCTGTCCCTCCAGAAGGAGGACGGGGGGATCTACGAGACCGCCAACGGGAACTACTGCACCTCGCTGGCCGTGCAGGCCCTCCTCCTCCACGGGAAGGAGAGGCACGCGGCCGCCGTCGCGAAGGCGGTCGGCTACCTCCGCCGGATGCAGTTCCACGAGGAGGGGGTCGAGGGGAGGGTGGCGGCCCGGGGGGACCTCCGGTACGGGGGCGTCGGCTACGGCTCCGACCCCACCCAGCCCGACCTCTCCAACACCCAGTTCGCGCTGGAGTCCCTGCGGGCCGCCGGCGTCCCGGAGACCGACCCCGCCTTCCAGCGGGCGCTCGTCTACCTCCAGCGGACGCAGAACCGGAAGGAGAACGAGACCGCGGGCGAGCCCTCCGAGAAGAAGGACGAGAAGGGCCGCACCGTGGTGCGCTCCTCCGACGGGGGGGCCGCCTACCGCCCCTTCGACTCCAAGGCGGGGGCCTTCGAGAGGCCCGACGGGAAGCTGGAGGCGCGCTCCTACGGCTCCATGACCTACGCGCTCCTCAAGTGCTACGTCTACGCCGGGGCCGGCCCCGCCGACCCGCGGGTGGCGGACGCCGTGAAGTGGATCCGGGCGAACTACACCTGGGAGGAGAACCCCGGCTTCGCGGACCCGGAGCTGGCCCGGCAGGGGCTCTTCTACTACTACGCCACGGCCGCCCGGGCGCTGGCGCTCCTGGGGGGCGAGGCGGCCGGGACCGGGCCCGACGGAAAGCCCCGGGACTGGCGCGGGGACCTGGCGGCCCGGCTCCTCGCCCTGCAAGGGGAGGACGGGTCCTGGACGAACCGGAACGACCGGTGGATGGAGGG
>JAKLKS010000041.1 GCA_023150535.1 Planctomycetota bacterium
GTCCTCGTCGAGGACGGGGGCCCCGGGGTCGGGACGGAGGAGGCGGGAAGGGTGTTCGACCGGTTCTTCCGGGGGAGCGCCGGGCGGGCGGCGGAGGGGAGGGGGTTCGGGCTCGGCCTCGCCCTCGCCCGGCGCCTGGCCCGGTCGGCCGGGGGGGAGGTCCTCCTCCTCAACCCGGGGGAGGCGGGGGCCCGGTTCGCCCTGGACCTCCCGGCGCCCGCCCCGGCGGGATGAAGGAATCTTCACGAACACCAGCGGTCATCGTCATCCCCCGGGCGGTAGGCTGTACCGCCTGGACCCCGACTGCCGGGTCCGGGTGGGGGGGGCGCCGCCGCGCTCCCCGCCGTCCCAGAGAGGAAGGACTTCCATGGCCGACCGTCCGACGCGGGTCCGCAGCGGGGAGGCGTCCCGGGAGCGCGGGTCCGCCCTCATCGTCACCCTCGTGGCCGTCTTCATCCTGGCGGTGATGGTCACCTCGGGCACCCAGTACCTCATCGAGACCGGGAAGACCTCGGACCGGATCTTCGAATCCAAGGACCAGGCCTACGGTGTCGCCCGCGCCGGGCTCATCGACGCCCTGGCCTGGTTCCGCCGCCAGACGACCCAGCCCGTGGTCAACTTCACCCCCCGCCGGGACCTGCTCGCCAGCCCCGTCGTCAACGAGACCGACAACCCCGCGGTGGGGATCGTCCGCACCTACCCCATCACCCCCGCCATCTGGGCCCGCTACGAGGTCCGCCTCGCCGATGCCGCGGACACGGAGAACACGATCCAGGACGTGACGACCCTGCGCGGGCTCCCGGGGACGGGGCCGGGCACCATCTGGAACGTCGTCTCCCACGGCTACGTCTTCCGCCGCAACTACCGCGACCCCGACACCGCGGGGAACCCGGACAACCTGTGGAACGAGGCGGCGGAGTGGGACCCGGCCGGGCACAAGCCCCTGGGCAACGAGACCGACGGCAGGAACACCCTCGTCGCCAGCATCCGCCTGGAGACGGAGATCCGGCGCCTCACCATCACCCCCCCGGGGACCGCGGCCTTCTGCGTGCGCAACGGGACCGGGACGGTCCTGGGGAGCCGGTCCCGCGTCGTCGGCGGCACGGTCACCGGGCTGGTCTACCGGAGCGGATCGGGCACCCCCTCCGTCACCGGGTCCCTCAGCGGCACGCCGTCCCAGGCCGCCCTCGGAGGGTACGTCGACGACTGGCAGGACGTCTTCGGGATGCCCCTTCAGGACCTCCTGGCGATGCCGGACATCAAGGTGCGCGACGTGGCCGACCTCCCCAACCCCCTGCCGGACTACTCCCTCACCTTCTACCAGGGGAACGTCACCTTCACCGACGTGGACCCGCTGCGCTCCTCCGCCGCCGTCCTCATCGTGGACGGGAACCTCACCATCGCGGCGAACTCCAACTCCTTCTTCAACGGCTTCATCTACGTGCGCGGGAACTTCATCCAGCAGGCGCCCTCCTCGCTGCGCGGCTGCGTCACGGTGCGGGGGACGGCCAACGTCTCCGGCCTCGGCGACTACAGCGAGATCTGGGCCGACCGGCCGCTCATGAACGAACTCCTCCAGAGCATGGGCAACTACCGCCTCTCGCAGGCCATCCGGATCGTGGGGATCCAGGGGACCAACCGATGAGCGACACCGCCTTCCGCATCGACGAAGCCCCCGCCGCCGCGGCCGCGCGCCGCGGGGAGGCGGGTACCTCCCTCGTGGAGACCCTCGTCGGCATCGCGCTCCTCAGCGTGGTGATGTCCGCCGTCATGGTGTTCGTGGTCACCTCCTGGCGGTACTCCCAGCTCAACCGGGAGAAGGTCTACGCCTACGAGAAGGCGGTCTCCATCCTCACCGAGATGCAGGCCTACCTCGAGACCTCCGGTGTGGAGGCGGCCTCGGACCTGGACTCCTTCGACGACAGCACCAACGTCCAGACCTCCCTCACCATCACGAGGGACCCCTCCGATCCGACCCAGTACGTGGTCCCCAACCACCCCGCCAGCGGCAACGTCTCCCACCTCGGCGCCTGGAGGTGGAGCCGCCAGATCGAGGTGCGGCCCTTCCAGGGGATCCCGACCCGCGACCTCCGCATCGTGACGGTGCGGATCTTCCGGTCCCAGGACGGCGTGCCTCCGACCGCCTCCGATCCCGGGGTCAAGTACGCCGAGGTGACCTCCGTGCTCCGCACCCTGGCCGACGCCTACCCGACGACGCAGGTCTACGACGTCTACCTGCTCTCCATCGAGAACGTGCCCGGGTGGTGGGTCTTCATGGACGCCATCAAGCCCTTCATCGAGACGACCATCGACGACCTGCAGGCCCGCAACCCCGGCCTCCGCTTCCGCACCCACTGGATCACCAAGCAGGGCTTCGGCCGCGACCCTTGGTACCGCCCCTACTGGAACACCGTGAACCACTCCCGGGCGGCCATCCCCTGGGCCCACTTCTACCCGGCGAAGATGCCGCCCATGGTCGTGAACGAGATCTCCTCGGCCTTCTACTACGTGCCCGAATCGCTCAAGGGGTGGGCCATCAACGAGACCGGGGAGCTCAACGGGTGGAACGACACCCGGACGGTCCCGGACGTCTACGGGAACCCCTCGCCCAACCCGGACTTCAACCCCTTCCCCTACACGCTGGCGGACTGCTGGAACCACTGCATGCGCTCGGTGGACGCGGAGGCGTGGTTCCGCCTGCGGCGGCAGTTCGGCGGGGTCGTGGAGGGGGCCGTGGGAGCCGAGGACGACGCGGAGCCGACCTGGCACCTCCTCCTCGACCGGATGCAGTCGAGCCCGACCCTCTACCGCAACGCCATCTTCATCAACCTGCACGGCGAGCTGCTGCCCATGCCCCCCATGCGGAACTACTCCGATCCGGCCAAGGACCCCCGCACCGACATCAAGGTCACGGGGGCCGCGGCGACGGACGACTTCTACTCGACGGATCCCAGCCCGGCCAACTGGAAGGGCGGGCACCCGGGCGTGCGGGTCGTCACCCACCCCGAGGAGCAGCGGTTCCTCCGCGCCGCCACGGCGGCCGCCTCCCAGGACGTGAAGCTCCGCGTCTACGCCTGGCACGACGACCCCGAGGCGACGGGGGCGGAGACCATCCTCCACGACCCGATCGAGATCCAGATCTACGGCGTCAACCTCGCCCAGCAGGTGGAGCAGCCCGCGGTGGTGACGGGCCACGCCTCGACCGGGTTCCTCACCATCCCGGCCGGCTGGATCAACCTCGGTTCGGTCTGGGGCGGCTTCACCCAGGACCGCTGGACCTGGACCAACGCCTGGTTCCCGAACTCCTACGGGTGGACCCCGATCCCCGGGAACGGCCTCCTGCGCATCGACGCCTGCGAGGGAGGCGTGGACGTGAAGAACAACCCGCGGAACAGCCCCGTCCCCGATCCCACCAACGCCACCGCGGCCAACAGGGCCGCGCCGGACGGCCTCGTGGATCCCTACGCGTGGTTCCAGCCCTACGTCCTCGGCCTCACCGACTACACGGTGTCGAGCCAGTTCTACTGGGCCAACGACCCCTCCCAGAACAACTGGTACCACATGCCCACCTGGGCGGTCCCTCCCATGGCATCGGAGTGGACGAAGGTCACCTCGCCGGCCTGGGGCGGGGCGACGCCCACCGCGCAGCCGAACTACACCTACGCCGCACCGGCCCCCGGGACATCGCGCCCCGAGGGGTACCTCTGCGGCTGGTTCGTCTGGAACGGGCAGCAGACCTACGCCGTCTACAACGGGGCGCGCCCCGTGGTCCGCTGCGGGTGGATCCCCCCCGAGATGGACCCCGAGGGGGTGGGCTACACGCTCCTGCGCCTCTACAACACCCCGCTCAAGGCCCCGCTGGTCGGCACCCAGGGCCTCCGCGCCATCCTCGGCACCGCCTCCGCCAACTACCGCCTCTACGGCCGCGAGTACATCCCCTGCACCACGGAGGCCCTCAACAACTTCTCGCAGGATCTGACCACGAACAACAACGCGGTCGAGAAGAACACCGCGCGCTGGGTCATCACCATCCGCAAGGAGGCGCTCAACCAGCCCATCCGCGTGCGCAACGCCCGGACGGGGACCTGGGTCAACATCACCGACGCCGACGCGGACCACCCCGCGGACGCGAACGACAGCGACCACTGGCCCGTCACCGTGACCACCCGCATCGGGAGCCGCGTGCAGGACTACAACAACGACGGGATCGTGGACCCCCGCGACCGCCGGGACACCGAGGACTCCTACCTCGCCAACGACTGGCAGTGGGGAGGATGGTGGAACGCCAACGGCTTCACCCTGATGGAGGTCATCGACCGGGCGATGTACCCCGGCGCCATGCGCATCGACCCCGAGCCGGATCCCCGCGTGGGCCCCACCTCCTACACCTACTCCGGCGGCCTCAGGGTCCGCGTCCCCGACGGCCTCGAGACCCCCTCCTACTCCTGGAGCCGCTCCGGCCTCGCCAACGGCCTCGCCACCTACTCCTACACCCACAAGCCGGAGAACATGTCCACGGGGTACGTCTGGTGGTCGGACCGGAGGGAGGACGTGCCCGCCTCCGAGCAGGCGCAGTTCATGGGGGACCCGCGGCACTGCCCCTACCGGGACTTCAAGGACGACGCGACCCTGGACTTCCCCAACGCCTACAACTGGTACTTCGACAACTTCCGCAACGCGACCGACGGGGACCTGGACATCCGCTGGCCGGGCTTCGAGGTGAACCGGATCCGCAACGTGGCGGGGGACACCTCCGAGGGGTGGATGAGCCGCTACGAGTTCGACGTGCCCCGGATGTTCAAGACGCTGCGGGAGTCCCTGGCAAACGCGAACATGCTCTGGACGACGCTGACCGGCTTCTCCTACTACTACCTCGGCATCGGGAACGAGATCGGCTACGACTCCGCCAACGGCTACAACAACTCCATCCCGGTCAACGGGATGCCCTTCGGGACCTCCTCCGCGACCACCGGCTACGAGCAGAGCATCACCTCCGGTGGCACCTGGGGCGGCGGCGTGCGCGTCCTGCGGAGCGTGAACTCGGCCCGGTGGCTCCGGGAGGGCGCCAACCTCCGCTCCTACTGGTGGGGGGCCAACTGGATCGGCGAGCAGTACCCCGACGACACCTTCGGCACCTGGTTCCAGTTCGGGAACCTCCCCTCGGGGAACGCGGCGACCGCCTTCTACCGCGCCCAGAGGACCGCCATCAACAGGAACAACTCCAACGTCGCCACCCAGGCCATCTCCCTGCCCTACGGGACCCGCTTCTCCGACCGCCTCATGAACCGCAACACCGCCTCGGAGGGCTGCACCTCCTTCTTCAACATCGGCACCGCCGCCTCCACCTTCCACCACACCTTCCAGGGGTCCACGGAGAACGGGGGGCTCACCGCCGTCGCCGGCGGGGGCCAGGAGCTCGCGAACAACTACTCCTTCCCCCTCCCGACGAGGACCAAGATCAGCCGCCCCTTCGACATCAACCTCAACTACGACGGTGGCGTGCCGACCGAGTTCGCCTTCTCCGAGTACTCGGGGAACCGCTACCAGGCCTTCCGGGTGAAGCGCTTCTACGACCACGACAACGGGCAGATCGGCTCGGGGCTCATCGTCAACCGCAACCCCGCCAACACCGCGCAGGCGGCCTTCATCGTGGTGAACGGGCTCGACCGCGTCGTGGAGTCCGGCTCGGCCTTCATCTCACGCTACTCCGTCGTCTCGCTCATCCACTCCTTCCTCGTCGCCGGCTTCGAGGACGCGGCCGTCGGCGTCGTCGCGAACAACCGCATCACCCAGCTCCCCCGCGTCCGGGTCCTGGCGCCGACCATCCTCTCGGACATCCGGGACCCGGCGACCCTGGACTTCACCTGGGGCATCGAGTGGAGGCGGTGGGACGGCAACCCCTACACGACCCAGTACCCGGTCGGCTTCGCCGAGAACGAGGCCGACCTCTCCTACGTGCCCATGTGGTCCTCCGACGGGGGAGACACCTGGGTCTCGATGATCGACAACGCGACGGTCCTGTCGCCCGGCACGCGGCCGTCGAACCCGGCCCTCGTCGTCGCGGACGCGACGCCGGCGGGGGACGAGACCATCACCTGGAGCACGCCGTCCTCGCTCTTCCCGCGGGCCTCCTACCTCGTCCGCGTGGAGTGCTACCGCGGCTCCAACGTGTTGCACTACTCCTTCAACCAGGACAAGATCTACATCGACCGGTAGGGCCGCCGCCGCCGCGGGGCGGAAACAGGGGAGGGGCGCATGATCGGGGCATCGGGCTTCGCAGGGGCGGAGGCGCGGGGCGGCAGGCGGGCCGAGGGGGGGCTCACCCTCATCGAGGTCATGGTCTCCATCTCCGTGCTCTCGGTGCTCTTCCTCGTGATCCTGCGCTCGACCTCCCTGGTGGGGGACACCACCTTCTCGCTGGAATCGCAGAGCACGATGCTCATCGAGCTGCGCAAGGCGGTCTCCCGCATGCACGAGGACATCTCCACGGCGCGGAAGGTCTACGAGGAGGACGTCACGGGGCGTTCCTACATCGACCGCATGGACTTCGGGACCTGGCCCCCCATCTCGACGAGCCTCCTCCCCGACATCGCCAACCTCGGGGACTTCGACAGGGACGCCGTGGGGGTCCGGAGGGTGGGGAACTTCCTCCTCCTCGTGGGCGAGATGGCCCCCCACAACTACTACGACGCCGGGACGGCCCGCACCTACCGGGTGAGCGTGTACCGGCTGGTCGCCTACTACATCGCCGACTACGGCTATCCCGTCACCCAGGGGCTCTCCAGCTTCGACCTCGTCCGGTGGGAGAGCGCCGCCTTCGTCGACCGCACCACCCTGACCTCGGTCACCGACCCCACCGTGCGGGCCAACGTCGTCACCTCCCTCCAGACGGAGAAGAACATCTACTACGCCTGGGATCCCTCCGCGACGGCCGACCTCGCCTTCTACGAGCTGACCTCGGACATCGCGGGCGCGCCCGACGGCAGCTTCCAGATCCCCTGGTGCACGGTCTCGGACAACACCCAGGACCGCCTCCCCCGGACCTACTTCCGGAAGCGCAACGCGGCCCTCGTCGCCAACAACGACGCCACCGGCGAGGCGGCGGTCCCGAAGTTCGCCCAGAAGGTGGCGGGCAACCCCGGGTTCCCCAACGGCTTCGAGGTGATGGTCATCGGCCCCTCGGGCTCGCGGAAGATCCTGGCCCGGGTGGTGGCGCAGAGGGCCTTCGCCGGCAAGGTCGTCTACAGCAAGTCCGAGACGATCGCCACGATGCGCGACATCTGAGGAGGGCGGCGGCGGGGCGCGGCCGGGATTCCCCGGGGCCCCCCGCCCCCCCCTCCCCCCCCCGGGGGGCGTGGCCGGATCGGGGGATCCCCCCCGTGCCTCGGTGTGATACACTTCCCGGCCGGTCCCGAGGGGGTACCCCGACATGGGCATGAAACGGCTCCTGCCGCTCCAGGTCCTTGCCGCCCTTGCGCTTGCGGCGTCGGAGGCCGCCGCGCAGGAGGCCGGTCCTCCGGCCCCCGCCGGGGTTCCCTCGCCCGGCCCCGCCCCCGTCGGTGCGGCGAAGCCGGCGGAGGAGCCTCCTCCCGTGGTCGCCGGCAGCCGGGCCCGCCTCCTCCTCAAGCGCGGAACGGTCCTCGAGGGGATCCTCCCCCGGGGCGTGGTCTGGGAGGCCCAGGACCGCCTCGGCGGGTACGAACCCGTGTCCCGCGACGACCCGCGGGCCGGGATCCGGGTCTATTACGTGCTCGGGATCGAGGGCGCGATGTTCTTCCGCCGGGAGGAGATCGAGGAGTTGAAGGACCTCGGCCCCCTGGAGGAGGCGAGGGAGAAGTCGATCCAGGAGAACGTCCTGGACGCCCGCCGGAAGGCCCTCGAGGAGCAGGAGAAGAAGATCCAGGCGGAACTGGAGCGGATCCTCGGGAAGAGGAAGGCCGGGGAGATCGGGGCGAAGCCGCCGAAGGCGGCCGCCCCCGCCGCCGAACCGCCGCCTCCGGCGGCGGGCGCCGCCTCCGCCTCCCCCTCGACGAAGGGGAGCGCCGCCCCCGGCAAGCCCGATCCCGCCGCGGAGCGGAAGAGGAAGGGGGACGAGCTCCTCGAGCGCTTCCCCTACCCCGACTGGAGCGAGCGGAGGGCCGAGACCATCCTCTGGCGCGAGCGCGTGACGGACATGAAGCGCGATCCCGAGGAGGCGGCCTTCATCGCGGGCCTGGAGCTGTGGAAGGAGGCCCTGGAGCGGAGGAACGCCCCCGCTCCCGTCGCGAAGGCCGGCCCCGCGCCGGCGGAGAAGAAGCCGTGAGGCTCCCTCCCCGGCTCCCTTCGCTGCTCGCCCTCCCCCTCCTCCTCGCCGCCTGCGGGGCGGAACCCTCCTCCCCCGCGACCGTCCCCGCGCCGGCTCCCGCGGCCTCCCCCTCCCCAGCCTCCTCCTCCCCGGCCTCCCCCGCGTCGGACGGGACCGTCGTCCTCGCCGTCAGCGGCATGACCTGAGCGGAATCCTGCGCCAGGCTGGTGCAGAAGACCCTCGCCGCCGTGCCGGGAGTGGAGAGCGCCACGGTGGACTTCGCCGGGAAGACCGCGACCGTGAAGGGGAAGGGCCTGGACCCCCGGGCCCTCGCCGCGGCCGTCAACGCCGCCGACGGCGGCGGCCGGTTCGAGGCCGTCCCGCGGTAGCGGGTGACCGATACGGTGCCAGGCTCCCTTTCTTCACCGGCGTCACCGCCCCGGCGGTGACGCCGGTGAAGAAAGGGAGCCTGGCACCGTATCGGTCACCTGCCGCTCGGCGTGGTAGGAGGACCGGACGAGCGGGGCGGACTCCACGTGGTCGAAGCCCATGGCCCTCGCCCGGGCGCCCCAGGCGGAGAACTCCTCCGGCGCGTAGAACTTCGCCACGGGCAGGGACTTCGCGTCGGGCCGGAGGTACTGCCCCAGGGTGAGGATCCGCACGCCGACGCGGCGGAGGTCGGCCAGCACCGCCTCCACCTCGTGGTCCTCCTCGCCCAGCCCCAGCATCATCCCGCTCTTGCTCGGCACCTGCGGCCACCGGGTGCGCACGTCCTGCAGGAGCCGGAGGGAGACCTCGTAGTTCCCCCCCTTGCGGGCCGTGGGGAAGAGCCTCGGGACGGTCTCGATGTTGTGGTTGAGGAAGTCGGGGCCGGCGTCCATGACGATCTTCAGCGCGTCCACCTTGCAGAACCGGAAGTCGGGGATGAGCAGTTCCACCCGCGTCCCCGGGCACTCCGCGTGCACGAGGCGCACGAGCTCCGCGAAGACGGAGGCCCCGCCGTCCGGGACGTCGTCGCGGTCCACGCTGGTGACGACGATGTGCCGGAGCCTCATCGCCTTCACGGCCTCCGTCACCCGGCGGGGCTCGTCGAGGTCGAGGGGTTCGGGCCGCCCCTTGGGCACCGCGCAGTAGGTGCAGCCCCGCGTGCAGATGTTCCCGAGGATCATGAAGGTGCCCGTCCCCGCGGACCAGCACTCGCCGAGGTTCGGGCAGCGCGCGCTCTCGCAGACCGTGTGCAGCTTGAGGTCGCGCACGAGCCCCTTGAGGTGGGCGAACTGCTCGCCGCCCCCGAGGGGGACCTTCAGCCAGGGCGGGAGCCTCCGCCGGGCGTCGCTCACGGGCATGGTCATCGGTCGTCCTCCGCCGTCGCTTCCCCCGCCCCGGTCCGCGGCTCCGCCCGGGCCTCCGCCTCCGCCCGGAACGCGGCCTCGAACCGGTCCATCACCTCCGCCATCGCCGGCGCCGTCCCGAGGAGGCGCTCGAGCGACGTCACGCCCGCGTCCCGGATCCCGCAGGGCACGATGGCCCCGAAGCCCCCGAGATCCGTCGCCACGTTGAGGGCGAGGCCGTGGAGGGAGACCCCCCCGGCGACCCGCACCCCGAGGGCGCAGACCTTCGCGCCCCCCGACCAGACGCCCGTGCGCCCCTCGACCGTGCCCGCCTCGACGCCGTAGCCCGCCAGCACGCCCGAAACGAGCCCCTCCAGGAAGCGCAGCAGGTCCCGGGGGCGCAGCCCCCAGGAGCGGAGGTCCAGGACAGGGTACGCGACCATCTGCCCCGGACCGTGAAAGGTGATGCCGCCCCCGCGGTCGGTGCGGACGACCTCCACCCCCCTCCGTGCCAGCGCCCCGGGGTCGAGGAGGAGGTCGCCGGGGCCCGTCCGGGGGCCGAGGGTGATCACGGGAGCGTGCTCCAGGAGGAAGAGCGTGTCCGGCCCCCTCCCCGCGCGGCGCGCGGCGTGGGCCTCCACCTGGAGGGCGAGCGCCTCGGCGTAGGGCACCCGGCCCGGGAGCCGGCGGACGGCGAGATCCAGCGGCACGGCGGCCTCCCCGCCCGACCCGGGCGGCCCCTAGCGCATGTCCGCGGGCGTGACCGCGTCGATCCACGCGCGGTAGGAGGTGTACCCCAGCGCCCGGTGGCGCTCGGCGACCTTCGCGCGGATGCGGGCCAGCGCCTCGGCCCCGACGGGGGGCTTCGCGCCCACCTCCGCCGCGACCCGGCCGGCCTGCTCCCGGCGCGCGTCGGAGATGCGCTCCGAGGCGGCGGCGAGGGCGTCCACCTTCTCCCCCTCGGCGGCGACGCCGAGGTAGGAGGCCATCACGTGCTCGGCGATGAACTTCCCGTGCTTGCGGCTGACGGCGATGTTCCCCTTGCCGGTGATCACGTTGCCGAGCGCGTAGACCCCGTCGTAGCCGGTCATCTTCCCGATGTTCCAGTCGTCGTACCTGTAGAACTCCCCGTCCATGGGGATGCCGGGGATGGGCTCGGGGATGGAGCCGATGGAGGAGACCACGAGCCGGGTGGGGAGGACCTCCGTCGAGCCCGCGACCTCGACGAGCTTGCGGCCCTGGTACTCGGTGCGGGCGACCTCGAGCCCGGTCACGCGGCCGTCCGTCGTGACGAGCCTCTTCCCGACGGTGTGCTCGCGCACCCTGAAGAGGAACTTCGAGCAGGAGAGGTCGAGGAGCTTGCGGCGGACGCCGGCGGCGCGGACCTTCTCCGCCTCGGAGTCGTCCCGGGCGGCGGCCACGGGCATCTCGCCGATGGTTCGGCGGTAGAGGAGGGTGCAGCCCCTGAGGCCGAGCTCCTCGAACTTCACCCCGTGGGCCGCGAGGTCGTCGGCGAGACCCTTGTGCTCCATCTCGACCACGTCCACGTGGATGCCCCGCTCGCGCAGCTTCGCCGCCACGGTCTCCAGCATGAGCACCTTGCAGACGTCGATGGAGGCGAGCCCGCCGCCGAGGACCAGCGCGCCGTCCGCGGCGTCGTACCGGGGGCCGTCGTAGCCCTTCTCCTCGTGGTGGTTGAACCAGTAGATGAAGGGGTTCTGGAAGAGGAAGCCGCGGCCGAGCATCTCGTCGGCGCCGTCGATGCCCGAGGAGCGGTCCTTCCAGGAGCCGTTGGCGAGGAGGACGGCCGAGAAGCCCCAGTTCCGGACGAGGTCGGCGAAGTCGAGGTCCTTCCCGAGGACCGTCGAGGGGACGAAGGTCACGCCGGGACGGTCGAGCTTGGCGTCGATCTTCGCGTACTCCTGGCGGCGCTGCTTGTCGTGCCACTTCGGCAGGCCGTCCTGGATCTTCCCGTAGGGCCGGGGGTTCTGCTCGAAGACGACGACGTGGATCCCACGGGAGACGAGGGTGTCGGTCGCCTCGGCGCCGCTGACGGCGCCCCCGACGACGGCGACGACGTGGCGGGGCTGGTCGGTCACGGGAACCTCCTCTGGCTCGGGAAAGGGCGGAGACTAGCACCCGGGGGGCCGGCCCCCAAGCGCGGCGGGGGGAGGCGTCGTAACCGGGGTCGCGCTACAATCCGGGGCCCGGAGGTGCTCCCATGAGGCTCTCGATCGAAGAGGACGGCTCGGTCAGGCTCCCCGACGAACTGCTGGCGCGGTGGGGGGTCTCCCCGGGCCGGAAGGTCGAGGCGCGGGTCGAGAAGGGCAGGCTCGTCCTCCTCCCCCTCGCCATCGAGGGGGACCCCTTCGAGGAGGGGATCCGGAAGCCGGACGACCAGGGTTTCGAGAAGGCGATGCGGAAGGAGGCCGAGGAGAAGGCCGCCGCCCGGGAGGCCTTCGAACGCGCCCTCGGCGAGAAGCACGACATCGACATGGAGAAGGAGCGCGAGGAGCGCGAGCGCTGGCTGTAGCCGTACCGAGCCGTACCGAACCCGACCCAGATCGGCGGCGGAATCGGGGAATCCTCCGCGCTCCGGCATCACCTCGTCCGCGTTTCCGGGGGCGGGGGCGCCATCCGGCCCCGGGTGAGGAGCACCAGGAGCCCGAGGAAGATCCCCCCGAGGAGGAAGAGTCCCGCGACCACGAACACTCCCCTCGTTCCCGGCCTGCGCGCCTCCATGGAGCCCCACCGTACCCGACGCCGGGCCCCGGACCCCCTTCGCGAGGCGCGGAGAATCCCCGGATTCCGCCGCCAACTTGGGTCGGGTTCCGTACGGCGGTATCATCGCGGCGACCATGAGCCCCCCCAAGCCGGAGATCAAGGCCTTCCTCCTCTGCGACTACGTCATCCACGAGGCGGGCTCGAACAAGAAGAGCCTCATCGGCATCTTCGAGCAGGTGAACTCGCCCCGGTTCCCCTTCCGCCACGGGCGCATCTCCGTCTACGCGAACATCGCGGACGCCCACGGGACCTACGACCTCGCGCTCCGCCTCGTCCGCCTGCGCGACGGGAAGGTGCTCTTCGAGGGCAAGGGCCTGCGCATCCAGGTGAACGACCCGCTGCAGGTCTCGGAACTGGGCATGAACCTCGAGGGCATCGGCTTCGAGGAGCCGGGGAAGTACGAGTTCGCCCTCTACGCCAACGACCAGTTCCTGCAGTCCAAGCCCTTCACGGTGCGGAAGACCGAGGCCCCCCCGGGCGCCGCGCCCCAGGCCCCGCCCCCCGCGTCCGGGCACTGACCGTGGCCCTCCTCGGCGCGCACTGCACGACCGCGGGCGGCCTCCCCGCGGCGGCGGTGGAGGCGAGGGACCTCCGCTGCGAGGCCATCCAGGTCTTCCTCAAGTCGAACCGCCAGTGGGCGATGCGGGACCTCGCCGAGGGGGAGGCCGCGGCCTTCGCCCGGGACGTCGCCGCCGCCGGGGTGAAGCGGGCCGTCGCCCACGGGACCTACCTCGTCAACCTCGCCGCCGTGGACGCGGCCGTCGCGAGGAAGTCCCTCGACACCTTCACCGCGGAGGCGCGCCGCGCGGAGGAGGTCGGCATCGAATCCCTCGTCTTCCACCCCGGGGCCCACATGGGGGCGGGGGAGGAGGCCGGCTTCGCGAAGGTCGCCGCGGGCCTCCGGCACGCGCTGCGGGAGACGCGGGGGGCGAAGGTCCTCCTCCTCCTCGAGAACGCGGCGGGACAGGGGACGACCCTCGGGACCCGCTTCGAGGACCTCGCCCGGATGATGGAGATCGCCGGGGACGACCCGCGCCTCGGGATCTGCCTCGACACCTGCCACGCCTTCGCCGCGGGCCACGACCTCTCCACGGACGGGGGCTACGACGCGGTCATGGCCGACATCGATCGCACCGTGGGGCTCGCGCGCCTGCGGGCCGTGCACCTCAACGACAGCAGGCTCGGCCTCGGCTCGCGGCGCGACCGCCACGAGAACCTCGGGAAGGGGGTCCTCGGGAGGACGGTCTTCCGCCGCCTCGTGAACGACCCTCGCCTCGCGGAGGTCCCCATGGTGCTCGAGACCCCCGGCGGCCTCGAGGGCTACCGCGACGACCTGAGGATCCTCCGCAGGCTCAGGAAGAGAGAGAATCGATAAGAATGAACCCGTCCCGTTTTTGTGATTTCCCTTGCGGAAAATCACAAAAACGGGACGGGTTCATCTTTATGGCGGGTCCACCCAGCCGGGGGGCTTCCTCGGATGGGCCTCCGACAGGGGGCGCGGCGGCCCCGTCTCCACGGGGCCGTCCCAGGCGGGCCAGCCCCCCTCCAGCAGGGCCACTCCCGTCCAGCCCGCCAGGACGAGGAACAGCGCGCCGGCGACGCCGCGCTTCCCCGCCTCCCCGACGACGATCACCGTCCATCCCTTCGGCGGCAGGAGGCGCGCCCGCTTCGACAGTTCGTGGACGGGGCAGTGGAAGGAGCCGGGGACGTGCCCCTTCTCGAACTCCGCGAGCGGCCGCGTGTCGAGGAGGAACCAGCCCCCCGCGCCCCCCTCCAGGCGGGCGCGGAGCCCGGCCGCGGTGATCACCGGCAGCGCCGACTCCAGCGGCCCCCGTTCGCTCACCGCCGCCCCCGCGCGAGGAAGGCCCGCGCCGCGGCTGCGTCCCGCGTGTTGAGCACGAGCGCCGGGGGAAGCCCCGCCCGGCGCGCCACGGCCACGCCGTGCTCCAGGTCGCCGAGCCCCTCGACCTCGTGGGCGTCGGGGCCGATGGAGACGGTGACGCCGAGTTCCACGGCCAGCGGCATCCACTCCGGGTCGAGGTCGAGGCGGGAGGGGTGGGCGTTGAGCTCCACGGCCACCCCCTCCTCCGCGCAGGCGCGCAGCACCGCGGGGACGTCGAGGTCGAACCCCTTCCGCCCCAGCAGCAGCCGCCCCGTGGGGTGGCCGAGGACCGAGGTGAAGGGGTTCCGCACGGCCGCCAGCACGCGCCGGGTCATCTCCTCCCGGGGCATCCCGAACTGCGAGTGCACCGAGGCGACGACGAAGTCGAACCGCGCCAGCACCCCGTCGGGGTAGTCGAGGGAGCCGTCGGCGAGGATGTCGCTCTCGGTCCCCTTGAGCACCGCGAGGTCCGGCCGCCGCGCCGCCTCCCGGTCGATCTCCGCCTGCTGGGCGGCGAGCCGCTCGAGGGTGAGGCCGCCCGCGTAGGAGGCGGTGGGGGAGTGGTCGCTGAGTCCGAACCAGGAGAGCCCCGCCCCCCGCGCCGCGTCGAGCATCCCGGCGACGGACCCGGAGCCGTCGCTCCATGTCGTGTGGGCGTGGACGCAGCCGCGGAGGGCCGCCCTCTCGAGGAGCGCCCCCGGCGCCGCCCCGATCTCGGCGCCGTCGAAGCGGCGCTCCGGGGGGACGAAGGGGACGCCGAGATCGGCGTAGAAGGAGGGCTCGTCGGGGCAGTGGATCGGTCCGCCCCCACTTCCTCCCTCCGCCCGGATCCTCCCGAGGGCCCGGACGTGGCCCGCGGGGCCGGTGGCGCCGACGAGGAGGAGCCCGAGGGCCCCCTCGGGGCCGGCGGTGACGCGCGCCTCCGCGCCCGAGGAGAGCCGGGCCCGCGCGACGCCGCCGCGCTCCCGGGCGGCCGTCCCCTCCACGGGGAGGGCGGCGAGGACCGCCTCCAGCGCCTCCCCCGGGTCCGGCGCGGCGACGACGAGGTCGAGCCCCTCCGCGAGGGTCTCGCCGCGGCGGTAGGCGCCGCAGGCGAAGGCGCGGCCGCCGCGCGCGCGGGCGGCGGCGTCGGCGAGGGATTCGAGCGCCTTCACCTCGTCCCGCCGGAGCCACCCCGCGTTGCGGGCCATGGACCGGAGCGCCTCCAGCACCTTCGCCTGGGTCTTCTCCCCGAACCCCTTGAGGCCCTTGAGGCGGTTCTCGCGGCAGGCGTACTCGAGTTCGGCGAGGGTGCGGATGCCGACCTCCTCGTACAGCGTGCGCGCCTTCTTCGGGCCGAGGCCGGGGACGCTTCGGAGTTCGAGGAGGCCGGCGGGGACGGCGGCGCGGAGCTCCTCGAGGAGGGGGGAGGCGCCGGTCGCCGCCATGGCCTCGAGTTCCGCGGCGATGCCCTTCCCGATCCCCTTCACCTCCGTGAGGGTCCCGGCGGCGAGGCGGTCCTCGAAGTCGGGGAGGGCCTTCACCGTCCGCGCGCCCCCGGCGAAGGCGCGGACGCGGAAGGGGTTGTCGCCGCGGAGCTCGAGGAGTTCCGCGATGGAGTCCAGCGCGTCGGCGGCGTCGCGGCGGTCGAGGGGCATGGGGGAAGGATAGCGGGGGCCGGCGGCGGGGGCGCGGTTCCCCCCCCTCCCTCCGCGTTTTCGCTTCGGGAATCCCCTCCCCTGCCGCGTGATGGCGGGATGCCCGCCCCGACCCCCCTCCGCTATCGACTCTCCGTCGCCGACCCGCTGCGGCGGCTCCTCGGCCTCGAGCTCCGCCTGCGCGCCGCCGCCGGGACGCCCCTCGTCCTGCGCCTCCCCGCCTGGACCCCCGGGTCCTACCTCGTCCGCGAGTACGCGCGCCACGTGGAGGGGTTCTCCGCGAAGGACGCCCGCGGCCGGCCGCTCCGCACGCGGCGCCTCACCAAGGACCGGTGGGAGGTCGCCGCCCCGGCGCGCGCCGGCGAGGTCCGCCTCTCCTGGCGCGTCTACGCGAACGAGCTCTCCGTCCGCACGAACCACGTGGACGACACCCACGCCTTCGTCCAGCCCACCGCCGCCTTCCTCTGCCCCGAGGGGATGGAATCCCGCCCCCTCGAGGTCGCCGTGGACGCCCCCCGCGGCTGGGAGGTCTCCTGCCCCCTCCCGCTCGTGCGCGGCTCGCTCCGCGCCCCGGACCAGGAGACGCTCCACGATTCCCCGATCCACATGGGGCTCCTCCGCCGCTTCCCCTTCCGCGTGCGCGGCGTCCCCCACGAACTCGTCCTCTGGGGGGAATCCAACGCCGACCCGGTGCGCCTCGTCCGGGACCTCGCCGCCATCGTCGAGGCCGGCGCGCGGATGTTCGGCGGCCTCCCCTACCGCCGCTACGTCGTCGAGGGCCTCCTCGCGGACGCGGGCGGCGGCGGCCTCGAGCACCGCGAGGGCTTCGTCTTCCTCCTCCCCCGCTGGTCCTTCTCCGACCCGAAGTCCTACGACCGCTGCCTCGTCCTCCTCGCCCACGAGTTCTTCCACGCCTGGAACGTGCGCCGCATCCGGCCCGCGGGGCTCCTGCCCTACGACCTCGCGGGGGAGAAGTACACGCGCCTCCTGTGGCTCTTCGAGGGGGCCACCGACTACTACGCCCACCTCCTCGTGCGGCGGGCGGGGCTCCGCGACGGGAAGTGGCTGCTCGACCAGGTGGCCGCGAAGATGAAGGCCCTCGCCGGCAACCCGGGGCGGAGCCTGCTGCCGCTCGACGAGTCCTCCGTCACCACCTGGGTGAAGTTCTACAGGCCCGACGAGAACAGCGGGAACAGCGGGGTCTCCTACTACCTCAAGGGCCTGCTCGCCGCCCTCGCCCTCGACCTGCGGCTGCGGGCCGCCACCGGCGGGCGGCGCTCCCTCGATCACGCCATGCGCCTCCTCTGGCGGCGGTTCGGGCGGAGCGGCGTCCCGGTCCCCGAGGACGCCTTCCCCGCCCTCGCGCGGGAGGCGACGGGGGTGGACCTCCGGAGGCTCCACGACCGGCTCGTCTCCGGGGTGGCCGACCCGGACTGGGAGGGGCTGCTCGCGCCGCTCGGCGTGAAGGTCCTCCGGAAGCCGGCGGCGGCCGGCGCCTGGCTCGGCGCCGACGCGGGGGAGAAGGAGGGGCGCACCGTCTTCCGCTCGGTGCGCACCGACGGCCCCGCGGCGGGGCGGATCGCGGCGGGGGACGAACTCGTGGCGCTCGACGGCTTCCGCTGCAACGCGGAGGGGCTCGGGAAGCGGCTCGAGGAGCGGCGGCCCGGGGACGGGGCGCGCTTCACGCTGCTGCGAGGGGATCGGCTGGTGGAGGCCCGGGTGCGGCTCGCGCGGCCGCCGGCGGAGACCTTCCGGCTCGAGGCGGACCCGGGGGCGCCGGCCGCGGCGAGGCGCCTGCTGCGGGGCTGGGGCGGGGACGGCAAGGGGCCGGCGAAGTAGATGGGGGGGAGGGGGGCGGTCCTCCTCGCCCTCTGCCTCGCCGCCTGCGGGGAGGGGGAGCCGGCGGCGCCCGCCGCCGCCCCGCCCCCGGCCTCCGCTCCCCTGGTGGAGGTCCCCTCGCGGGCCGGGAGCCCCTCCGCGCCCGCCCCTCCTCCGGACGCCCCCCGCGGCCCCGCCGGGGAGGTCCCTCCCCACAGCCGCCGGCCCCACGACGCGGAAGGGGGCGGGGCGTCGTCCCCGACGGAACCGGAGTTCGACCTCGCCGTGCCGGGGCCCGCCGGGTCCGGCTTCCACTACCACCTCCGGGTCCGGCCCGGCGGCGGGGCGCGGGTCCTCGCCTCCGGCTCCGGGGGCGGGGCCTCCCTGCGCGTGGTGCTCGTCCGGGTGGCGGGGGCGGCGGAGGCGGCGCTGCGGGTCCGGCGGGCCCTCGACGGGACGGTGGAATCGGCGGAGATCCTCGATCCCGCGGTGGCGGGGGGGTGCGGGGGAGGCGACGCCCACCGGGCGCCGGGCTCCCTCCCGGTGCCGGCGTCCCGCGTGGTGCGCACCCTCCCGCGGGGGGACGGGATCGCCGCGGCGGCGGCCGCGGCGGCGAAGGCGGCGGGGGGGGAGGCGGCGCTGGAGGCGGAGGTCGGGGGGACGGCGGGGGGGCGGCCCCTCCTCGACCTGGTGCTGGTGGAGTAGGAGCGGCCGCCGGGGTCACCGCCGGGTCATCCCGCCCCCGCTTCCGCTTGACCCGGGCGGGCCGGGATGGGAAAACGGGTCCATGAAGACACGGATGCCGCGGCTGCCCGTGGTGGCGATCCTGCTCGCGGGCGGGCTCCTCGGCTGCGCCTCCGACCAGCCCTACAGCGCCCCCCAGCAGCAGCCGAGCCGCACGCTCCCCCGGGCGCCCGTCGTCGCCCCCTCGGGCCCCGCCTCCCCCTGGTGGTGGCCGGCGCCGGACACCTGGTGGCCGTTCCAGTAGGAGGGGCGGAGGGGAGGCCCGGCCGCGGCGCCGCGCCCCCGGCCCCCCCCTCCCGGGGATACCCCTAGTACTTGAAGTCCAGCCACTCCTTCTCGAACCGCTGCCAGGTCTTGTCGTCGAAGGAGCCGAAGGCGGCATCGAGGGCCTTCTTCCGCGCGTTCTCCTCGACGTCGTCCGGCGTGAAGGCCGGCTTCCAGCCCTCCTTGTATTCGCCCGACTTCTTCTGCTCGGCGATCTGCTCGTCCACCCACTTCGTGACCTCGCTCTTGAGGGTGTTGAAGTACTTCTCGAGGATCCCCTGCCACGCGGGGTTCTTCGTGCGCCTCAGGAACCAGATGAGCGACCAGCCCTGGGCGTAGTTCTGGCCGATCTGGGGGCCGTAGTACTGCTGGTGGGAGTAGGTGACGAAGGTCTTGAGGGGGATGTAGGACTTCGACCCCATGGCCCCCTTGATGATCCCCTGGCGCCAGGAGAAGGGCTTCGCGACGAACTTCCCCGTCCCGCCGAAGTCGTGCCCGGAGAAGTAGTCGCCGTGCCCCTCGTTGAACCAGTCGTGGGGGCTGATGGATCCCACGGAATAGAAGATGTACTGGTGGAAGGCCTCGTGGTAGAGGACCCGCAGGGCGTCCTTCTTGGCGCTCGTGTCCTCGAAGAAGACCAGTTCCTGCTCGGCCGAGTTCCAGTAGCCGGCCGAGCCGCCGGGCCCGCCGTACTGGCCGTACTGGTCCCTGTCCTTGCACACCCGCACCACCGAGATCGCCGTCACCGGCCGGTCGGCCGGGAACATCTGCTCGTAGACGTCGAGGCGGATGGCCTCGATCTGCTTCGCGATGAGCTTCACCCGGTCCGGCTTGACCGCCTTGTCGTAGACCAGCAGGTAGTTCTTCGTCTGCAGGTGGGCCCAGCCCGGGCCGACCTTGCGCTTGATGGCCTCGAGCCACCGCTCGTCGTCGGTCTTCGCCCCGCTCAGCGCGTCGGCCAGGTCCTTGCGGGCGTCGGCGACCTCGGCCCCGTCCATGAACTCCATGGACCGGAGGCTCGCCACCACCCCCTGGGAGTACCGCTTCCACTGGTCCCCGGGGATCTGGTAGATGACCCCGACCTCGTACTCGTCGTTCTGGATGAAGCCGGCGACGATCTTGAACTCCCAGATCTCGCCGTTGGTGATGGCCACCACGCAGTCGGCGTCGAGGAGGGTGAGGACCCCGTCCCCGGCCTTCAACTCCTTCTCGACCGGGTCCTTGCGGGCCAGGAGGGACTTGTTCTTCTTCTGGAGCTTCTCGGGCCAGGAGGCGTAGAGCTGCTCCGCGATCTGGTACTTCTCGTCCATCATCGCCCTGACCCTGTCCCGCGTGGACTTCGCGCCGAACTGCTCGCGGAACATGTCCCGGGCGTCCTGGGGGGTGAGGTCCTGGGGGCGCTTCTCCTTCCCCCCCTCCTCGCCGCCGCCGCCCTCCGTCGCCACCTCCTCGCGCTGGACCTTGAAGGCGTAGATCTCCAGCTCCGGCTTGATGGTGCGGTCGTACTTCGCCGCGTCGCTGTAGTACCCGCCGATCTTGGGGTCGTTGGGGTCCGTTCCCGGGGGCACCGCCGCCCAGTCGGAGAGGGGGCGGAAGCGGAACCCGACCAGCTTGTCCTCGTGGAACTTGGCGGAGGGGGACTTGTCGTCCGCCCGGACCGCCGCGGGGGGGGCCAGCAGGGCCGCGGCGACGACGCCGAGGCCGAGAACCCTCCCCGTGAACCCGCCCGTCGCGATGCGCATGATCACCCCCAGGTGGAGCCTGTCCCGTCCCGCCCGACACCGGGCCTGCGGCGGACCCGCCCGTCCTCCCTATGGGACGGCCGCGGGGTCCCCCCCGTTCCCGGAAACCGGGATCCTACCGCGGAGGTTCGCTCCCTGGCGAGCCCCCGTTCCCGCCATCCTTGACGGGCGGAGGGGGGGGAGGGGTCGCCGCGGGCGCCGCGGGCGCCGCCGGGGCCGGCTCCGCCAGGGCCCGCTCCGCGGCTAGGCGCGCGAGGACCCCGCCCGGCTCCTCCCCGGCCTGCACGAACCGCACGAGCCCGTCCCTCCCGACCACCACGTCCATGGGGAGGCCCCGCACGCCGAGGTCGTCGAAGGCCCGCCCGGCCGGCCGGCTCGCCGCGAAGGGGCCCTTCCAGCCGCGGGCGCGCACCACGGCCTCGATGTCCGCCGCCTCCTCGGGCTCCTTCCGCTCCTTCAGGAACCGCCCCGACTTCGGGTCGTAGCCGGCCATCCTCGTGGCGGGGAGGAGGAACAGCCCCTTCCCCTCCCGCTCCGCCGCGAAGGCGGACCAGCGGGAGAGTTCGTCGAGGCGGATCTCCATCCACCAGGCGAAGAGGTGCCAGCAGGCGACCTTCCCCCGGAGCGCCTCGGGCTCCGGCCGGGGCATCCCCACCCAGACCTCGAACTTCGGCACGGGGAAGGGCTTCCCGACGAGGTCGAACCGGCGGCGCACCGCCTGCAGGCGCCGGAGGAACGCCTCCCCCGAGGCCGCCCCCTCCTCCGCGGCCCCGTCGAGGACCTTCGCGGCCTCCCCGGGGCGCCCCAGCGCCGTGAGGGCCTCCACGAGGACCTGGACCGTGGAGACCGCCGTGGGCGGGAGCGGGCGGGGGGCCTTCTCCAGCGCCTCGCGGTACCGGGCCACGGCCTCCTCCACCCGGCCCTCGAGGGCGTAGGCGTCCCCGAGGACCTTGAGGACCGCGGGGATCCCCTCGGCTCCGGGAAGGGCCGCGCGCCAGGCCCCGAGCGCCTCCTCCGCCTCCCCGAACCGACGGAGCCCCGCCAGGGCCCGCACCCGCAGCGCCCTGGCGAGGCCCTCCTCCGGGAGCGGCTCCTTCCCCTCCCCCCGGCCGGCCGCGTAGCGGGCGGCGAAGTCCGCGGCCTCCGCCTCCCTTCCCCCCTCGAAGGCGAGGACCGCCAGCCTGTAGAGGTCGATGCCCGCGGCGTCCTTCGCGGCGGGAAGGGCGAGGACCTCGGAGGCGAGGGCCGAAAGCCTCGCCCTGCGGCGGGTGTAGGAGCCGGGTCCGGAGAGCGGGACGTCCTGCAGGGCCTCGAAGCG
>JAKLKS010000420.1 GCA_023150535.1 Planctomycetota bacterium
CCCTCACCCGCCGCCAGGCGCTCCGCGCCGCGGCGGGGGCCGCGGGGGCGGCGGCGCTGGCGGGCTGCGCGCTCCCCGGCCTCGGCGGCCGCCCGGGGCGGAAGGTGGTGATCGTGGGGGGCGGGGTCGCGGGGCTCCACTGCGCCTGGCGGCTGCGGAAGATGGGGGTCCTCGCCGAGGTGCGCGAGGGGGCGCGCCGCGTGGGCGGCCGCATGCTCTCCGACCGCACCACCTTCGGCAGGCAATCCTGCGAGCTCGGCGCCGAGCTCGTGGACACGCCCCACCGGACGATGCACGACCTCGCGGCGGAGTTCGACCTGGAGCTCCTCGACTTCACCAAGGACGACCCCTCCCTCGCCCCCTGGGTGGCCCACGTCGGCGGCCGGCGGCTCGGCGAGGCGGAGGTGCTGGAGGGCTTCGCCCCGCTGGCGGAGCGGATCGACGAGGCCTTCGAGACGCTGGCCGACCCGGAGGGTGCGGTCACCTACGCCGATCCCAACCGGGGGGAGTTCCTCGACCGCCAGTCGATCCGGCAGTGGCTGGACTTCGTGGAGTGCTCCGGCCCGGTGCGGGAGCTGATCGAGGTGGCCTACCTCACCGAGTACGGGATGGAGACCGACGTCCAGAGCGCGCTCAACCTGCTGATGCTCATCTCGACGGAGACGGAGCGGCTGGAGATCTTCGGGGAGTCCGACGAGCGGTACCGGTTCAGGGACGGGAACGACGTCGTGGTCCGGAAGCTGGCCGCCTCCCTCGACCCGGGGCAGGTGGTGCTCGGGTCGAAGCTGGTGAAGCTCGGGCTCGGCTCCGACGGGCGGGTCTCCATGGTCTTCCAGGGGGACGGGGGGACCGAGGAGGTCTCCGCCGACCACGCGGTGCTGGCCATCCCCTTCACGCTGCTGCGGCAGGTGGAGCTGGACCTCGACCTCGCCCCGGCCAAGCGCCGGGGGATCGAGAAGCTCGGCTACGGGACGAACGCCAAGCTCATGGTCGGCTTCGGGGAGCGGGTCTGGCGCGGTCAGGGCTCCAACGGCGAGGTCTTCACCGACCTCCCCTTCCAGTGCTCCTGGGAGACGAGCCGGCTCCAGCCGGGGGCGGCGGGGATCATCACCAACTTCACGGGGGGGCGCCAGGGGGTCGCCGTCGGGAAGGGGCCGGCGCGGGACCGGACGGCGGACTTCCTCGCGGGCTTCGACCGCGTCTTCCCCGGGGCGAAGGCGGCCTGGTCGGGGGAGGCGGTGCGGATGCACTGGCCCTCCCACCCCTGGGTGCAGGGCTCCTACGCGGGCTACCTCGTGGGGCAGTGGACGACCATCTGCGGCTCCGAGGGGGAGCGGGTCGGGAACGTCCACTTCGCCGGGGAGCACACGAGCCTCGACTTCCAGGGCTTCATGGAGGGGGGGGCGCTCACCGGCGCCATGGCGGCGCTGGAGGTGGCGGCGGACCTCGGGATCCGGACCGCGGACGCCGCGGCCGAGGGCGGGGCCGTCGGCCGCATCGTCCGCCGGGCGGCGGCGGCGCGCCGCGCGAAGCGGCGCCTCCCCGCGGAGGCCCTTGCGCACCGGTAGCCTTCGACCTGATCAGTACCGAACCCGACCCGTTTCCGTCAATCTGACGAAAACGGGTCGGGTTTCTATGAGAAGGCCAATCCCTGCAAGTCCTTTCCGGCGTCCTCTGGCCGCCTTGGCG
>JAKLKS010000421.1 GCA_023150535.1 Planctomycetota bacterium
TCGGGGTCTCGATCGGCACCACCCTGGTGGCGGCCACCCTGGTCGCCGGCATGCGGGCGGACCTGCGCCACGTCCTGCTGACCCAGCCGGCGCCGATCCCGGACCGCCACGTGCTGATGGCGGAGGGCGGCCTCGCGGGGGCGGACGACACCGAGGTCGTCGCCCCCTCCCCCCTCGTCGGGCGCTGGCTCCTCTTCGGCCCCTTCGACGGCGGCGGGAAGGGCGCCTTCGACCTCGACCTCCTCCCCGGGGACGACGGGGCGCGGCGCCCCTCGGCGGCCTCGGTCCTCGAGGGGCGGCCCTGGCGCGCCGCCGAGGCGCCGAAGGCGCTCCTCGACCCTGGGAAGGAGGTCGGGGCCCTCCTCGCCGTCGCCTACCTCTCCTTCCCCGCGGAGGGGGAGGCCGACCTCGTCCTCGGCCACGGGGGGAGGCTGCGTGCCTGGTTCGCGGGGAGGGAGGTCTACGAGGGGGCGGCCTCGGGGAAGGCGGAGGAGGAGCGGGGGCGCGTCCGGGTGAAGCTCCCCGCGGGGCCCGCGGCCCTCGTCCTCCGCCTCGAGGTCCGGGGCGGCGGGCAGGACTCCTTCGGGGCCCGCCTGCTGCGCCCCGACGGGAGCGCGATCCCGGGGATGAGGGTGCTCCGGGAGCGCCCCTTCCCCCCGGACGCCCTGTCGATCTCCGGCTTCGTCAGGGACGCGAAGGGGCCCCTCGCGGACGTCGAGGTCCGCCTCTCGGGGAGGGGGAGCGGCCGCACGAGGACCGACGCCCGGGGCTGGTACGGCTTCGGGGGACTCCGGCCGGGGGACTACCGCGTGGCGCCGCGGATCCCGGGGAGGAAGCCGGAGCCGGAATCCGCCTCCGCGAAGCTCCAGGACGCCGAGAAGGAGGGGCTCGACTTCCTCGCGAGGTGAGAAGGCCTACCGGCCCCGCCGCCCGCCCCCCCACTCCCAGCGCTTGATGACGGTGTCGAGGTTGTCCTTCAGGCGGTTGGCGTCCCTCGGCTGGAAGGACTTCGCGATGCGCTTCTCGGAGTGGTCCCGGACGACCGCCTTGGACTTGTCGTCCTCGTGGGTCTTCGCGAGGTTGTAGTCCACCACGAACTCCCGGAGGATCTCCTCGGCGAGCTTCCGCTCCTCCTCCTTGAGGTCCACCCCGCCGAGGAAGGTGTCGAGGGTGAACTTGAAGATGCCCTCGCCCCCGGGGACGTCCCCCCCGGGGATCCCGCCGCCGCCGGGCGCCCCGGGGGACGCCGACCCCGCGGCCTCCTTCGCCTTCTTGAGGTTCCCGGAGATGTCCTCCAGCTTCGCCACGAGCTTCGGGTCGGCGTTCGGGTCGGCCCGGAGCGCGGTGAGGAGCGCCTCCACCTGCTGGAGAGCCCTGTCGAGGGGGGTGTCGGCGTCCTGGGCCGCGGCGGTGCCGGGGAGGAGGGCGGCGGCGGCGAGGGTCCCGGCGAGCAGGATCGCGGCGGCGGCGGCGCGGAGGGGTGCCATGGTCACTTCTCCTTCTTCCGTTCGTCCTTCTCCATCTGCTCCTTCGCGGCGTACCAGACGTCCCAGAAGAGCGGCATCGCCTTGAGGCGGGCCTCCTTCGGGGCGTCGGCGCGGAAGGGGACGTTCTTCCCGGAGAGCCCCTTGAAGGCCTTCCAGGCGGCGGCCCTCCCCGCCTCGTCGTCGTCCCGGTAGAGGAC
>JAKLKS010000422.1 GCA_023150535.1 Planctomycetota bacterium
ACCGAATCGAGCGCGGCGCCCGGGCCCCCGCCCGGGCGCCGCGCTCGATTCGGTCCCCGTATCCGGCCCGTGGGCCCCCGGGCGGAGGCCTGCGCGCGGGCCCGGCTCTCCGCGGCGCTCGGACCCGGGAGGGCCGGGAGGAGGAGCGCGCCCTGGCGGCCCTCGAGGAGGCCCCGGTGAGGGGGCCGGCGACCCGGGACACCGCCCGGACCGAGGAACTGCCCTCCCCCCTCCGCGACCACCCCCGGTTCCGTGCCCTGGCGGGGGAGTGATCGGAACGGGGCCGGGCTCGAATCCCCCTCCGGCTTGACCCCGCGTCAAGCCCCTTGTACGAACTCCCGTCCGCGGGGATCTCCTGTCCCGGTGCGTGGTAGTGTTCCCCGCCCCCGGGCGGGACGGAACGAGGAGGTCTCCATGGACTATCGGTGGCTGGTGCTGGCCGCGGCGTTGGCCGCGGCATCCCCCCTTCCCGCCCTCGCCGGCGACGACGACGGCGCGGAGGACGAGCAGGAGCAGGAGAACGAGCAGGAGCAGGAGCAGGAGGACGAGGGCGCCGACGACAACGGCTCCGACGAGGGCGCCGACGACGACGGCGCCGACGACGGCTCAGGCGGCGACACGGGCGGCGGCGGTTCCGGCGCCGACTCCGGCTCCGGCGGCGGCTCCGGCAGGGGCCGCGGGCGGGGCCGCGGCCGTGGGCGGAGCGGCTCCTCCGGCCTTCTCCACGACGTCGCCGTCGAGCTCCAGGTCCGCCTCCGGAAGGACGGGGACCCCCGCGTCAGCGTGAAGGTCCGCAACCGCGGCACCTCCTTCGAGGGGGGCGCCCTCCTCGAGGTGACCACCTCCGGCGGGACCACCCTCCTCTCGGAGACGGTGGACCTCGAGGCCGGCGGGAAGGCGAAGTTCCGCTTCACCGCCGCACTCCCCGCGGGGACGACCACCCTGACGGCCCGCGCCGACTGCGCGGGAGCGGAGGACGAGGACCCCTCCAACAACGAGGAGATCGTGGTCGTCGCCCCGGGGAACGGGTCGGACGCCGCTCTCGGCGCCGCGCTCTACGCCGCGAACTGCGCCTCCTGCCACGGCACCGACGCCCTCGGAACCGCCTCGGGCCCCTCGGTCCTCCACGAGGACGCGGAGGAGATCCAGGAGGCCGTCCGCGAGGGCGAGGGCGGGATGCCCGTCTTCCCCTCCATCGGCTGGGCGGAGTCCCGCCGCCTCGCCGCCTACCTGCGGGATCCCTCCGCGGTCACGACGCCCGCCCCGAACCCGAACCCCAATCCGAACCCGAACCCGAACCCCAACCCGAACCCCGGCACCGCCCCCACCTTCGCCGGGCAGGTGAAGGCCGTCATCGACGCGAACTGCGCCTCCTGCCACTCCGGGAACAAGGCCTCCGCCGGGGTCCGGCTGGACAGCTACGCCAGGGTCTCGGCCGCCGCCGACCGCAGCCTCGCCGCCATCAAGTCCGGGAAGATGCCCCCCTCCGGACCGATGTCCGCCGCCAGCGTGAAGATCATCGAGGACTGGATCGCAGGGGGCAAGCAGCCCTAGGCGGTCTCGCCGCCGGCCGCACGAGGCGGGAGCGGGGGGGGCCCATTCCCCCCCCGCTCGATTCCGGGAGACGGGTACGGAGCCAGGCTCCCTTTCTTCACCGGCCCGCCCGGAGCGGGCGGGCC
>JAKLKS010000423.1 GCA_023150535.1 Planctomycetota bacterium
GCACTTTCCCGGGGGCTCGTCGAGCCCCCGGGAAAGTGCGGAAAATCCCCCGAATCTTTCGCCAACTTGGGTCGGGTTCAGTATGGCGGCTACCGCCCCGTGTAGCCGATGGCCTCCAGCGCGCGCCGGGTCTCCTCGTCGAAGGGGCGGGTCGAGCGGCGCAGCGCCCCCTCCTCCATGGCGGCGAAGCCCCGCCGCAGCAGCTCCCGCATCCGCGCCGCGGCGCCGCCGCCCCCTCCCCCCTCCGCGAGGTTCCGCGCCTGCCCGGGGTCGGACCGGAGGTCGTAGAGCCCCTCCCACCGGCTCCCCCCCTTCCAGGCCTCGATGAAGACCTCGGGCCCGAGCACCACCGCCCGCGAGCCGACCGGCCCGGCGGCGATCTCCGCGAAGACCGGCACCGGGGGCGGCGATTCCCCCTCGAGGAGCGGCAGGAGGCTCCTCCCGGAGAAACGGGCCGAGGTGGCCACGCCCGCGAGCGCCGCCACCGTGGGCGCCACGTCCACGAGGGAGACCGGGGTCGCGATCCTCCGCCCCGCCCCCGGCCCCCCCCGCGGCGCCCGGAGGAGGAGCGGGACGTGGACGAGCTCCCGGAAGAGGCTCTGCCCGTGGGTCCACCCGCCGTGCTCGTGGAACTCCTCCCCGTGGTCGCTGGTGACGATCACGAGCGTCCGGTCGAGCCGCCCCGACCGCCGCAGGGCCCCGAGCGCACGCCCCAGGGCGGCGTCCGCGGCCGAGGCCTCCCCCCCGTAGTTCGCCCGCATCGCCGCGGCCTCCGCGGCCGGCAGGGCAGGGAAGGAATCGAAGGGCAGGATCCCCGAGGAGTGGGGCGGGTCGACCCGGGGCCTCCCCCCGTCGAAGGGCGGCGGGGGCGTGTAGGGGTAGTGGGGCTCGATGAGGTGGACGTAGGCGAAGGAGGGGCGCCCCCCGCCGGCGGCCAGGAAGGAGACCGCCTTCCCGAGGAGCGGGTCGGCGCCGAGGTCCACCCCGGGACCGAAGGAGTAGGCGGCGCCCCCGGCGACGCGCAGGCGCACCTGGGAGAGGGCCTTGAGGAGCAGCGTCCCCCGGGCGAGGGGCGAGGGGTGCCGCCCCGTGAACTCCCCGAAGCCCTGGGCGAAGCCGTACTCCGGGGAGACGAAGGGGTTGTCGGCGAAGGCGGCGGTCCGCCAGCCCGCCGCGCCCAGCACCTCCGCGAGCGTCGTCGCCTCCCCCGGCACCACCGATTCGAAGTCCAGCGCCCCGTGCTCCGCGGGGTAGGTCCCGGTGAGGAGGCTCGCCGTGGAGGGCTTCGTCCAGGAGGAGGGCGCGGCGGCCGCCTCGAAGACCGCCGACTCCGCGGCCAGCGCGTCCAGCGCGGGCGTGGGCGGCGCCCCCGCCGCGCCCGAGAACCCGACGGCGTCGGCGCGCAGCGTGTCCACGACCACGAGGAGGACGTCCGGCGGCTCCCCCTCCCCGATCCGCCGCGCCTCGGGAGGGGGGCCGTCCCCCCGGCCGCCCGCGAGGGAGAGGAGGAGCGAGGCGAGGAGCGCGCCGCCCGCCGCCCCGGCGGCGGCCCGGGGGCCCGGGGGCCCCGCGGCGGCGAACCTCCGCCGCAGCAGCATCCCCCCGGCCAGCGCCGCCGCCAGGAGGACCCCGTCCCCGAGGAGCGAGAGGGGATCGAGGAAGGTGGGGAGGA
>JAKLKS010000424.1 GCA_023150535.1 Planctomycetota bacterium
CCTCGGGCGGGGTGGAGGTCGGCGCCCCGGAGGCGGGGCCCCCTCCGGCCTTCGCCCCCGAGCCCGCGCCCGGTGCGGATCCGGAGGCCCCTCCCGCGCCGCCGCCGGCGCCGGTCCCCGCGGGGCCGCCGCCGGGCCTCTTCGTCCGGAGCGATCCCCCGGGCGCGCGCATCACCGTGGACGGCGTGGAGGCCGGCGTCGCCGGGGAGGAGGGGCTGCGCCTCCCCGATCCCGAGCCCGGGCGCGCGGTGATCCTCAAGGCCTGGCTCGCCGACCACCGGCCGGCCGAGGAGCGGGGCGTCACCTGGAGGCCCGGGGAGCGGCGGGAGGTCCGCCTCGTCCTCGCGCGGCTCACCGGGTTCCTCGTCCTCGAGGGGGGGCCGCCGGGCGCCTCCGTGGAGTGCCGCCGCGAGGGAGGGGAGCCGATCCGCCACTCCCTCTCCGAGGAGGGGACCCTGGGGCCCTTCCCCGTCCCCGTGGGGGAGTACGCCGTCACCGTCGAGCGGGAGGGGTTCGACCGGTGGGAGGGGAGGGTCACCGTCGCCGCCGACAGGACGGCGCGCCGCTCCGTGGCGCTGCGCGAGAAGGAGGGGACCCTCGCGGTCGATTCCACCCCCTCGGGCGCGGAGGTCTTCGACGGCGAGATCCTCCTCGGGCGGACGCCGCTCCCCCCGACGCCGCTCCCCGCGGGGACCCACGAGATCCGCCTCGTGCACCCGGACCGGGACGACCTCCGCCTCGAGGCCGTGGTCCGCGGGGCGACGCCGCTCGACCTCGGGACCCTCGCGCTCCCGGACCTCGCCGTGCTCGACCTGGCGGGGCTTCCCGGGGACGTGACGGCCCGCCTGGGGGGGGAGCCCGCGGCGGGAGAGGTGCGGCACCGGGCGGGCACGGTGGAGGTGGTCCTGTCGAGGCCGGCCCACGCCGATCAGAAGGTCCTCGTGACCCTGCCCCCCGCCGGCCGCGCCCGGCCGGAGCCGGGGCCCTGGACGCCGCTCCCGGGGAGGCTCGACCTCTCCGCCCTGCCGCCGGACGCGGAGGTGCGGGTGGACGGCGCACCCGTGGCGCGCGAGGGGAAGGAGGCGCCCGTCGCCCCCGGGAAGCGGAGGATCGCGCTCCTCCGGCCCGGCTTCCTCCCCGTGCCCGAGCGGGAGATCGTCGTCGAGCCCGCGGGGCGCGTGGCGATCCCGGCCCCGGAGTGGGTGCCGGAGGTCGTCGTGGAGGCCGCCCTCCCGGGCCTCCCGCCTCCACCCCCCGCCGTCCTCGAGGCCCAGAGGGCCCTCCGCCTCCCGCGCGGATTCGTCCGCACCGCGGAGGGGCGGATCTTCTCCGAGAAGGACGGGGCGGAGATGGTCCTCGTCGCGGAGGGGGAGTTCACCATGGGGAGCCCCGCGAACGAGGACGAGAGGCCGGTGCACCGGCCCTTCCTCTCCTCCTTCCTCGTGGACCGCCACGAGGTGACCACGGGCCAGTACCGGCGCTTCTGCGAGGCGACGAACCGGGAGTTCCCCCGGCAGGAGGGGGAGGGGTTCCGGAAGCACCCGGTCACCATGGTGGACTGGAACGACGCCGCCGCCTACGCCGCCTGGGCGGGGCGCCGCCTCCCCTCGGAGGCGGAGTGGGAGAAGGCGGCGAGGGGGCCCGACGGCCGCGAGTACCCCGGGGGG
>JAKLKS010000425.1 GCA_023150535.1 Planctomycetota bacterium
AACGGGTGGGAGGGACCGGCCGCGACCACGCGATCGAAGAAGGTCCGTGCCGCGTGGTAGTTGCGTGCCTGGTAGAGGCACTCCGCCAGGTACCACTGCGCCTCCGGCTCCTCGGGGCGGCCTCTGAGGTCCTGGTGCTCCAGCAGGGAGTAGAAGAGCAGCGCCGCTCGGTCGTACTCGCCGGTGAGGTAGGCGTACACGGCGTCATTGAAGCGAGCGGAGATGGCCGCGGGAGAGCGGCCGAGGGGACCATCGCCCACGTCCCGGCGGAGCGCTTCAAAGCGTCCTTTGAGGGTCGCCAGTTCGGCGAGTGCGGCGTCGAGCTGCTCGGCGGGGCCGCCCTGGACGGCGCCGGCCCGGGAGCGCCCGCGGCGAGCCTCGGCCGCCACCGCCCCTTCGGTCCCGCCGAGGAGGGCCGCTCCCAGGAGAGCCGCCGCCACCAGGCGCAGCCAACGGTTCGCGGGGTGAATGGCCACGGTCCTCACCAGGGCTCCCCGCCAGAGGCTGCCGGGTCCCGGATGGCGCCCATCCCGCTCCGCTCCGGGACCCTCCGGCGGCGGTCTCCGCGGGGCCCTCCTCCCGCCGCTCGTCGGGCGCCTGGGGCTGGCGACGCGCTTCGCATGGGGCTCCCGATCCGTCACTTCGCCGCGCGCGGGGCGCCGGCCCCACCTGCGGCCGCCGTCTTCTCCGTCGCCAGGTCGAACCGGATCTCCGGCCCCTCCTCGAAGCCCGCCAGCGGACCGCCCTTCTTGAGCACGACGATCCGCACGCTGCTGGACTTCCCGTCCTCGGCGACGAAGGAGTAGCTGTTCTGCCCCTTGAAGGAGTAGTCCTTCAGGTAGGGGAACGCGCCGGACCCGTTGCCCCGCACGACCATGTTCACGGTGATCGTGTGGTTGCCCGGCGGGATGTTCCCCTCGAAGATCTTGATCTCCTTCTTCTTGCTGAACTCCCCCGACGGGTCGCTCTGTTCGAACACGTTGGTCCCGTCGAAGAAGCAGGTGACCGACTCCAGCACGAAGGCGGGGCCGAGGTCGTTGACGTGGGTCAGGATGGCCCTCGCCCCGGCGGTGGCGCCCTGGATGACCTTCTCCTCCAGGAGGAGGAGGCGCGCCTTGGAGCGGAAGACCTTCTCCTTCAGCGCGTTGACGTTGGCCTCGACCGCCTTCAGATCCCGGGCGATGGACTCGTCCGTCGCCCCCGACTGCGGCTCCGCGGGGGCCGCCGGGGCCGCGGCGGACGATGCCGGCGCGCTCCCTGCGTCCTCCTCCGCCACCCCCGCGCGCGGCACGACCCACACGAGCAGCAGCGCCGCGATCGACGACAGCGCGTACCTCATCATGGCGTTCTTCCTCTCACCCGAGCCCCTCGGCAAGGCCGCGAACGGCGACCCGCATCGGAGCGGATCGCCCGACCCACCGGGGAGCGCACTGCTTCGGTCGACCAGGGGGCCTGAGACCCGACGGGCCGTGGGCCAGCGCGGCCCCTCCCGGAGAGCCGCCACGGTTCCGCACCATACCGGCGGCCCGGGCGCAGTGTCAAATACCGTCGGAGCCCCCGGAGATCCGGCGGTGGTCGCAGGTCGGATGGGGTCAAGGCGCGTCCCCCCCGCCCGCCGTGACGACGCCGGGCGCGGGCGCCGGAGCCAGG
>JAKLKS010000426.1 GCA_023150535.1 Planctomycetota bacterium
GATACGGAGCCATGCTCCTTTTCTTCACCCGCGTCGCGGGTGAAGAAAAGGAGCCTGGCTCCGTATCATTCACCCGCATGACCCGTCGAGCGGCCCTGGCGATCGCGTGCGCCGTCCTCCTCGTCGGGGGGAACACCGCGCTGATGCTGCACCTGCGGTCGGGGCGGCCGGCGGGGGACCGGTTCCCCTCCGGCCGCCCGCCCGCCGACCCGCCCCCGGAGCATCCCGTCCGGCCGCGCCCCTTCGCCGCGGGGGAACCGCTCCTTCCCCGGGAGGAGGCACGGGCGCTGCGCGTCCTCGTGGCCGACCCGGCGGGGGCCCCCGTCCCCGGAGCGGTGGTGCGCGTGCGCGCCCACCGGCGGGTCCGCCGCGGGCCCTTCCCCGACCCCGTCCTCGCCGAGGGTAGGACGGGGGGCGACGGCGCCGCCTCCTTCCCGGCGCTCCCGGCCCGCGCCCGCTACCTCGCCGAGGCGGAGGCGCCGGGACGTGCCCCCGGATCGGCCGATGGCCCCGGGCCGGAACTGGCCGTCCTCCTTCACGGGGCCGGCGTCCTGTCGGGGCGGGTCCTCGAGGAGGGCACGGACGCGCCGGTCGAGGGGGCGGAGGTGGAGTTGCTCCCGGCGGCGGACACCGACCCCCCGGAGGCACCGAATCGCCGCCTGCATCCCCCCGCAGAAGCCCGTTGCGCCACCGGCTCCGACGGGACCTTCCGGTTCGAGGGCCTGCCCCCGGGGACCTGGCGGGTGCGGGTCCGCCCCCTCCTCCACGGGCCGCCGGGCGAGGACGCCGCGGCGACCCTCGGGGAGGGGGGGGAGGCGGTCCTCGACGTCCGGGTCCGTCGCGGCGTCGACGTGGCGGGGCGCGTGCTCTTCGCGGGGTCGGATCGGCCCCTCGCCGGGGGCATCCTCCGCGTCGCGGCCTCCTCGGGATTCGGCCGCCCCCCCTCCTGGGTCCGCGAGGTCCCGCTGGACGGGGAGGGGCGGTTCCTCCTTCCCTCGCTCCCGGCCTGGACGGCGGCCCCGGCGGCCTTCGCCACCTCCCCCGCGGGTGCCGTCGCATCGGCCCCCTTCCCGAGGCCGGTCATCGATCCGGCCACGGGCAGGCAGGCGGGGGAGGTGGTGGTTCACATCCCCTGGAACAACCCGGCCGGCCTCGCCTACGCAGGGCGCGTGACCGATGCCCGCGGCGCTCCGGTGGCGGGGGCCCGGGTGCTCGTGGGGGAGGGGCTCCCGGTCCTCGTCGGCATGCGGGACCGCGGGGGCGTCGCGGGCGGCGGGGGCGAGGCGTGGACCGGGGTGGACGGGAAGTGGTCCCTCGCCGCGCAGGGCCACCTCGGGGGTGAGGTTCTCGTCCTCCACCCCGACTTCGCACCGGGGTACTTCCTCCTCCCCTACCGGTCGCGGAACCGGACCTTCGACTTCACGCTGGCGGACCCGGCGGCCCTCCTCGTGCTCGCGCGGGACGCGGCGGGACGGGGGGTGGCGGGGGCGGAGGTGCGGGCCCTGCTGCGCCATCCCGAGGAGACCCTCGGGAGACTCACGTTCGGCGACGTGCTGGAGGGGCTCCGCGCGAACCCCGTGACGGACCGGGACGGGCGGGCGCTGGTGGGGCCGCTGGGGCCGGGCTCCTGGTACCTCGCGGCGCGGTC
>JAKLKS010000427.1 GCA_023150535.1 Planctomycetota bacterium
GGTGCGTCGCCAGCTTCCACGACACGACGAAGCGGCTGCAGTCGTCGAGGAAGACCGTGAGGTACACCCGCGTGTGGTGGCGCGGCAGCAGGTAGCTCGTGATGTCGCTCTGCCACATCTCCCGCGGCCTCGCCCGCTCGAAGCGCCGGGGCTCCACGGGCTTGCGCCTGCGCCGCGCCGGCGGCCGCGCGGGAGGAAGGCCCTCCGCCTTCAGCACCTTGTGCACGGAGCCCTCGGACACCCTGAGCCCCGCGAAGCGCATCAGGTGGTGGCGGATCTTCCGCAGGCCGAAGTCCGGGAAGCTCCGCCGCGTCTCCACGATGGCCGCCTTCACCGGCGTCGGCAGCGCACCCTTCCCGCCGGCCCCCTTCGGCCGCCCCCTCTTCCGTGGGACCAGGCCCAGCTCCCCCTCAGCCTCCCGCCTGCGAATCCACATGGACAGCGTCCGCGCCGTCACCCCCCACAGACGCGCGAAGGCCTCCCGCGACAGCCCCGTGCGCTCCAGCAGCGACAGCGCCCGGCGACGCTCCTCCACCGGCACCTCGACCCGCCGCGCCCCCTGGCGTGCCTTGCGCCGCCACTTCACCAGGCTCGAGGTCCCCACCCCCGTCCGCGCCGCGAAGACCGCCAGCGACTCCCCGCTCGCCTCCAGCTCCGCGAGGATCGCCGCCTTGTCCGCGGGCGTGTACCGCCTCTGCTCCCCCCCGCGCCCGCCGCCGCCGGGGCCGGGCTCCGGGGAGCCCGAACGACCACGGCCGGGCTCCCCTCCGCCCGGCCCCGGCAAGCCCTGCTTCCGCCTTCCCATCGCCGCCTCCTTCCCCCTTCCGGGGGGCTGGGAGGCGGGCGCGTCATCCCCTTACGGCTCCAGAGAACGAGGAAGGATTATTCGTGAGCGGAATAGTGATCGCCCGGGCGGCGTCGGACTCGACCGTGAACCGGGCCCTCACCGTCCTCGGGGCCGCCTTCAACCGGCTGGTGAAACTCGGTCGCCTCCGCGAGAACCCCGTCGCCCGGGTCTCCAAGGCCCGCGAGCCCCGCCACGCCCGGGCCGCCCTCTCCAAGGACGAGGCCCGCCGCCTCATCGACGCCGCGGGCCCCCACCTGCGACCCCTCATCGTGGCCGGCCTCTACACCGGGGCCCGCCGCGGGGAACTCCTCCGTCTCACCTGGGCCGATGTGAACTTCGAGTCCGGGACCATCGCCCTCTTCCGCCCCAAGACCGGGAACTCCTCCCGGCTCCCCCTCCACCCCCGCCTCGCCGAGGAACTCCTCGGGATCCGGGAGGCGCGGGCGCGGAAGCGGGGCCACCCGGTCCCCGACGATGAGGCCATCTTCCTCGCGAGGTCCGGCCGTCCCTGGGTGACCATCCAGCGCGCCTTCCTGAAGGCGCTGAAGACCGCCGGCCTCGGGGGGCGCAAGGGGCTCTGCTACCACTCGCTTCGCCACACCTTCGCCGTCCACTTCCTCGAGGGCGGCGCGGCGGTCCCGGACCTCCAGGGCATCCTCGGCCACGCGGACCTGACCACCACCCAGATCTACGCCCGCATGGTGGACAGCCGGACCCGCGAGAGCCTCCTGGCGCTGGACTACGGCGCCCCGGCGTAGGCCCCCCGGCCCCCCCCGATCAAGATGTG
>JAKLKS010000428.1 GCA_023150535.1 Planctomycetota bacterium
GGCCCCGAGGGAGAGGACGAGCCCGGTGAGGTCCCCCCGGGCCGCCTCCCGCTCCCTCTCGCGGGCCTCGGCCTCCGGGTCGCCCGCGGAGCCGAGCCCCCGCACCTGCAGGCGCTCCTCGACGGCCTCGGGGCGGGCGCGCGCGGTGTCCGCCTCCAGGGGGTCGAGGTTCACGGCGTAGTCCCGGGAGGCCTCCTCGAGGCGCAGCGCCACGGGGGAGCCGGCGGGGGGGGCCTTCCACCGGAGGAGGTAGCGGCCGGCGCGGGCGGTCTCGGGGAACTGCACGGTGCGGGGGCCGGATTCCGGGCCCTCGAGGCCGGGCCCGCCGCGGCGGAGGGCCTCGAGGTCGGTCCAGGGCTGGCCCGAGGGATCGACCACGGAGATGTCCCGGGCGGCGTCCGGCACCTCCCCCAGGAGGGTCTCGTGGACGAGGAGGTCGCGGCGCTCCCGCCCGGCGTCGGCGAGCCAGGCGACCGATTCCTGGACGAGGGGGGCGAAGAGCAGGCTCATGCCGGTCCAGTCGAGGTCCGCGGAGGAGGTGCAGAGGAGCACGTGCCCCCTGCCGTGGTGGCGGGCGAGCAGCCAGGGGGTGCGGGCGAGGTCGCGCAGGCGCAGGAGGACCTCGGTCCCCTCGGGGAAGGGCTCCTGCACCGGCCACCAGCCGGAGACGAGCGGGGGCTCGAAGGAGGTGCCGCTCCGCTCGTCCGCGAGGTCCCGGAGGACCGGGTGCTCCGAGGGGGCGAGGTCCACGGAGACGGGGTTCTCGGCGTCGAAGCGGGGGGAGGGGGCGAGGCGGCCGGGGAGGAGGTCCTCCACGCCGGGGCGGCGCAGGGCCGCGTTCCAGGCCGCGGGGTCGGTCCGGTCCCCGAGGAACAGCAGGAGCCCGCCCCCCCGCCTGACGAAGGAGGCGAGCCGGTCCCAGGCCCCCTCGGGCACCCGGTCCACGTTGGCGAGGACGATGACCTCCTCCCCGGCGAGGGTCTCCCGGGCGAGGTCCTCGGAGGGGACGACGCGCATCTCCGCGGGGGCGAGGGAGGACCGCAGGCCGAGGGAGGCGGCGAGGAGGAAGGTCTCGGGGAACCGCCCCTCCGCGGGGGCCGGGTCGCCGTCCACGACGAGCACCCGCACCCGCTCCCTCACGCTGAAGGCGTGCCCGCGGCGGTCGTTGGCCTTGAGCCGGTTCCCGGGGGTCTCGACGACAGCCTCGGCGTGGTGGGATCCGGCGACCCCGCGCCAGGGGAAGGTCGCCCGGGCCGTGGGGGGGGCGGCGGCGCGCAGGCCGCGCCCGGGGAGGGAGAGGCGCGCGGAGCCGACCTCCCGCCCGTCCACCAGGAGGCGCACCTCGGCGGCGGCGGGGGCGGCGCCGTTGTTGGCCGCCACGACCTCGAAGGAGGCGGTCCTCCCCTCCACGGGGGAGCGGCCGTCGGCGGTGCGGATCGAGAGGAGGGAGACGTCCTCCACCTCGGGGGCGGCGAGGAACCGGAAGGACCCGGCGAGGGGGAAGCCGGCCTTCTCCAGGCGATCGAGCTGGGCCCGGATGCCGGAGGTCCCGGCGCCGGGGGTCCCGGGGGCGGCGCCGCCCGCCGCCGGCGCGGCCGGCGCGGGCGCGCCCTCCGCCCCGGGGCCGAGGGG
>JAKLKS010000429.1 GCA_023150535.1 Planctomycetota bacterium
CGGAGAGGACCGGGGACCGGGGCGCCGCCGCCGCGGCGGAGGCGATGGGGATCGTGACCGTGGCCGGAGCGGCGCTCTCGCCCTGGAGGCCGCCGGAGCGGTGGCGCCGGAGCACCGAGGCGAGGGACGGCTTCGCCCCCGGCGCGGCGGGCGGCGCCGCGAGGGAGGGGGGGACGGGGATCGCGGGGTTCGAGGAGGGGGAAGTCGCCCCCTCCCGGCCCTTCTTGAGGATCTCCGAGATGCGGATGGACTGGGTCCGGTCGCCGGACGCCGTGGGAGATCGCAGCGGGGAGGAGCCGAGGTCCACGGACCGCTGGGGAGCCGGGGGCGCGGGCGCGCGGACCGGGGGGGCGGGGGCGGGGAGCGGGGGCGCCGGTGCCGCCGCCTCGGGCCGGAGGCCCCACTTCGCGCAGAACTCCTCCACCGCCGTCGCCGCCCGCGCCTCCGCCTCCGGGGGAGGGACCCCCTGGGCGAGGGCCTGGAGGCGGGTCCGCTCGCGGACCTTGGAGATCTCCTCCTGCAGGGCGGCCTCGCCTTCGGACATCGGCTTCACCTCGGGACGGCGGACGGGGGGCAGGGTCGTGAACACGGCTCCCCCTGCGCAAGTCCGGTGCCGTCGGGATTGTACCGGGGCGGCCCTACGAAACTCCGAAGCCGGGCTGGGGGGGGGCTCCGGAAGGGGACGGCCGATCCGGCGAGTGCCTCGAAACGGGACAGGCGGGATTCCGGCGGGACCGCCGTCCCCCCCCCTTCCCGTTTTGCCCTTTCCCCTCCCTCCCGGCGGCCGTAGTCTCCGGGTTCCCCCCATGCCCCCGCGCCCCGCCCTCCCGGAGAGCATCAGCGGCTGCACGCTGCAGGGCACGATTCGCGAGGGGCCCGCCGTGCTGGTCGTCCGCGCCCGGGACACCCTCGGGCTCCCCCTCGACTTCCACCTCTTCCAGGGGGACCTCCTCGAGGGCCGCCTGCCGAAGGCCTCCTTCTTCGACCAGGTGCGGGCCACCGCCTCCCTCCACCACGAGCGCCTCGCCGCCGTGGTGAACGCGGGGGAGAAGGGCCCCTGGTGGTTCGTCGCCTGCAAGGGGAGCGAGGGGGCCACGCTGGCCGACCTCTTCCGGCGGGGCCACCTCGACGAGGAGCGGGTCCTCGGGATCTGCGCGGGCGTCGCCGAGGGGCTCGCCGTGCTGGAGGGCGCGGGGCTGCGCCACGGAGGCATCGAGCCCGGTGCCGTGGCCCTTCCCGGCGCGGGGCAGGTCCTCCTCGGCCTGCGCCGCCTCGTCCCCGCGGACCTCGCGGCCCGCGACCCCCGCTACCTCTCCCCCGAGGAGGCGCGGGGCGAGGAGGGGGGGATGGGGGCCGACCTCTTCGTCCTCGGGCTCCTCCTCTTCGAGGCGCTCCGGGGGAGGCCGCTCCTGGAGGGCGCCGCGGCGGAGGTCCGCGCCCGGTTGGCGCGGGGGGAGATCCCGCCGCCCGCCCCGCTCCTCGCGGGGGTGAACCCGAGGACCGTGGAGCTCCTCGCGGCCATGCTCTCCCCCGATCCCCGCCTCCGCCCCCCCACCGCCGCCGACGCCGTGCGGGTGCTGCGCCAGCTCCAGGCCGCCTTCACCATGACGGAGAGCCTCGAGG
>JAKLKS010000042.1 GCA_023150535.1 Planctomycetota bacterium
GATCTCGCTCCTCTGGCCCTCCGCGAGGGACGCCGTCACCACCTGCCCGATGGCGTCGGGGATGCGGGTGACGATGCCCGCCATGATGAGGAGGGAGACGCCGTTGCCGATCCCGTACTCGGTGATCTGCTCCCCGATCCACATCAGGAAGATGGTGCCGGCCGTGAGGCCGATGATGACGGTGGAGGCGAACCAGAAGGTCCCGTGGACGTCCTCGCTGACGAGCTGGGCGCCCCCGAGGAAGAACTGGTTGCCCGGCCGGAGCGCGCCGCCCCAGATGAAGGCCGCCTGCATCATGCAGATGGGGACCGTGGCCAGCCTCGTCCACTGGTTGATCCGGCGCTGGCCCTGGGAGCCCTCCTTGGAGATCTTCTCGAGGGCCGGCACCACCTTCACGAGCAGGCTGAAGATGATGGAGGAGGAGATGTAGGGCATGATGCCGAGGGAGAAGAGGGTGCAGGAGAGCAGGTCCCCGGCGGAGAGGATGTTGAAGACGTCGAGGAAGCCCTTCGCCCCGCCCGAGGTGCCGCCGTGTAGGAACTTCGAGAGGGCCTCGGCGTCCACCCCCGGGAGCGGGATGTGGAATCCGAGCCGGAACACGGCCAGCAGGCCGATGGTCACGAGGATCTTCCGGCGCAGCTCGTCGATCCGGAACACGTCGTAGGCGCGGGCGAACACGGCGGTGGTCCTTCCTTCCTGGGGCTACTCGTCCTTCGGCTTCTTCTTCCCGGCGGGCTTCTGCGCGTCGGACTTCCCGCCCGGGTGCTTCGCGTCCTTCCCGGGCTTCGCGCCGGCGGCGTCCTTCGCGGGCTTCGCGGCCTTCGGGGACTTCGCGGCCTTCGCCCCCCCGGCGGCCTCGGCGTCCCCGGCCTCCTTCTCGGCCGCCTTCGCCTTCAGCTCCCCCGCGGCCCGCGCGGCCACCAGCTTCACGGTGCGCGCGGCGGCCAGGGCGGCGTGGCGCTCGCCCTTCGAGGGCTCCGCGGCGCGGCCGTGGCGGCCCGCGAGGACGGTCACCGACCCGCCGGCCTTCTCGATCTTCTCCCGGGCGCCCCTGGAGAAGTGGTGGGCGGAGACGTTCAGGGCGGCGCCGGCCTCCCCGTTCCCCAGGACCTTCACCCAGCGGGCGCTCCGCTTGATGAGCCCCGCCTCCTTCAGGGAATCCGGGGTGACCGCCCCGCCGATGGCGGCGAGGGAGAGGCGGTCCAGGTTCACGACCTCGTAGCGGACGCGGAAGATGGAGTTGTTGAACCCCTTCTTCGGGAGGCGGCGGACGAGGGACATCTGGCCTCCCTCGCGCATGATGCCGCCGCCCCAGCCGGCCCGGCTCGAGGCGCCCTTCTGCCCGCGCCGGGAGGTCTTCCCCCAGCCCGAGCCGCGGCCCCTGCCGACCCGGAAGGAGCGCTTCCGGTTCACGGAGACGGACTTGGCGTCGTTGAGGTTCATGCGATCTTCACTCCCCTCAGGCGCTCCACCTCGGTGACCGTGCGCATCCGGCCCAGCGCGTCGAGGGCGGCCTTGACCACGTTCACAGGGTTGGTGGAGCCGTAGACCTTCGTCAGGACGTCCTTCACCCCCGCCGCCTCCATGACGGCGCGGACCGCGTCGCCCGCGATGACGCCCGTTCCGGGCGCCGCGGGAAGCACCTGCACGATGGAAGCGCCGAACTGTCCCCGGGACTCGTGGGGAAGGGTCTGCCCGCGGAGGGGGATCTTGAAGAGGTGCTTCTTGGCGTCCTTGATGGCCTTCTCCACCGCCGGGGGGACCTCGTTGGCCTTCCCGAAGCCCTGGCCGACGACGCCGTTCCCGTCCCCCACCACGACCATGGCGCTGAAGGAGAACCGCTTCCCGCCCTTGACGACCGTGGCGCAGCGGTTGATCCGCACCACCTTGTCGGTGAGGTTGAGGCCCTCCCCGCCGACCGAGACCAGGCCGCCCGTGTTGAACTTGCTCATGTCGTTGCGCTCCTGCCGCCCGTCGCGGTCGCCTTCCTAGAAGTCCAGCCCGCCCTTGCGGGCGGCGTCGGCCAGGGCCTTGACGCGCCCGTGGTACCGGAAGCCCCCGCGGTCGAAGGCCACCTTCGTGATGCCCTTCTCCTTCGCCCTGCGGGCGATCTCGGCGCCGACCGTCTCGGCCCCGGCGACGCTGCCCGCCCGAGCGGCCTCCAGGGCCCCGGCCCTGACCATGTCCATGCTCGAGCAGGCGCAGATCGTCGCGCCCCGGTCGTCGTCGATGACCTGGCAGTAGATGTTGCGCAGGCTGCGGAAGACCGCCAGGCGCGGCCTGCCCGCGTCCCCGGAGAGCCTGTGACGCAGGCTCCGGTGGCGCCGGAGGCGGTGCTCCTTCCTCGTCCTTGCGATGCTCGACATCGTTCTGTCTCCCGGCCCGTCCCCGGCTCCTACTCGGAGCTGACGAAGGACTTGCCCTGCTTCCTCTGGATGCGCTCGTCCCTGTACTTGATGCCCTTCCCGTTGTAGGGCTCCGGCGGGCGGACCTTCCTGACGTTGGCGGCGAACTGCCCCACAAGCGCCTTGTCCGGCCCCGTCACCTTGACGGAGGTCGCCGAGGGGCACTCCACGGTGATCCCCTTCGGGACCGGCACGTCCACGGCGTTGGCGAAGCCGACCTGCAGCCGGAGCTCCTGGCGCTTGAGCTTCGCGTTCTGCTGGAGCTTCGCCTGGTAGCCGACCCCGACGATGTCCAGCTCCCTCTCGAAGGGGGTCACGACCCCCGTCACCATGTTCCCGAGGAGGCGCCGGAAGGTGCCGTGCAGCGCCTTGCACTTCTTGGAGTCGTCCCGGCGGCCGAGGCGGACCGACTTGCCCCCCTCCTCCACGGCGAGGGACAGCTCCGGCGGGAAGAAGGTCTCCACCGCCCCCTTGGGGCCGGCGACGACGAGGCGGCCCCCCGCCGCGGAGACCTTCACTCCCGCGGGGACGGCCAGCGGCGACTTTCCGATGCGGCTCATGCTTGCTCTCCTGTGCGATTCCGGCGCGGCTCCGGTCCGGGGACCGGGAACGTTGGTTCGCTACCAGACCTCGGCGAGGATCTCCCCGCCGACCCTGCGCTCCCGGGCCTCGCGGTCCGAGAGCACGCCCTGGCTCGTCGAGAGGACCGAGATCCCCAGCCCCCCCTGGATCCTCGGGAGGGCCGCGGCGCCGGCGTACACGCGGCGGCCGGGGCGGGAGACCCGCGCGATGTGGGAGACGACCTTCTCGCCGTCCGACCCGTACTTGAGCCGGATCCGCATGACCTTCCGGACCGGGTCCAGCTCGAGCACCTGCTTCTCGTTGACGAAGCCCTCGCGCAGGAGGACGTCCACGACGCCCTCCTTCAGGACGGAGTGCGGGACGTCCACCTTCTCCTTGCGCGAACGGAGGGCGTTGCGGATGCGGGTCAGGAGGTCCGCCACGGGGTCGGTCATCGACATCGCTGTTTCCTCTGCTTTCCTCTCGCTGCTACCAGGACGCCTTCTTCATGCCCGGGATCTCGCCCCTGTGGGCGAGCCGCCGCAGGCAGATCCTGCAGATCTGGAACTTCCTGTAGTAGCCGCGGGCCCGCCCGCAGATGCCGCAGCGGTTGCGGTGCTGGTTCCCGTGCTTCCTCGGGGTGTTCGACTTGACGACGAGGCAGGTCCTGGCCACGGCGCCTCCTAGTTGGTCCGGAACGGCATCCCGAAGAGCCTGAGGAGCTCCAGGGAGGTCTCGTTCGTCCCGTTCCTGATGGTGATGGTGATGTTCATGCCCTGCTGGTGGTCGACCTTGTCGAGGTTGACCTCGGGGAAGACCAGCTGGTCCGTGAGGCCGAAGTTGTAGTTGCCTCGGCCGTCGAAGGCGTTCCGGCGGAGGCCCCGGAAGTCCCTGATGCGGGGGATCACCACGCTGATGAGCCGGTCGAGGAACTCGTACATGCGGGCGCCCCGCAGGGTCACCTTGCAGCCCACGGCCTGGCCCTGCCGGAGCCGGAACTGCGAGATCGACTTCCGGGACCTGGTGACCACGGGGCGCTGCCCCGTGATCTGGGCGAGGTCGGTGACCGCGGCCTCCATGACCTTCTGGTTCTCGGTCGCCTTCCCCACGCCCATGCTCACGGTGATCTTCTCGATCCGGGGCACGGCCATGACGTTGGGGTAGCCGAACCGCTCCCGCATGGCGGGGACGATCTCGGAGCCGTACTTGGTCTTCAGTCTGGGGTTCACGCTGGGCATCGTTCCGTCCTCACTCCTTCCCCGGCCAGGGCAGGGGCTTGCCGCTGCGCCGGGCGATCCTGGTCTTGCGCCCGTCCACCTCGGCGTGCCCGACCCGGGTCGGCTTGCCCGACTCGGGGTCCAGCGGCATCACCTTGCAGGCCCTGATGGCGCCTTCCTTGCGGACGCGGCCGCCCTTGGGCTGCTTCTGGCTCGGCTTCATGTGCCGCCACAGGAGGTTCACTCCCTCCACCAGGACGCGGTCGCCGCCGTCGAGGATCCGCAGGATCTTCCCCTGCTTCCCCCTGTCGGCGCCCGAGACGACCTGGACCGTATCGCCTTCCCTGAGCCTCATGGCTACACCACCTCCGCGGCGAGGGAGACGATCTTCATGTACTTCTTCTGGCGCAGCTCGCGGGCCACGGCGCCGAAGATCCTCGTCCCACGCGGGTTGCCGTCGTTGTCGATGATGACCATCGCGTTGCGGTCGAAGCGGACGTAGGAGCCGTCGCTGCGCCGCTGGTTGTACCGGGTGCGCACGATCACCCCCCGGACGATCTCCCCCGCCTTCACGGGGGCGTGCGGGATGGCCTTCTTCACGGAGCAGACGATGACGTCGCCGATGCGCGCGTACCGGCGCCGGGAGCTCCCGAGGACCTTGATGCACATGGCGATCTTGGCGCCCGTGTTGTCCGCGACTTCGAGCCGGCTGTATGTCTGGATCACCTTTGGACTCCCCCTACTTCGCGGCTTCCTCGGACTCGAGGCCCGGGACCGGCTCGTCCTTCTCCCCGCGGACGCGGCCGCGGGAGGCGCGGACGATGCGGACCAGGCGCCAGCGCTTCAGGGCGGAGAGCGGGCGGGTGTGCTCGATCTCGACGACGTCGCCGACCTTCGCCGCCTCCTCCTCGTCGTGGACGTGGTACTTCGTCGTCCTGTTGACGAACTTCCCGTAGCTCGGGTGCCGGACGGACCGGACCTCCCGGACGACCACGGTCTTGTGCATCCGGTCGCTCACGACCTCCCCGGTGATCCTCGCCCTGGGGGTGCGCTTCCCGGCGTCGCTCACGATACCGCCTTTCTGGTCCTGCCCGCGGCGGCGTCCGCCGCCTGTCCGCGCACGTCCCTCTCCCGCTCGCGGAGGATCGTGCGGATCCTCGCGACGTCCCGCCGCAGCGCGCCGATGCGGGACGGGTCCGTGGCCTTCTCGGAACCGGCGCGGAAGCGCAGGTTCGCGATCTCGCGCCCGATGGCGTCCACCTCGCCCCGGAGGTCGACCGTCGAGCGCATCCTGATCTCTGCCGTCTTCATGGCCTGTTCCCTCGCCTCAGATCTTGTGCCTGCGCCGCACGAGCCTCACGGGCAGGGGCAGCTTGTGCGCGATGCGGTTGAGGGCCGACTTGGCGACCTCCTCCGGCAGGCCGCCCAGCTCGTAGAGGATCATCCCGGGCTTCACCGGGGTGCACCAGTACTCGACGTCGCCCTTGCCCGTGCCCATGCGGACCTCGGCGGGCTTCGCCGACATCGGCTTCCAGGGGAAGACGCGGACCCAGATGCGCCCCTCGCCCGCGATGTGGTGGCTGGCGGCGACGCGGCCGGCCTCGATCTGCCGGGCCGTGAGGAACCCGCGCCCCAGGCACTGCAGCCCGAACTCGCCGAACTCCACGAGGTTGCCGCTGGCGGCGTTGCCGCGCAGGCGGCCCCGCTGCATCTTCCTGAACTTCACCCTCTTCGGCATCTGCATGACGGATCAGCTCCTGTCCCGTTCCCGCGTCCCGCTACGACGGCCCGCCGGCCGGCTGCCTCGCCGCCGCCCTCGCCGCGCCGCCGCGGGAGCCGTGGGCGCCGCGGGGGCCGAGGGTCCCGCGGTAGATCCAGCACTTGACCCCGATGATCCCGTAGGTGCAGAGGGCCTCGGCGAACCCGTAGTCCACGTCGGCGGAGAGCGTCTGGAGGGGGATGGACCCCCTGTGCTGGTCCTCCACCCGCGCGATCTCGGCGCCGCCGAGGCGGCCCGAGCAGCGGAGGCGGATGCCCAGCGCGCCCCTGTCCATCGTGAGGTCCATGGACTTCTTCATCGTCCGCCGGAAGGAGGACCTCTTCTTCAGCTGCTCGGCGACGTTCTCCGCCACGAGCTGGGAGTCGAGCTCCGGCCGGGTGATCTCGTGCACGTTCAGCGTGACCGTGCGCCCGGTGAGCCCCTCGAGGTCGGCCTTCAGCTTGTCGACCTTCGCGCCCTTGCGGCCGATCAGCACCCCCGGGCGGGCGGTGTGGACCAGGATGATGAGCTCCTCCCCCCGCCTCTCGATCTCGATCTTCGGGATGGCCGCGAAGTAGTACTGCTCCTTCACGAACTTCCGGACCTTGTGGTCCTCGAGGAGGAACTTGCCGAACTCCTTCTTGCCGGCGTACCAGCGGGAGTCCCAGTCCTTGGTGATCCCGACGCGGAAGCCGTTCGGATGGATCTTCTGGCCCACTTTCACGCCTCCTTGGAGTTCACGGCGGCCGCGCCCTTCCTGCCAGCGCCCCTGACCCGGCGGCGTCGGCCGGGGAGCCCGCCCTCGGGCATCTCCCTCACCTCGATGGAGATGTGGCAGTGGCGGACCAGGATCCCGAAGAACTGCCCGCGGGACCGGGCCTTCCCCCTCTTCTCGGTCGGGCCGTCGTCGGCGCGGGCGTCCGAGACGTAGAGGCGGTTGGCGTCCACGTCCAGGTCCTGCCCCGCGTTGGCGATGGCGGACCGGAGCACCTTGCCCACCAGGAAGGCCGAGCGCCGGGGGCTGTACTGCAGCCGCTCCATGGCCTCGTTGACCGGGAGCCCCCGGACGAGGTCCACCGCGTACCGGGCCTTGTGGGCCGACGTCGGCGCGAAGCGGTGCTTCGCGCGGAACGCCGCGCCCTTCCCGGTCTCCGTCCTGTCTTCCGCCATCGCGATGTCTCCTGTGCCCGCCTACTTCTTCGCGGCGGGGGCCGGCGTGTCGACCTTCTTGGTGCTGTGCCCGCGGAAGGTCCGCGTCGGGGAGAACTCCCCGAGACGGTGCCCCACCATGTCCTCGGTGACGAACACCTTGAGGTGGGCCTTGCCGTTGTGGACCATGAACGTGTGCCCGACGAAGTCCGGCACCACGACGCAGGCCCTCGCCCAGGTCGTGATCGGCTCCCTCGCGCCGGACGCCTTCTGCCTCTCGATGCGGCGGAGCAGCTTGGCGTCGACGAAGGGCCCCTTCTTCAGCGAACGTCCCATGGTCTCACCTACTTCCTCTTCTTGTGGGTCCGGCCGCGGATGATGAGCCGGCCCGACAGCTTCCTCGGATTGCGGGTCTTCCCGCCCTTGGTGAGCTTGCCCCAGGGCGAGGAGGGCTTCCGTCCCTCGCCCGAACGGCCCTCGCCCCCCCCGTGCGGGTGGGCGTAGGGGCTCATGGCCGAGCCCCGGACCTCGGGGCGGCGGCCCTTGTGGCGCATGCGGCCCGCCTTGCCCAGGCGGACCAGGTTGTGCTCGATGTTGCCGATCTGCCCCACCGTGGCCCGGCACCGGACGTGGACCTTGCGGACCTCCCCGGAGGGGAGCATCAGGGTGACGTGGTCGCCCTCCTTCGCGGCGACCTGGGCCTGGCCGCCGGCGCTGCGGACCAGCTGCGCGCCGCTCCCGGGCCTCAGCTCCACGTTGTGGACGTAGATGCCGAGCGGGATGCTCCCCAGCGGCAGGCAGTTGCCCTCCACGGGCTCGACGCCCGGGCCGGAGTGGACCGTCTGCCCGACGGCGACGTTCTTGGTGGCGAGGATGTAGCGCTTCTCCCCGTCCGCGTAGTGGAGAAGGGCGATGCGGCAGGAGCGGTTGGGGTCGTACTCGATGGCGGCGACCCGGCCGGGGATCCCGTCCTTGTCGCGCAGGAAGTCGATGACCCTGTACTTCCGCTTCTCGCCGCCGCCCCGGTGGCGGGAGGTGATGCGCCCGCGCTGGTTGCGGCCCCCGGTCCGGTTCTTCGGGCGGGTGAGGGACTTCTCGGGGCTCTCCCTGGTGATCTCCGCGAAGTCGGAGACCGATCCCAGGCGCCGCCCCGCGGATGTCGGCCGGTAGTACTTGATGCCCATGTCTTCGCTCCGTCTAGAAGAGGTCGATGACCTGGCCCTCGGCCAGGCGCACCACGGCACGCTTGCGATCGGGGGTCCGCGGCACCCGCCCCGTGGGCCGGCGCCTCATCTTGGTCTTCCCCTTGCGGATCATGGTGCGCACGTCGAGGACCTTCACCTTGAACATGCCCTCGACCGCCCGGCGGATCTCGATCTTGTTGGCGGCGATGTCCACCTCGAAGCAGTAGGTGTTCCGCCGCTGGGCGGCGTTCATCGTCTTCTCGGTGACGACGGGCCGGTGGATGATCGGGTGCGGGCTGCTCATCGGGCGTCCTTCCCGCCGGACTCGCCGCCGGCGACGGCGGCCTCGAGGAGGGGTGCGAAGGCCCCGTTCACGAGGACCACGTTGCGGTGCGCGAGGAGGTCCCAGGCGTTCACCTCCGCCGCGGTGCGGACCGTGACCCCCTCGATGTTCCGGGCGGAGCGGTAGAAGACGTCGTCCCGCGCGGGGAGGACCAGGAGGGCCCCGCCCCCGACCTCCAGGGCGGCGAGGGCCGCGGCGATCCGCTTCGTGGAGGGCTTCTCGAGGGAGACGCCGTCGAGGGCCTTGACCTCCCCGTCGAGGAACTTCCCGAGGAGGGCGCTCCGCGCCGCCGCCCGGAGGGCCTTGCGGGGCATGTCCCACCCGTAGTCGCGGGGCTTCGGGCCGAAGATGATCCCGCCCTTGCGCCACAGGGGGCTCCGGCGCGTGCCCGCGCGGGCGCGGCCGGTGTGCTTCTGGGCCCAGGGCTTCTTGTTGGTGAAGCTCACCTCGGCCCGCGTCTTCGTGCTGTGGGTGCCGGCGCGGCGGTTGGCCTCGTACATGAGGACCGCCTCGCGCATCACCCTGCGGTGCGGGCGCTTGCCGAGGGAGGACACGTCCGCCTCGCGGCTCTCGACCTTCCCCTCGGGGAACCGGTAGACCTGGATGTTCGCCATGGCTTAACCCTTCCCCCCGGCCGGGGCCCCGCCGGCCGCGGATCGCGGCGCGGAGCGGGCGCGGCGGACCAGGACGACCCCGTCGCGCCACCCGGGGACGGCGCCGCGGATGAAGATGCGGTCGGTGTCGGCGTCGATGCGGACGACCACCAGGTTCCGGGTGGTCCGGCGGACGTTGCCCATGTGGCCGGGCATCCTCTTGCCGAGGTAGACGCGGGCCGGCCAGGTGTGCTGGCCGATGGAGCCCGGCTCCCGGATGTTCTTGGAACCGTGGGTGTGGGGGCCGGCGTGGAAGTTGTGGCGCTTGATGGTGCCCTGGAAGCCCCGGCCCTTGGAGGTCCCGATGACGTCCACGTAGTCGCCGACCTTGAACACGTCCCCCACCTTGATGACGTCGCCCGCCTTCGGGAGGTCGCCGGTCGACTCCGCCTCGCGCAGGACCTGGACGGGGGGGACCCCGGCCTTCCTCGCGTGGCCGGCGAGGGGCTTCGTCGTCCGCCTCTCGAGGCGGGTGCCGAAGCCCAGCTGGACGGCGGTGTAGCCGTCGGTCTCGGGGGTCTTGACCTGCAGGACGGGGCAGGGGCCGGCGCGCACGACGGTGACGGGGACCACGTCGCCCTTCTCGTCGAAGAGCTGGGTCATCCCCTCCTTGCGGCCGATCAGCAGATTCACGCTCATGTCTCAACTCCGCGGGGACTTGCCCCAAGGAGGGGATCGGGGCCTCCCCCCGCGGGGGAGCCGCGCCCGAGTTCCTCCTCGCCTTGGGAGGGCGGAAAGGCGCCCTCCGGCTGCCGAGCCCGCCCCACCGGCCCCACGAGGGCCGCCGGGGAGGGGAACGACCTACGCCTTGATGCGGATGTCCACGCCCGCGGGCATGTTCAGCTTGCTGAGGGCGTCCATCGTCTTCGGGGTCGCCTCGGTGATGTAGATGAGGCGCTTGTGGGTCCTCATCTCGAACTGCTCGCGGGACTTCTTGTCGATGTGGGGGCTGCGGAGCACGGTGAACCGCTCGATCCGGGTCGGGAGGGGCACCGGTCCCGAGACGCGGGCGCCGGTCCTCTTGGCCGTCTGGACGATGTCCAGCGCCGACTGGTCGATGGCCTCGTGGTCGAAGGCCTCCATCCGGATCCGGATTCTGGTCTGCATGTCTCCGTTCCTGCGGCGCCGGGGGGGCCGCCCGAATCCCGCCCCGGATCCTGTGGGAAAGCCCGCGAGTTTACCGGCGGCGCCGCGGGCATCAAGGTTTTAAGGAGGGCTCACAGGATCATCCCGCGGGCGCGGTCCGGGGGGACGGGCGCGTAGGCCCGCGGCTCCATCGAGAACCCCGCCCTGCCCTGGCTCACGGAGCGCAGGGAGGTGGAGTACCCGAACATCTCCGCCAGGGCCACCGCTCCCCGCACGACCCGGAGGCCGGGGCCGGGGTTCTCGATGGACTCGATGACCGCCCTCCGGCGCTGGAGATCCCCCAGGACGCTCCCGAGGAACTCCTCCGGGGAGTGGACGACCACGGACATGACCGGCTCGAGGAGGATCGCGCCCCCCCGGTCGAAGGCCTCCCCGAAGGCCTGGGAGGCGGCGGCCTCGAAGGCGGCCTCCGTGGCGTCCGAGGGGTGGACGGTGGCGTCCAGGAGCCTGCAGCCCACGTTCACGCAGGGGTACCCGAGCCCGCATCCCCCCTGCTCCGAGGACCGGATCCCGGATCGCACGGCGTTCCGGAGCACCGGGGGGAGCTTCGCGAGCCCCGGGGTCAGGTGGTCCCTCCCGTCCCCGGGGAAGACCTCGAGCACGACCCTCGCGAACTGGCGCTTCTCCCCCACCATGCGCTCGAAGACCGCCTCCCCCCTCGCGGTCCCCCCCACGGTCTGCCGGAAGGCGACCCGGGGCTTCCCCACGTGGGCGGCCACGCCGAAGTCCCGGGTGAGGCGGTTGACGAGGACCTCCAGGTGCAGCTCCCCCATGCCGCTGATGACGGTCTGGCCGGTCTCCTCGTCGATGCGCGCGGTGAAGGTGGGGTCGTCCTTGGCGAGCCGCCCGAGGGCGTCGGCGAGGCCGTCCCTGTCGGCGGAGCTGCGGGGCTCGATGGCGAGGCTCATCACGGTCTCGGGGAACCGCATGGCCTCCAGGAGGACCGGGTCCTTCCTGGGGCAGAGGGTGTCCCCCGTCGCGGTGAACCGGAGGCCCAGGGTGGCGACGATGTCCCCGGGGCCGGCCTCCTCCACGGGCTCCCGGTGGTTGGCGTGCATCCGGAGGAGCTGGCCCACCCGCTCGACCTTGTCCTTCCCCGGGTTGAAGACCTGGTCGTTCCTGCGGAGGGTCCCGGAGTAGACCCGAAGGTAGACCAGGTCGCCGTGCTTCTCCGAGAAGGTCTTGAAGACGAGGGCGGAGAGGGGGCCCTTGCGGTCGGGCTTCCGCACCACGGTCTTCGCGAGGTCCTCCGGGTCGTGGCCCCGGACCTCGCCGGCGTCGAGAGGGGAGGGGAGGAAGGCCGCGACCGCGTCGAGGAGCGGCTGGATCCCGATGTCCTTCAGGGCCGCCCCGCAGAAGACCGGTATCACGGCCCGGGACAGGGTCCCGCGGCGGATGCCGGCGAGGATCTCCTCCTCCGAGAGGTCCCCGCCCTCCAGGAACTTCTGGGTGGCGGCGTCGTCCCCGTGCTCCGCGGCGATCTCGACGATCCTGGCCCGGGCCGCCTCCACGGCGTCGGACATCCCCGGCGGGACCTTCTCCTCCACCACCGTCCGGCCCCTGTCGCCGTGCTCGAACCGCAGCATGATCCGGCGGACGGGGTCCACGATCCCGTGGAAGTCCGCCTCGCGCCCGACGGGGAGGGCCATGGGGAGCACGCAGGGGGCTCCCCCGGGGGCGAGGCGCTGGCGGATGTCCTCGACGACCCGGGCGAAGTCGGCGCCCATGCGGTCCAGCTTGTTGACGAAGACGAGGCGCGGGACGTGGTACCGGTCCGCCTGGTGCCAGACGGTCTCCGACTGGGCCTCGACCCCGGCCACCCCGTCGAACACGACCACGCCCCCGTCGAGGACGCGGAGGCTCCGCTCCACCTCCGCGGTGAAGTCCACGTGGCCCGGCGTGTCGATGAGGTTGAACCGGCAGCCCTTCCAGGGGAAGGTGGTGGCGGCGGAGGTGATGGTGATCCCCCGCTTGCGCTCCTCCTCCATCCAGTCCATGACGGTGTTGCCCTCGTGGACCTCGCCCATCCGGTGCTCCTTGCCGGAGTAGTAGAGGATCCTCTCCGACACGGTCGTCTTGCCCGCGTCGATGTGGGCGATGATCCCGATGTTCCGGATCCGGTCGAGGGGGAAGGGCGGGGCCATGGGAGGCGGCCGATGCTAAGGCAGGGGGCGCGGCGGCCCAAGGACGGCGGGAGGCGCCGGGCCCGGGGCGCCCGGCCGGGCCGCGCGGGAAGCCCCGGGGGCGCCGCGATCCGGCGGGGAGCCGGAATCAGGACGGCCCCGTCGTCCGGGGCCGTCGGCGAGATCCGGCGGGTGCGCGTCCGCTACCAGGCGTAGTGCGCGAAGGCCTTGTTCGCCTCGGCCATCTTGTGGACGTTCTCGCGGGTGAGGTAGGCGCCGCCCTCGCGGCGGGAGGCCAGGATGAACTCCTCGGCGAGCCTCTCGCTCATGGCCTTGCCCTTCTTCTTCCGGCTCGTCTCGAGGAGCCACCGGATCGCGAGGGACTGCTGCCGCTTGCTGGAGACGTCCACCGGGACCTGGTAGGTCGCGCCGCCGACCCGCTTGCTGCGGACCTCGACCATGGGCTTGACGTTGTTGAGCGCCTGCGTGAAGACCTTCAGGGGGTCCTCGCCGGGCATGCGCTTCCCCACGGTCTCGAGGGCGTCGTAGACGATCCGCTGGGCGGTGGACTTCTTGCCCTGCTTCATGACGCAGTTGATGAACTTGGACAGGAGCGGGTTCCCGAACTTGGGCTCCGGCTTCTGCAGGATCGAGGTCGAGACGTACTTGCGGGGCATCGTTCTCCTCCGGAGGGGCTACTTCGGGCGCTTCTGGCCGTACTTGGACCGGCTGCGGCGGCGGTTCTCGACGCCGACCGTGTCGAGGACGCCGCGGATGATGTGGTAGCGGACGCCGGGGAGGTCCTTCACGCGGCCGCCGCGCACCAGGACGATGGAGTGCTCCTGGAGGTTGTGGCCCTCGCCGGGGATGTAGGCGGTGATCTCCTTCCCGTTCGAGAGGCGGACGCGGGCGATCTTCCGGAGGGCCGAGTTCGGCTTCTTGGGCGTCATGGTCTTGACCTGGAGGCAGACCCCCCGCTTCTGGGGGCAGGAGTCGAGGACGGGGCTCTTCGACTTGTACACCGGCTTCCGCCGCCCCTTGCGGACGAGCTGGTTGATGGTCGGCATCGTCTCTCTCCGTTCGTTTCCGTCGCGAGACCGACGGCGAAACCGGCGACTTTACAGGGGACCGGGCTCCCGGTCCCGGATTTCTCAGGCTGCGGGCCCCGGCTCCAGGCCGGCGACCCCGAGGCCCTCCGCGGCGCCCTCCTGCTCGGCCAGCCGCTCCAGGTCCACGCTCCTCTTGACCCGGGTGCGGGCGTGGGCCCGGAAGCCCGTGCCGACCGGCACCATGTGCCCGATGATGACGTTCTCCTTGAGGCCGAGCAGGGGATCCCGCTTCCCCGCCAGCGCCGCCTCCGTGAGGACCTTCGTGGTCTCCTGGAAGGACGCGGCCGAGATGAAGGAGTCGCTCTGCAGCGCGGCCTTCGTGATGCCGAGGAGGACGGGCTTGGCCCTCGCCTGCTTCTTGTTCTCCTCGATGAGCCGGCGGTTCTCCTCGCGGAACCGGAAGCGGTCCACGACGAAGCCGGGCAGGAAGGTCGAGTCGCCCGGGTCGTCGATGCGGACCTTCCGGAGCATCTGGGAGACGATGATCTCGATGTGCTTGTCGTCGATGCCGACGTTCTGGGAGCGGTACACGTTCTGCACCTCGCGCAGGAGGTAGCCCTGGAGGGCGTCCTCGCCGCTGATGCGCAGGATGTCGTGCGGGACCAGCGGCCCCTCGACCAGGGGCTCGCCGGCGCGGACCCGGTCCCCGCGGTGGACCCGCAGGTGCTTCCCGTGCGGGACCATGTGCTCGCGGCTGATCCCGGACTCCGCGTTCGTGACCATGATGGTCCGCTTCCCGCGGCGCTTCTCGCCGAGTTCCACGATCCCGTCGATCTCGCTGATGACCGCCGGGTCGCGCGGCTTGCGGGCCTCGAAGATCTCCGTCACGCGGGGGAGGCCGCCCGTGATGTCCTGGGTGCCCGTGATCTCGCGCGGCGTCTTGGCGAGCATCGTGCCCGCCGTGATGGACTCGCCCTCGTCCACCTCGATGTGCGCCTTCTCGGGGATGGGGTAGAGCCCGACCGCGTTCTCCTTGTCGTCCACGATGACGATCTGCGGGTGCAGGTCGCCCTTGTGCTCGATGACCACGCGGCGCTTGACGCCGGAGCCCGGGTCGATCTCGGTCTTCACGGTCTTCCCCTCGACGACGTCGTCGAAGCGGACGTACCCCTCGCGCTCCGCGAGGATGGGGATGTTGTGCGGGTCCCAGCGCGCCAGGAGCCCGTTCTTGTCGATCTCCTGGCCCTCGGTGACCAGCATGACGGCGCCGGCGGGCACGGAGAGGCGCTCCAGCTCGCGGGAGCGCTTGTCGGTGATGACGACCTCGCCGTTCCGGTTGAGGACCACGCTCTGCTTCGCGGAGTTCTCCACGACGCGCAGGTTCTGGAACTGGACGACGCCCGGGAACTTGGCCTTCACCTCGGACTCCTCGACGGCGCGGGACGCCGTGCCGCCGATGTGGAAGGTGCGCATCGTCAGCTGCGTGCCGGGCTCGCCGATGGACTGGGCCGCGATGATCCCGACGGCCATGCCGAGCTCCACCAGCTCGTTCCGGGAGAGGTCGGCGCCGTAGCACTTCGCGCAGACCCCCACGGGGGTCTCGCAGGTCAGTCCGCTGCGGACCCTGATGCGGTCGTAGCCCAGCTCCTCGAGGCGGATCGCGATCTCCTCGGTGATGAGCTGGCCCTCCTGGACCACGATCTCGTCGTTGACGACGTCCCGGATGGTGTCCCGCGCGACGCGCCCGCGGACCGCCTTGCGGAGGGCCACCTCGATCTTCTCGCCCTTGTAGATGACGCCCTTCGTGACGCCGTTCATCGTCCCGCAGTCTTCCTCGTTGACGACCACGTTCTGGGCGACGTCGGCGAGCTTCCGGGTCAGGTACCCCGAGTCCGCGGTCTTGAGGGCCGTGTCGGCCAGCCCCTTGCGGGCGCCGTGGGTGGAGGAGAAGTACTCCAGCACCTTGAGGCCCTCGCGGAAGTTGGCCTTGATCGGCGTCTCGATGATCTTGCCGCTCGGCTTCGCCATGAGGCCGCGCATGCCCGCCAGCTGGCGGATCTGCTCGATCGAGCCCCGGGCGCCGGAGTTGGCCATGAGGTAGATCGGGTTCAGGTAGGGCTTCCCGTCCCTGTCGTCGTTCTGGAGCTCGACCATCATCTCCCGCCCGATGCGCTCGCGGGCGTGGGTCCAGCAGTCGATGATCTGGTTGTAGCGCTCGCCGCCGGTGATGACGCCGGCGCGGAAGTTCCGCTCGATGCCCTCGACCTGCTTCTCGGCCTCGGAGATGATCTGCGCCTTCTTCCCCGGCATCCGCATGTCGTCCTTGGAGAACGACAGGCCGGCCCGCGTGGCCGCCTTGAAGCCGAGCTCCTTGATGGAGTCCAGCAGGCGCAGCGTGGCGTCCTTGCCGAGGCGCTTGAAGCAGTGGCTGATGACCTCGCCGATGCTCCCCTTCGTCAGCTCGTAGTTGTAGAACACCATCCCCTGCGGGAGGATGTCGCTGAAGATGACCCGCCCCACCGTCGTCTCGAAGGGCCGGGAGCCGTCCTCCTCGGGGCCGTCGCGGCGGTGCACCACCCGGCTCCCCTGCGGCAGGCGGACCTTGATGCGGGAGTGGATGCCGACCTTCCCCTGGGAGTAGGCGAGGAAGACCTCGTGGGTGTCGGTGAAGGCGCGGACCTTGTCCCCCCCCATGCCGGGCCGGGGGTCCCAGGTGAGGTAGGCGATGCCGAGCACCATGTCCTGCGACGGCGCGATGAGCGGGCCGCCGTGGGCCGGGGAGAAGATGTTGTTGGTGGAGAGCATGAGGGTCGTCGCCTCGACCTGCGCCTCGAGGGACAGGGGAAGGTGGACCGCCATCTGGTCGCCGTCGAAGTCCGCGTTGAAGCCGGAGCAGACCAGCGGGTGGATGACGATGGAGTTCCCCTCGACGAGGATCGGCTCGAAGGCCTGGATGCCCATCCGGTGGAGGGTCGGGGCGCGGTTGAGGAGGACGGGGTGCTCGTGGATGACCTCCTCGAGGATGTCCCAGACCTCCGTGTCGCGCCGCTCCAGCATCTTCTTCGCGGACTTGATCGTGTCGGCGAGCCCCATCTCCTTCAGCCGGCGGATGATGAAGGGCTGGAACAGCTCCAGCGCGATCTTCTTCGGCAGCCCGCACTGGTGGATCTTCAGCTCCGGGCCGACCACGATGACGGACCGCGCCGAGTAGTCCACCCGCTTGCCGAGCAGGTTCTCGCGGAAGCGGCCCTGCTTGCCCTTGATCATGTCCGTCAGGGACTTGAGCGGGCGGTTGCTGGAGCCGAGGACCGGCCTGCGGCAACGGTTGTTGTCGAAGAGGGCGTCCACCGACTGCTGGAGCATCCGCTTCTCGTTGCGGATGATCACCTCGGGCGCGTTGAGGTCGAGGAGCTTCTTGAGGCGGTTGTTGCGGTTGATGAGCCGCCGGTAGAGGTCGTTCAGGTCGCTCGTGGCGAAGTTCCCCGACTCCAGCAGGACGAGGGGGCGGAGGTCGGGCGGGATGACGGGGATGACGTCCAGCACCATCCAGCTGGTGTCGTTCTCCGACTGGCGGATGGAGTCCACCAGCTTCAGGCGCTTGATGATCTCCTTCTGGCGCTGCTTGCTGTTGGTCTCGGTGAGCTCGACGCGCAGCTCGTCGGACAGTCGGGCCATGTCGAGGCGGGCGAGCAGGGCGCGGACCGCCTCCGCCCCCATCTCGGCCTTGAACTTGTCGCCGTACTTCGCGCGGCACTCGCGGAACTGCTCCTCGGTGAGGAGCTGGCGCTCCTTGAGCGGGGTGTCGCCCGGGTCCACGACCACGTAGTCCTGGAAGTAGATGACCCTCTCCAGGGCGGAGGTCTTCATGGCCAGGAGGGTCCCGAGGCGGCTCGGCATCGCCTTGAAGAACCAGATGTGGATGACCGGGGCGGCGAGGTTGATGTGCCCCATCCGCTTCCTGCGGACGCGCGAGTGGGTCACCTTCACCCCGCAGCGGTCGCAGATGATCCCCTTGTGCTTGATGCCCTTGTACTTCCCGCAGAAGCACTCCCAGTCCCTCTCGGGACCGAAGATCCTCTCGCAGAAGAGGCCGTCCTTCTCGGAACGGTAGGTCCGGTAGTTGATGGTCTCCGGCTTCTTCACCTCGCCGTAGGACCACCCCCGGATGTCCGCGGGGCTCGCGAGGCGGATCTTGACCGCCCCGTAGTCGTTGATGCGCGAGTACAGCTGCTCCATCTTCGGCGCCCCCCTGGTCGTCTCTTGCCTGGGAAACTCCCGTCGCTTCGACGTCCCGCCCCGGCTACAGGGCCTGCTTCTTCTCCAGCTCGATGTTCAGGCAGAGGCCCTTGATCTCGTTGCACAGCACGTCGAAGGAGACCGGCGTGCCGGCGTCGAGGAGGTTCTCGCCCTTGACCATGGACTCGTAGATCTTCGTCCGCCCGTCCACGTCGTCGGACTTCACGGTGAGCAGCTCCTGCAGGATGTGGGCCGCCCCGTAGGCCTCGAGCGCCCAGACCTCCATCTCGCCGAACCGCTGCCCGCCGAAGCGGGCCTTGCCGCCGAGGGGCTGCTGGGTGATGAGGGAGTAGGGGCCGGTGGCGCGCGCGTGGACCTTGTCGTCCACGAGGTGGTGGAGCTTCATCATGTAGATGTAGCCCACCGTGACCTCCTGGTCCATGGGCTCCCCCGTCCGCCCGTCGCAAAGGCGCGTCTTCCCCCGCCTCGGGAGGCCGGCCTCCGCCAGCGCCCCCTCGATCTCGGCCTCCGAGCAGCCGTCGAAGACCGGGGAGATGGCCTGGAAGCCGAGCGCCTTCGCGGCCCACCCGAGGTGCGTCTCGAGGATCTGGCCGGCGTTCATGCGGCTCGGCACGCCCAGCGGGTTGAGGATGATGTCCACCGGGGTGCCGTCGTCCAGGAACGGCATGTCCTCGACGGGGAGGATCTTCGAGACGACGCCCTTGTTGCCGTGGCGGCCGGCCATCTTGTCGCCCACGGACAGCACGCGCTTGGTCGCGATGTAGACCCGCACCATCTCCAGGACGCCGGTCGGGAGCTCGTCCCCGCGCGTGAGCTGGTTCACCAGCTTCGTGCGCTCGCTCTCGATGGCCTCCAGGCGATCGTAGTACTCCTTGAGGAGCTGCGTGGCCTTGCCCTTGCGCTCGCTCTCCCGGGTGTGGATCACCGCCTCCTTCAGGCGGTCCCGCACGGCCTTCATCTGGTTGATGTTGGCGTCGTCGCCGACGGAGAAGGCCTTGTTGGTCTCGGGGTCCTTGATCTCGCCCCGGTAGACGGCCTGCACCCTCTCGAGGCACTCGTGCATGACCTTCTTGAAGTCGGCGTTCGCGTTCCGCTCGACGCGCCGCATCTCGGTCTGGGCGGCCTGCCGCTGGTCCTCGGTCTGGTTGACGCGGCGGGAGAGGCGCTCCACGTGCAGCACGATCCCCTCGGTGCCGGAGGGGACGTCGAGGGAGTCGTTCTTCACGTCCTCGCCGGCCCGGCCGAAGATGGCGTGCAGGAGCTTCTCCTCGGGGGAGAGCTCGGTCTTGCTCTTCGGCGCGACCTTGCCCACGAGGATGTCCCCGGGCCGGACGCGCGTGCCCACCCTGACCACGCCCGATTCGTCGAGGTTGCGGAGGGCCTTCTCGGAGACGTTGGGGATGTCCCGGGTGAACTCCTCGCGGCCGAGCTTCGTCTCCCGGATCTCCGCCTCGAACTCGTCGATGTGGATCGAGGTGTAGGTGTCGTCCTTGAGCAGCCGCTCGCTGACGATGATGGCGTCCTCGAAGTTGTAGCCCTCCCAGGACATGAAGGCGACGAGGATGTTCTTGCCGAGGGCGAGCTCCCCCCGGTGGGTGGCGGCGCCGTCGGCGATGACGTCGCCCCTCCGGACGCGGTCCCCCGCCCGGACGCAGGGGCGCTGGTTGAGGCAGGTCCGCTCGTTCAGGCCGACGAACTTGCGCAGCGGGTACTCGTCGGTCCCCGTCTCGGTCTCCACGACGACCCGGAGGGCGTCCGCGAAGGCCACCCGGCCGGCGTCCTTCGCGCGGACCACCATCCCGGAGTTGCGGGCGACCGGCCTCTCCATGCCGGTGGCGACGATGGGCGGCTCGGTCCAGACCAGCGGGACGGCCTGCCGCATCATGTTCGATCCCATGAGGGCGCGGTTGGCGTCGTCGTGCTCGAGGAAGGGGATCAGGCTGGCCGAGACGCCCACGAGCTGCTTGGGCGACACGTCCATGAACTGGATCTCCTTCGGCTCCACCAGGTGGAAGTCCCCCGCCTTGCGGGCGAGGATGTACTTCCCGGTGATCCGGCCCTCGGCGTCGGCCTCCGTGTCCGCGGGCGCGAGCACGGCGGCGGATTCCTCGTCGGCCCGCAGCCTGCGGACCTTGCCCGTGACCACGCCCTTCTCCACCACGCGGTACGGGGTGGTCAGGAACCCGTAGTCGTCGGCCCCGGCGTAGATGGAGAGGGAGGAGATGAGCCCGATGTTCGTGCCTTCCGGGGTCTCGATGGGGCAGATGCGGCCGTAGTGCGAGAGGTGGACGTCGCGCACCTCGAACCCGGCGCGCTTCCGGTTGAGGCCCCCGGGCCCGAGCGCCGAGAGGCGGCGCTCGTGGGTCAGCTGCGCCAGGGGGTTGGTCTGGTCGACCACCTGCGAGAGCTCGCCCCTGCCGAAGAAGTAGTCGATGGACGAGGAGATCGTCTTGCTGTTGATGAGCGTGCGCGGGGTGACGGCGGTCTCCGCGTCGAGGTTCATGCGCTCCTGGGCGGTCCGCCGGAGCTTCAGGAACCCCTTGCGGAACTCGTCGCCGCCCAGCTCGGCGATGGAGCGGATGCGCCTGTTGCCGAGGTGGTCGATGTCGTCGATCTCCCCCTCGTTGCGGCGGAGCCGGAGGATGTACTTCACGCAGTTGACGATGTCCTGCGGCAGGAGGGTCTGCTCGGTCTCCGGGATGTCGAGGCCGAACTTCCGGTTCAGGCGGAAGCGCCCCACCTTGCCCAGCCGGTAGCGGGCGGGGTCGAAGAACTTCTCGTGGAAGAGGGCCTTCGCCTTGTCGATCTGCGGCGGGTTGCCCGGCCGCAGGCGGCCGTAGATCTTGAGGAGCGCCTCCTCGTGGTTCTTGGTCGCGTCCTCGAGCAGGGAGTTCAGGATGAGCCGGTCGTCCGGGTCCTCCAGGACCTCGATCTCGTCGATGTTGGAGGTGGAGATGGCCTCGGCCTGCGCATCGGTGAGCGGCAGGAGCCCCTCGGCCACCACCTCGCCCGTCTCCCGGTCCACCACGTCCCCCGTCGGGATGCGCCCGGCGAGCCCGGTCTTGGAGCGCACCGCCGTCTTCTTCAGGACCTCGGTCCGGTAGAAGAGCCGCAGGATGTCGGCGTCCGTCGAGTACTCCGGGGAGAGGGCGCGCAGCAGGGAGGTGCAGGGGAACTTCCCGCTCTGGTCGATGCGGACGAACAGCGAGTCCTTCTTCCCGACGTTCAGCTCGATCCAGGAGCCGCGCTCCGGGATGATCCAGCAGGAGTGGAGCTTCCGCTCCCCCGCGTGGACCTCCACGGAGAAGTCCACGCCGGGCGAGCGGTGCAGCTGCGTGACGATCACGCGCTCGGCGCCGTTGATGATGAACTCGCCGCCCCCGATCATGATCGGGATCTCGCCGAGGTAGACCTCCTCCTCCACCGGTTCCGGCCCCTCGAGCTTCACCCGGATCCGGAAGGGCATGCCGTAGGTGAGGCGGAGCCTGCGGCACTCGTCGGGCGAGTAGCGCGCCTGGCCGAGGTCGTAGTGGAGGTACTCGAGGGACCGGGTCCCGTCGAAGGACTGGATCGGGAAGACCTCCCGCAGGATCGCCTCGAGGCCGAGGTTCTTCCGGTCCGTGTAGGGGACCTCCGCCTGCAGGAACTCCGCGTAGGAGCGGGTCTGGAGCTCCATGAGGTCCGGGATCTCCAGGACCTCGCGCGCGTGGCCGTACTCCCTCGTCTTCATGTCTTCACTCCACCCCCGAAGGGGACGCTGTTCCTGGACGACCGGACGGCACGCGGACGGCGGAGGCGGACCGCGGGGACCGCCTCCCCGGGAGGGGCCGCGCGAGCGGCCCCGCTCCGGGAATCAGGGAGACCCGGAGGGGGGTGCCCCCCCCCCTCCGGATTCCCCCTCGATCCCGGCTTCCGCCCGGATCGGCGCATTCCC
>JAKLKS010000430.1 GCA_023150535.1 Planctomycetota bacterium
TCATGATGACCGGCTTCGCCAGCGTGGACGACGCCATGGGGGCGATGTGGGCCGGCGCCACGGACTACGTGCGCAAGCCGCTCAAGGCCGACGAGGTGGCCGGCGCCCTGGAGCGGGCCCTCTCGGCGCGGCGCGGCGGCGGCGCGGGTCCCGCCACGGTGCGGGTCCTCGCCTCGGGAGGGGAGCGCCCCCCCGCGGCCGCCCCCCCCGGGCCCCCGGCGCCGCAGGGGGCCCGCGATCCCGCCGCCTGGCTCCGGGCGGAGAGCGAGGCCCGGGGCCTCCCGGGGTCCGGGGACGCGGGGGACCTCACCCTCGAGGAGGCGGTCCGCCGCTTCGAGCGGATCCTCGTGGACGAGCTGCTCCGCCGGGCGGGCGGGAACGTGGCGAGGGCCGCGCGCGCGGCCGCCATCAGCCGCCCCAACTTCCACCGGAAGATGCGCGCGCTCGGGCTCGACGCGGAGCCCTACAGGAGGGGATGAACCGATGGGCAAGCGGATCCTGCCGTTCCTCGTGCTGGCGGCGCTGGTCGCCGGCGGGCTCTGGTTCGCCCTCCGCCCGAAGGGGGAGGGGCCGGTCGTCGTCCTCTTCTGCGCCGTGGACGACGACGTGGCGCGGGTCCTGGTCCCGCGGTTCACGGAGGAGACGGGGATCCGCGTGGACCTCGTCACCGACACCGAGGCGGCCAAGTCCATCGGCCTCGCCATGCGCATCCGGGAGGACGGGCGGCCGGGGCGCACCCCCTCCTGCGACGTCTGGTGGAACAACGAGCCCCTCTGGACGGAGAGGCTCGCCGCCGAGGGGGTCCTGGAGCCCTACGATTCCCCCGCGGCCGCGGACATCCCCGCGGAATTCCGGGACCCGCGCCGCTTCTGGACCGCCAACGGGCTCCGGGCCCGCGTCCTCATCGCCAACACCGCGGTCCTCGGGGAGCGGCGGCCCTCCTCCTTCCGCGACCTCGCCGATCCGGCCTGGAAGGACGCCGGCGCCCTCGCCCGCCCCGCCGCGGGGACGACCCTCTCCCACATGGCGGCGCTCCGCGCCCGCCTCGGGCCGGAGGAGTTCTCGAGGTGGTTCCTCGCCCTCGGGCCGAACGGCGTCACCTTCCCCTCGGGGAACGGGCCGGTCTCCCGCGAGGTGGGGAAGGGGGCGCGGGCCTTCGGCTTCACCGACACCGACGACTTCGCGGTGCGCCTCCTCGCCGGGGAGCCGGTGGTCGCCGTCTACCCCGACCAGGCGGAGGGGCAGCCGGGCACCTACGTCCTCCCGGTGACGGTGGCCCTCGTGAAGGGGGCCCCCCACCCGGCGGAGGCGCGGCGGCTCTACGACTGGCTCGTCTCCCCCGCGGTCGAGGGGGCGCTCTCCGCCTCGACCTACCGCTCCATCCCCGTGCGGCCGGGGACGAAGCCGGGCGAGGGGGTGGTGGACCCGAAGACCTACCGGGCCGCCAGGGTGGACTGGAGCGAGGCCTCGAAGCACGCCGACGCGGTCCTCGACCTCGTGAAGGAGGTGCTGGGCCAGTGATCCCCACGGAACCTGATCAGTACCGAGATGGGATGAGAAGGCCAGTCCCTCCGACGCAGTAGCGTCCGTCCGGTAGGGCGGTCGCTCT
>JAKLKS010000431.1 GCA_023150535.1 Planctomycetota bacterium
GCGCGGAACCGCAGGGGCGAGCGGCCGTGCGAGGGCGGAGAGGCATCACCCACACGAAACAGCGAAGAGCCGGCGGGGGGGGGATCCCGCGCGTCCTCCCGTCGCCGCCGCTACTCCCCCTCCCCCTCCCCCTCCTCCTCCTCCTCCTCCTCCTCAGGCGGCCCCAGCCCCGACCGCGCGAAGGCGACGAGGAAGCCGATCCGGTTCGACCCCTTCAGGGCCTCGGTCCCCTCCCGGCCCCGCTTCGCGAAGGTCTCGAAGTCCTCGGTCATGAGGGGAAGGGCCAGGTGGAGGATCCACTCCGCCTCGATGCGGGGGCCGCGCCCCTCCCGGGCGAACCAGGGGTCCAGCGCCTTCCGCAGCTCCCGGGGCCGCTCGAGGGCCAGGGCCTGGGCCGCCGCCTCGACGAGGGCCCGCGCGAGCCGCATCTCCGCCGAGGGGCCGGGACCGGGGACCGCGCCCTTCGCGGGCGGCGCCCCGATCCCCTCCAGGGCGCGGGCGAACTCCGCGGCGTCGCCGCAGGAGGCGGCCGCGCGTGCGAGCATGCGCAGCGCCTCCGGGTCTCCGGGGAGGCCCTCCGCGGCGCGCCGCGCCGCCGCGAGCGCCGCCTCCGGCTCCCGGTCGGAGAGCAGGAGCCCCGCGATCCGCGCGCACTCCGCGGGAGGGGCCCCGGCCTCCAGCGCCGCCTTCGCCTCCTCCGCCCCGCCCCCGAAGACCCCTCCCCCCACCCACCGGTCCCTCCCCTCCCCGCGGAAGGCGAGCCAGGCCGTGGCCGCCAGCGCCACCGGGTCCCCGGGGGCCATCTCCTCGCACATCCGCAGGTGGGGGATCTCCGCGTCCCCGTCGGGGAACCAGCTCGAGGTCTCGTAGCGGCGGTCGACGTTGAGGGGATCGAGGTCGAGGGCTCGCAGCAGCAGCCTCTCCCCCTCCTCCTCCTTCCCGTCGATCCGGGAGTAGACCCTGGCTACGAGGGAGAGCACCTCGGCGTCGTCCCCGGCGTTCGCGAGCGCCTTCCCGAGGTACTCCAGCGCGGCGGCCTCGTTCCGCTCCTTCGCCAGCTTCCGCAGCCCCTGGGCCAGCAGCCCGCGGGCCCCGGCGTACTCCATGGAGGCCACGTGGTCGAGGAACTCCCGCTCCAGCGTGGCGTAGTCCTTCACCTTGAGGCACTGGAGGAGGAGGGCCCGGTCGTCCTTGAACCTCATGTAGTAGCGTTCCTTCGTGCTCCCCGCGGCCGCGTCCCGGAACTCGAGCCCGAGGTGGCCGTTCATCCAGGCCGCCAGCCGCTGCCGGTACTTCCCGCCGGCCCCGTGCATGAGGAAGTGGATGAAGGCCCAGGCGTGGGCGTAGTCCGACACGGAGAGCTTCTTCCATCCCTGGGCCGCCCGGTCCCGGTGGCCGTGGGCGAGGAGGTCGTCGAGGGCGGGCAGGGTCTTCTCCTCGATCATCGCGCGGAGGTCGGCGAGGCGCTCGTCCTGGATCCCGCCGCGGACCATCCTCCCCTTCACCACGAGGTTGGCTCCGTAGTACTCGCTGAGCCCCTCGTTCAGCAGGGCGGGGAGGGCGACGTCGGGGTTGGCC
>JAKLKS010000432.1 GCA_023150535.1 Planctomycetota bacterium
CAGCGGCCGCGAAGGGTGACGGTGACCGCGCCGCCGGGGGCCACGCCCCCGGGGAAGAGGAGGGAGAGGCGGCCCTCCGGCGTCCTCCCCCGGAGGAAGGAGATGCCCCCGCTCACGGCCACGGTCTCCGGCTGGAACCCCTCCGGGAGGAGCGGGTCCACGCCGTAGAGGCGGTCCCCCCGCGGGAGGTAGAGGAAGGAGGCGGCGAGCCAGGGCCCGTCGTCGGCGAGGTCGAGGAGGACGCGGGCGTCGGCCCGCAGGCGCACCGAGGGGCGCTCCGAGAGGGCCCGGGCCGCGCCCGCGGCCTCCAGGCGCAGGAGCGCGTCCACCGCCCCCTGCTCGGAGAGGGAGGGGTCGAGGCGGACCGCCCCCTCCCCCGCCTCCACGCGGCCGCGGAGGCCGTCGGTGAAGCGGACCGCGAGGAGGCGGTGCACCGCCGCGGCGCCCGGGAGATCCACCCCGGGGAGGGCCGCCTCCCCGGGACCCGGGAGCGGGCGGGTGGCCCGCAGGAGGACCGTGCGCGCCCCGGTGAAGGGCTCCGGGAACCGGATCCGGAAGGGGGCCCGCCCCCCCGCGGGAGGGCCCGCGGGGAGGAGCGACGCGTCGCCCTCGAGGCCGAGGACGGCGAGGTCCGAGGGGAGGTCGAGGTCGAAGGCGTCGGCGGGGCTCCGCCAGCACTCGAGGTGGAGGAGGACGAGGCAGTCCAGCGCCCTCTCCCCCACCTCGGCCAGCGTCCGGACCCTGCCCCGGAGGAGGGGTGGGAGGTCGGTCCCCTCGTCCCCCTCCCTCCAGGAGGCGCGGAGAGCGCCCGTGGAGCCGAAGGCGACGAAGCGGGTGCGATCGGGATCGGCGAGCCGCTCCGTCCGCCCGATCCCCCCCTCGGCGCGGCCCGTGACGCGGCCGGGCACCGTGAGGGACCACCGCACCGCCGGAGCCGCGGGGAGGTCGAGGGAGAGCGTGCGGTCCCCCCGGCTGGCCTCCACCGTCGCGGCCACCTCCACCACCGCCTCGTGGATCCCCGCCCCCTCGACGGAGAGGACGAGCCCCCCCTTCGGATCGGCGGAGAGCGGGGCCGGGGCCCCGTCCAGCGTGGCCGAGAGCACCGAGCCGCCGAGGCGGAGCGGCAGGGCCTCCCTCCCCGGGCCCCGGTGGCGCAGCGTCAGGCGGACCGCCACGCGGGCGCGCTCCCCCTCCACCGCCCCCTCCGCCTCCACGCGCAGGAGGCGGACCGCGGGCCCGGCGGCGCCGGCCTCCGCGCCGCCCGCCGCCTCGCGGGCCCGGCGGTGGAGGTCGAGGTAGGAGGCGCGGTCGAGGAGCACCCCGCGCGGGTCCCTCTCGAGGAGCACGGAGAGCCCCGACTCGGGCAGGAAGACGACCTCCTCCCAGGGGCCGGGCCCCTCCGCCGAGGGCGGGGGCTCCTGCCCGCGCAGGTCCGGGGGGAGGAGGAGGGCGGCGAGGGCGAGGGCGCCGGCGGCGAGGAGGAGGCGCCTCACGGGCGCACCTCCGCCGGGGGCGGCGGCGGGGCCGGGGGAGGCGGG
>JAKLKS010000433.1 GCA_023150535.1 Planctomycetota bacterium
GGACACGAAGACGTCGGCCCCGGCGCCCCGGGAACCGGTCAGCCCGAGAGGGGTCTCGAGCTTCTGGACCGTGGGGAGCGAGCCGAGCTGGAAGCCGGGCGCGGGCCGATCGACCCCGCCACCGCTTCCGCCGCCGCCGCAGCCGGAGAGGAGGGCCGCACCCCCCGCGCCGACGACGACGGCAAGGAACCGCGCATGCTTCAAGGACGTGCGTGCCATGCCGCTACCTCCTGGGTCCTACCGGGCCGATTGCAGTTCATCCCGGGTGGACGAGTTGTCTGTAAGGGAAGGGAAACCCCGCAGGGGTCGACGAAGGGGGAAGGGGCCGGGACCGGGCACAGGGGGGACCCGGCGGGCCCTGAGGGGACCCGCGTCTCGACCCGGGGTGCGCCTGACCGAGGGACCAAAGTTCACAGCCCCACAAAACAGGCCCGGCACCGTCCGCACGGAGCACGGGCGCCCAAAGACGCAAGTTCACGGTCCGGGGGCGGGCCGTCAGTTCTGGGCCCTGCGGTTCGTCCCGTACCGTTGCCGTCTTGAGACCCGTGCCCGATCCGCGGCCCTTTCGGTGGCGCCGCGTACCCGGCAGCAACCCGACTGCAAGGATCAAGGTAGCATCCGGCCCGCGCCGGTCAACAGGAATCCGGCATGAAGTCAAGGGGGAGACCGGGCCTCGCGGGCGGTGGTCCCGGACGGCCGGGAGGCAAGGCCGGGAGGGCGAACGGGGTGGTTCCGGCCGAGCGGGCGCGATGCCTCCGCCGGCCCACCGCACCGCACGGAAGGCCCCCCGTCCCGCCCCGGGTGCCGCCTCCCATGCCGGGCATCCTCCGGCTCCTCAGCCGTTCCCTGCCGGTCCCTGGCGGGTTGCCCCGAAGGAGGAGGCGCCCATGGGAGCGCGGCTCCCGACCGGGTTCCGTGCCCGGGACCCTTCGGGCGGCCGCGCGCCGGCGTTCGGGCAAGCCAACGGGGTACCCACGCGAATCCGGGAAGGACCCGTCCCCCCTCGTGGTCCCGCGAATCTTGCCCGGTTCCCCCCCGCCCGCTACAGTCGGCGGTTTCGCCCCCCGAGGGGGGCCGTGAAAGGACCCTGCCATGAAGCTCAAGATCCGCAACAGCAACGTCAAGCGCCGCCGCAAGGTGGGGTACCTGCGCCGCAACAAGACCCGCAAGGGCAAGAAGATCATCGCGAAGCAGCGCCGCCGCTACGGCGCCTACCGCGGCCACGCCCGGTAGCCCCCCGCCTCGCGCCCGGGGCGGCCGCTACCCCGCCCCGGCCCCGCCTCCCCCCTCCCGCCCGAACATCTCCCGCAGGAGGCCCTGCCACCGCTCCAGCACCGCGGGGCGGCGCACCTTCAGCGTCCCCGTGAGGAGCCCGTTCTCCGTGGTGAGCGGCTCGGGGAGGATGCGCACCCTGGCCACCCTCTCGTGGGCGGCGAACCCCGCCTCCTCCACGAGGAGCCGCGCGCACTCCCCCCGGAGGATCTCCTCCCGCGCCCCGACGTCCCCCGGCGCCGCCCCCCGCCGGGCCGCCT
>JAKLKS010000434.1 GCA_023150535.1 Planctomycetota bacterium
GCGCGCAGCGCCACGAGCTTGACCGCGAGGCCGGTGGGGGCGGGGGGGAGGCGGAGGATGCAGGTGAGGATGCCGTCATAGGCACCCGAAGGGGCGGCCTGGTAGGCGTCCTTCACCGGGTAGGTGGTCCCGTTGTTGGTGAACCCCCCCGCCAGGATCCGGCCCTGGGGGTCGAAGGCCACGGCCTGCAGGCGGTCGTCCCCGTTGCCGCCGAGGTAGGTGGAGAAGACGGGTGCGGCCGACCCGGACTTGAACATCGTCACGAACCCGTCGAAGAGGCCGGACTTCGCCGCCTGCAGCGGGGACGCGGTGGGGAAGTCGGTCGAGTCCGTGAACCCGGCCACCACCGCCGACCCCTGGGAGTCCACCGCGATGGCGTCGGGGGTCTCGGTCAGGGCGCCCCCGAGGTAGGTGGCCATCTGGAGGGCGCTCCCGTCGGAGGCGACCCGCGCGACGAAGCCGTCCTGGTTGCCCCCGCCCTGGGACTGGAACGCCCCGTGGACGGGAAGCGCGCCGGAGAACGTCGCCCCCGTGATCCAGAGGGCCCCGGAGGGGGCGACGGCGATGTCGTAGGAGTACTCGTCGTTCTCGCCCCCGAAGTAGGAGGACCAGGCCAGGGAGGAGCCGTCCGCGGAGAAGCAGGCGAGGAAGACGTCCCCCTCGCCGCCGGACTCCTCCTGGAAGGGGGATTCCACCGGGAAGTCCGTGGAGTAGGTCGTCCCCAGGACGACCGGCCTTCCCTCCCCGTCCACCACCAGGGAGCAGTACTGGTCCGCGTAGGAGCCCCCCAGGAACGTGCACCACGCCTTGGTGGTCCCGTCCGCGGACAGCTTGCAGAGGAAGGCGTCGTAGTTCCCCGCGAGGGTCCCCTGGAAGCAGGAGGTCGTCACGGGGAAGTTGGCGGAGGAGTTGGTCTCCCCCGCGACGAACACGGCCCCGGAGGCGTCCACCGCGACGCCGGTGACGAGGTCGACCACGGAGCCCCCGAGGAAGGTCGAGAACACGAGGGAGGCCCCGTCGGCCGCGAACCTGGCGACGAATCCGTCCTTGCCCCCCGCGTTCCCCCCCTGGACCGCGGCCCTGGTGGGGAAGAAGGTGGACTGGGTCCAGCCGCCCACGGTGATCCGGTCCTCCCCGTCGACGGCCAGGGTGAGGGAGTTGTCATCGGTGTTGCCGCCGAAGTGCGTCGAGTAGGCGAGGGACTTCCCGTCCGCCGCGAAGACCGTGACGAAGCCGTCGTCGTTGCCCGACTTGGTCGGCTGGTAGGCCCCGAGAACGGGGAAGTTCGTGCTGCTCGTCCTGCCGGTGACGCAGGTGCGACCCGCCCCGTCCACGGCCATGTCCTCGATGACGTCCACATTGCCCGCCCCGAGGTAGGTCGAGTAGACGATCTCCGGGTCGATGACGAGCGGGAGGGCGGGGTCGTGCCCGGAGACCTCGAAGCCCGCCGCGTCCCTCCCGAGGACCCGGAAGGCGGCCGCCACCGGGACCCTCTCCCCGTCCCGCTCCTGCCAGGCGACGGGC
>JAKLKS010000435.1 GCA_023150535.1 Planctomycetota bacterium
GCGCGCAGCGCCACGAGCTTGACCGCGAGGCCGGTGGGGGCGGGGGGGAGGCGGAGGATGCAGGTGAGGATGCCGTCCCAGCCGTCCGTGGGGACAGCCTGGTAGGCGTCCTTCACCGGGTAGGTGGTCCCGTTGTAGGTGAACCCGCCGACGTAGATGCGGCCCATCTCGTCGATGTCCACGCAGAGCCCCCGATCGTCCCCGTTCCCTCCGAGGTAGGTCGAGAAGGGAGGGATCGACGAGTTCCCCTTGAACAGGGCGACGAAGACGTCGATGATGGCCGACCGCGTCGCCTGGAGGGGGGACTCCGTGGGGAAGTTCAGGGACTCGGTGAGACCGGTCACCGCCGCGGATCCCTGGGAGTCCACGGCGACGGCGAAGGCCGTGTCTCCGAGCGATCCCCCGAGATAGGTGGACATCTCGAGGGCGGCGCCGCTCGAGGACACCCGGGCGACGAAGGCGTCGGTGCTGCTGCTGCGGGAATCCTGGTAGGCGCCGTAGGTGGGGAAGGAGTTGGACACGGTCTGGCCGACGGCCCAGAGGGCCCCTCCGGGGGCCAGGGCCACGCCCAGGGCCAGGTCCCGGCCTTCACCTCCGAGGAAGGTGGACCACTCGAGGCCTGTGCCGTCGGCATCGAAGCAGGTGAGGAAGGCGTCGCTCCCGCCCCCGTAGGTCCCCTGGAGGGGTGCCTCCAGGGGGAAGGTGGTGGAGGACGAGGTGATCCCCGCCAGGACGGCCCGGCCATCCCCGTGCACCGCCAGGGAGTAGCCCACCTCCTCCGTGGTCCCCCCCAGGAAGGAGCACCAGGCTTTCGTGGCCCCATCCGCCGCGTACTTGCACAGGAAGGCGTCCCTGTCCCCGCCGAGGGTGGGCTGGAAGGAGGAGGGGGTCGCGGGGAAGTTGGAGGAGTAGGTGTACCCGCCTGCGTACACCGCGCCCACGGCGTCCACGCCCACCTCCTTCACCTCGTCGTTGGCGGACCCGCCCAGGTAGGTGGAGAAGATCAGGGAGGCCCCGTTGGCGGCGAACTTCGCCACGAACCCGTCCAGGTCCCCGGCGTTCGCCCCCTGGAGGGCCGACTGGGTAGGGAAGGAGGTGGACCGGGTCCAGCCGCCCACGGTGATCCGGCCGTCGCCGTCGATGGCCAGCCCGAGGATCCAATCGTCCGAGTTGCCCCCGAAGTAGGTGGAGTAGACGAGGGAGTCCCCCCCTGCCGAGAGGACGGTGAGGAAGGCGTCATCGTTGCTCCCCTTGGTGGCCTGGAAGGCCCCCATGATCGGGAAGACGGTGCTGCTGCTCCGCCCGCCCACGCAGGGGCGCCCGGAGGCGTCCACCTCCAGGGCTTCGATGTTGTCGAGGTTGTTCCCCCCGAGGTAGGTCGAGTAGACGATCTCCGGGTCGATGACGAGCGGGAGGGCGGGGTCGTGCTCCCCGATCTCCATCCCGACCGCGTCCCTCCCGAGGACCCGGAAGGCGGCCGCCACCGGGACCCTCTCCCCGTCCCGCTCCTGCCAGGCGACGGGC
>JAKLKS010000436.1 GCA_023150535.1 Planctomycetota bacterium
GGGGGCGGCGCCGGCCTGGATCCGGCCGCTGCTCGCCGCCCTCGAGGAGGAGCCCGGCGCGCGGCTCGCCGACGCCGACCTCCGCGCCCGCGGGCTCGACCCGGTGCGCGTGCGCCGGTGGTTCCTGCGGAGGCACGGGACGACCTTCCAGGCCTTCGCGAGGGCGCGGCGGGTGGGGCGGGGGCTCGAGCGGCTGCGCGGGGGCGGCGGGGTCCTCGACGCTTCCCTCGACGCCGGCTACGCCTCGGTCGCGGCCTTCCACGAGGCCTTCCGCCGCCTCGCCGGCTCCACGCCCGCCCGGGGCCGGGAGGCGGTCCCCCTCCACCTCGCCCGGTTCGCGGGGCCGCTCGGCCCCATGGTCGCGGCGGCCACGGGGGAGGGGCTCTGCCTCCTCGAGTTCGCCGACCGGCCGGGGCTCGACGGGCAGGTCCGGAGGCTCGCGGCGCTGCTGCGCGGCGTGCCCGTGCCCGGGGGGAGCCCGCTCCTGCGCGAGGCGGAGCGGGAGGTGCGCGCCTTCCTCGCGGGGCGGCTCCGGGAGTTCACCGTGCCCCTCCTCCTCCCGGGCACGGAGTTCGAGCGGGCCGCCTGGGAGGCGCTCCGGGCCATCCCCCACGGGGAGACCCGCTCCTACGCGGAGCAGGCGGCGGCGGTCGGGAGGCCGTCGGCGGTGCGCGCGGTGGCGGGGGCCAACGGGCGGAACCGCGTGGCGATCCTCGTCCCCTGCCACCGGGTCGTCGGCGCCGACGGGAGGCTCGCGGGCTACGGCGGGGGGGTCTGGAGGAAGCGGCGCCTGCTGGAGATCGAGAGGGGGGCGGCGGGGCCCGCCCGGACCTGATACCGGGTCCCAATCCCGCTTCCCGGACGCCCCCCTCCTCCCGTAGACTTCCCGCGCCGCCCGGCAGGGGGCGGCCGAACTTCGAGGTGACCGCGTGCCCGAGAACCCGATCCCCCGCTCCGTCCTCGTCGCCGACGACGACCCCTCCGTCCTCCAGGTCCTCTCCCTCGCCTTCCGGAAGGCCGGCTACGAGGTGGAGGCCGCCGAGGACGGGGCCCGCGCCCTCGCCCGCATCGAGGCGCGCCGCCACGACCTCCTCGTCCTCGACATCCTCATGCCCGGCGCCACGGGCTGGGAGGTCCTCGCCCGCGCCGTGGAGCGGACCCCACCCGGGGGGGACCTCCCCCGGGCCATCCTCGTCACCGGCTTCCACTCCGAGTACGTGCTGGACCTCGAGGTCCTGCGGCAGGAGGGGGTCGCCGCCATGCTCTTCAAGCCCTTCTCCGCGACGGACATCCTCGAGGAGGCGGACCGGGTGCTCGCGGCGCCGGCGGTGAAGTCCCTCCCGAGGGGCGCCTCCTCCGCGAAGGGCTAGCGCCCCGTTCCCTTCTTCCCCCGGCCCCCGGCTCATCGCTGTTCCGTGTGGGTGATGCCTCTCCGCCCTCGCACGGCCGCTCGCCCCTGCGGTTCCGCGCCTCCTTCGTCGG
>JAKLKS010000437.1 GCA_023150535.1 Planctomycetota bacterium
CGCCGCCCCGGAGCCGCCCGGCCTCCGCGCCCGGCCGCCGCCCGACCCGCCCCCTCCCCCGCCGCCCCCCCCCTGGTGCGGCGGGGGAGAGGCCGCGTAGTCGAAGTCCGGGAGCGTCACCCGGGGGAGCGCGGTGCCGATCTCCCTCTCGAGCTTGGCGATCTGGGCCATCTCCTCCGGCGCGACGAGCGTGAAGGCGTCCCCCTTCGCCAGGGCCCGCGCCGTGCGGCCCACGCGGTGGAGGTAGTCCTCGGAGGTGCGCGGGAAGTCGAAGTTCACGACGTGGGTGATCCCCTCGACGTCGATGCCCCGGGCCGCGAGGTCGGTGGCGACGAGCACCTTCACCTTCCCCTCGCGGAAGGCCGCCATGGTCCGCTCCCGCTGGCCCTGGGTGCGGTCCCCGTGGAGGACGCCGGCCTCGATGCCGTGGGGGCGGAGCGCCTTCGCCAGCCGGTCGGCCCGGTGCTTGGTGCGGGTGAAGACGAGGACCGCGTCCATCCGCTCGCGGCGCAGAAGCACGGTGATGAGCGCGGTCTTGCGGTGGGCCGGCACCGGGAAGACGGCGTGGGTGATGCCCACGGGCGCGGCCGCCTTCCTCGGGTTGCCCACCCGGACCCGCTCCGGGCTGCGCATCACCTCCCGGGCGAGCCGGTCCACCTCGGGCGGCATGGTGGCGGAGAAGAGCAGCGTCTGGCGGGCCGCCGGGAGGAGGGCGAGGATGCGCCGGACGTCGGGGAGGAAGCCCATGTCGAGCATGCGGTCGGCCTCGTCGAGGACGAGGACCTCGAGGCCGCCGAACCGCGTCGCGCCGCGGCCGGCGTGGTCGAGGAGCCGCCCCGGCGTCGCGACCACGATGTCGACGCCGCCGCGCAGCGCCCTCGACTGCTCCTCCATCCCGACGCCGCCGTAGACCGCCGCGCAGCCGATGGAGGTCCCCTCGGAGAGGTCGATGGCCACGCCGCGCACCTGGAGCGCGAGTTCCCGGGTGGGGACGAGCACGAGCGCCCGCGACCCGGCGGGGCGCCGGCCCTGCAGGAGGCGCGCGAGGACGGGCAGGAGGAAGGCCGCGGTCTTCCCGCTCCCCGTCTCCGCGGAGGCGACGATGTCCGCGCCCCCGAGGACGAAGGGGATGGACCGCTCCTGGATGGGGGTCGGCGTCTCGAAACCCTGGCGGCGGAGGGTCTCGCAGAGGACGGCCGGGAGGCCGAGCGTGGTGAAGGGCACTGTTTTCTCTCCGGGGTAGGATCGATTGGACCACGCGCGGGGCCGAATCGGCACCGGAAGAGGAGGGGGGCGGTCCGCCGGGCTCTTCGCTGTTCCGTGTGGGTGATGCCTCTCCGCCCTCGCACGGCCGCTCGCCCCTGGGGTTCCGCGCCTCCTTCGTCGGCGCGGGGCT
>JAKLKS010000438.1 GCA_023150535.1 Planctomycetota bacterium
AGCACCGGCTTGGTGAGCACTTCCACCATGCCTGCGTCGAGGCAGCGTTGCAGGTCTTCGGCCATGGCGTCGGCGGTCAGGCCGATCACCGGCAGGGCAGGCCACAGCACGCGCAGCGCGCGCGTAGCGGCGTGACCGTCCATGACCGGCATGTGCACGTCCATCAGCACGGCGTCGTAGCCATCGGGCCGCGCCTGCACGTGTTCGAGTGCAGCCCCACCGTCGGCCACCACCGTCACGCGCAGGCCAGCCAGCTCGAGCATCTGCTGCACCACGACCTGGTTGATCTCGTTGTCCTCGGCCACCAGCACCGAGCAGCCGGCCAACGCGGGTGCCGATGCGCATGCCGCACCGGCCTTCGCCGGCTGCTGCGGTCGCCAGCCGTCGTCCGCGGCGGTGTCGCCACCGATCTCGGCGCGTCCAACGGCCGCTGGCGACGGGCGATGGGCCACGCCGTCGATCACGCCCAGCAGATGCTGGCCACTGGCCAGGATGGCCGCAAACGTGCGAGCCGCCTGGTCGCCCCCGTCGCCACGCTGCAGCGCCACCTGCGCCAGGCCCATGACGCCGTTGAGCGGCGTGCGGATCTCGTGGCTCATGCGGGCCAGGAATTCGCCCTGGGCACGCCCCAGTTCCTCGGCGCGCATGCGCGCCTGTTCCAGCTCGGCCAGCGTGCGACGCCACTGGGCGGTGCGCTGCTCGATGCGCTGCTCGAGCGCCTGGTTGGCCTCGCGCAACTGGCGATTGAGCAAGTCGATGCGGCCCTGGTCGAGCCTGCGCTCACGCTGGGCCAGATGGCGCCCGGCTATCGTCACGAGTTGGCCCGACAGCACCACCGCATCGCGGCTCCAGTGGCGGTGGCGGGCGCATTGCTCGAACAGCAGCACCGCCACCAGCTGCCCCGCCACCATCACCGGGCAGGCCAGCAGCGACTGCACCCCGCGCGGCGCCAGGTAGGCCTCCTGCAGCGTCCAGGTGTCGGGATGATAGGCGGCATGGTGAGCGGCCACCGTTTCGCCGGCACGCAGGCGCTCCACCAGTTCGGCCGCCGCATCGGCCGGCAGCGGCTGTCGCGGCGGCTCGCCGCCACTGGCCACGAGCGGGCGCAACGTATCGTCCAGCGGCACCCAGTACGACACGCGGTCCACCGCCAGCGCCTGGCGGCCCTCGTCGCACAGGCGCTGTGCGGCCGCGCGCTCATCGGCGCCGTCCAGTGCGGTATCGCCCGCGAGCAACAGCAGCCGGCGGTCCGGGCCCAGGCGGATGC
>JAKLKS010000439.1:0-320 GCA_023150535.1 Planctomycetota bacterium
CGCGACGCCGAGCAGCTCGAGCTTCTTCGAGCGCGTCGCGCAGGAGGGCGGCAACCTCGGCTCGACGACGGCGGGCCTCCTCCATCTGCTCGAGGCCCACGGTGCGGAAGAGCTCGAGGCGGCGCTCAGCGAGGCCGTCGCGCGTCAGACGACACACCTCGCCGCCGTCCGTCAGATTCTCGACCGCCGACGACACGAGCGAGGACAGCCTCCGCCGATCCCTGTCCAACTTCCAGATGACCCACGTGTCCGCAACTTGGTCGTCCGGCCCCACGCGCTCGAAACCTACGATCGCCTCCAAGAGGGAGCCTCCCATGACC
>JAKLKS010000439.1:349-1140 GCA_023150535.1 Planctomycetota bacterium
GCTCGGCGAGCAGGAGTGGGTGGAGCGTCTCGTCACGATCGAGGAGGCCGAACGTCAGCGCCGCAGCCTCGAGGCACGGCTGAAGAAGGCCCGCCTCGGCCGCTTCAAGCCCATGGCCGATTTCGACTGGGATTGGCCGAAGAAGATCGACCGCCAGGCGATCGAGGAGCTCTTCACTCTCGAGTTCCTCCCCGACAGCGCCAACGTCGTCCTCCTCGGTCCGAACGGCACCGGCAAGACGATGATCGCTCGCAATCTGGCCCACCAAGCCGTACTTCGCGGCGAGACCGTCCTCTTCACCACGGCGAGCGAGATGCTCAACGATCTCGCGGCGCAGAGCAGTGGCGCTTCGCTGACTCGGCGCCTGCGGCGCTACACGCAGCCCCGCCTGCTGCTGGTCGACGAGGTCGGATACCTCTCCTACGATACGCGCCACGCCGACCTCCTCTTCGAGGTGGTCACGCGTCGCTACGAGCAGCGCTCGATCGTGCTCAGCACCAACAAGGTCTTCGCTGAGTGGAACGAGGTCTTCCCCAACGCGGCCTGCGTGGTGACGCTCGTGGACCGGCTCGTCCACAGGGCCGAGATCATCAACATCGAGGGTGAGAGCTACCGGCTCAAGGAAGCAAAGGAACGCGCCGCGCAGAAGGCGACCGCGAGGAAGTCCAAGCCCCGCGAGGCACGCAAGGACAAGCGCTGACTCACCCGCTCACCCCTCGCGCCCGCGGTCACTTCCCGGCGTCGCCCTGCAAAACGCCGACATATCCCCCGCCGCTCCTCGCCCGCGCCAG
>JAKLKS010000043.1 GCA_023150535.1 Planctomycetota bacterium
CGTACCACCATATTGACCCCGTAACCCCTACGCTCGAAGTGATCACTCTGCTCATGATCTCATTCAATTTGCGCTTCCATTGAATTGTCCCATTCCCTCCAATGAGAGTCAGGCTGTCCCCAAACCCGATTGCCCCGTGCTTCTCGAACAAAACCACGCCACGCCCTCCATCAAGGACCTTGATATCCACAGGGATTTGCTCATGACTGATCTTCCATATCATGGTGTCACCACTGCTACGAACTTGGCAACCTCCCCTCTCAGCCTCATCCCAAGAGTCCCACCCGCCGGCAACTGGCGCACTCCCTCCCCTGAGGACCTTCCAGAGGCCAAGACTGACTGCATCGTCATTCGTAGTTTCGGCGATCATGTAATACTCACCCGAGTCCGATACGACGAGACGCACTGCATCGCTATCCCAGATGTCCGCGTTGCATCTCCCTTTGATTCCGAGGACTACCGCCAACGCCACGAACATTGCACACGCAATACCCCGCACCCGTTTTCTCACTCTCCCCTTGCGCTCCAGACCTTGCCTGGCTCGCCCTCTCAAACTCCAGATACTCCAACGAGGCACTAGATTCCCACGATGCTCTGGAAGCTCCGGTGCAGCTTCCTCATGGGCAAATGCACTCCGGTACTCATCGTGCTCGGGAGTAGTCTCTGGCGCTGCAATCGGTCCTGAGGGGTTCCCCTCCGAACCCATTTCGATTCCTTGGCCCGTATGCTGAGGCACACTCCGAACCGATCGCGTTCTCACAGAACCCTCTCTCTGGTCCACTTCGTGTACACTGTCAGTTCTTCTTCCCCTTCTTGTCCTTGGCGGCGTTAGCCTTGTCTGCCTTTTCCTTCATTGCCTTACTGTCCTCATCGAGCTTTGCCAGATTCCTACAGCACTTATCGTGTGCAGCGTCTTTTGCTATCCACTTGCCCTTGCCGTCCTTCTTACAGCAGTACTTCTCCAGCGCCGTGTTAATGCTGTAGTGGTCACGAAAATCTTGCCGCTTTGGGGCGTGCGAGTGGCTCGCCGCCTCGGGTCCTGGAAACGAGTCCGAAGTTCTCGAGCGTCCTGAAGATCGCTTCGCGTTCGGCAAGGCGTCGAGCACGTGGCTTGGTGCATGCACGCACAGCCTCCTCGATGGCCTTGCGCGCCGCCTTGTAGAAGTGCGCGCGGTCCACCTGATCGTACCAGCGGGGCATCGCGGCGTCCACCTCGGCGGCCGTCCTGTAGCCGTGACGGGGGCGGAGGTGTCGGTTGTCAAGGCGCCGCCAGGCGGCCTGGAGCCGTTCCGTCCCCTCCTCTTCGTTCTTCAGCGGCGCGTCCGAGTCCAGGCCGCTCTCCTCCCTGAGTTCCCTGATCGCCCTCTCCACGAAGGGGTTGTGCTGGGGGGTCCTCGGGTGGTTGCGCAGCACGATGACCATCTCCCTCTCGCAGTAGCGGGCGAGGTCGTTGGACTTCTGCGCTCCGCCGTTGTCCACGCTCAACACCAGGGGCAGCGTCCCCCGATCCTCCTTCATGCAGTGCAGGAGCGCCGCGATGTCGTCTCCCGTGGGCGCAGGGCCCGTCGTCACCGCCAGCGTCTTGGTCGTCGCCACGTCCCGCAGCACCTCCGCGAGGAAGGGCTCGGCGGCGATGCGGCCGAATTGCGCACCGTTCTCGGCCCACAGCACGTCCTTGAAGTGCGCCTTCACGCTCACGCGCCTCTTCATCTCACTCTCCAGGGCCCGCTGCTGCTTCAGCTGCTTGAATGTTCTCACGGTCTCCTGCGCCAGCCGCGCCGGGATTCCCAGCACCCGGTGCGCCGTGCGCCAGCTCGGCGCCTTCTCCCGTCGCGCCGCCTCCGCGGCCACCAGCGCCATCGCCCATGTCCGCTCCGCCGGGTCCCGCGGCGGCCGCCCCACGGGCCGTCGCTCCGTCCCCGCCTTCGCCCTCCAGTCCCGCAGCGTCCGCGGGCTGCGGTCGAGGTCCGCCGCCAGTTCCCTCTGCCTTCCCCTTCTTCCGGGCACCGCCAGCCTTCGCCCCACCCGGTCGCGCAGTTCGCGGTCGTGCGTCATGCCCCTTCCTCCCCGCCGGGCTTTCACGGTGCACCGGCATCTCCGCCAGAATCGCCGCCAGCCCCCGCGCCCGGGAGAGTTCCTTCTCCAGTTCCCCCACCCGCCGCCGCAGCGACGCCTCCTCCGACACCGGCCGCCCTCGCCCCCGCGGCTGCTTCAGCAGACCCGCCGTCATCCCGCTGAGCGCCATCTGGCCCATCTGCCACAGCCGCAGCTCCGTCACCTGCAGCCTCGAGGCCGCCTCCGACTTCCTCGTCACCCCCAGCCACCAGGACAGGATCGTGGTCGCCGCCTCGTGCGCCCGCTTCCTCTCCTCCTCGCTCGCCTGCTCCCACAGCCCCCGCACCGCCACCGCCGCCCGGCGGGGCATCGGGAAGACCGCTCGACGCTTCCGGGCCCTCACCCTCCTCGTCCTCGTCGCCGCCGTCGCGTCCTTCATCTTCGCTCCCTCCCTTCCCGGTCGCCCCGGGGGTCCCTGGTCCCATGACCGTCTTCGTCCCGTCCGCCGCCTCGATCTCCAGCCCCTTCTCCGTCCGACGCACCGTCACCTGGTGCCCGTCGAGATTGCCCACGAGGAAGCTCCTCGCCTGCGGCGGCTCCCCCAGGGCCAGACGAAGGGCGTTCTCCGCCTGCCCGCCCTCCACCTCCTTGCGCACGTGGTCCGCGACTCCGAAGAAGCGGTCCGCCGGCGTCATCCCGTCCAGGCCCTGGTGGGGGCGGAAGTGGTTGTAGTGCTTGAAGTAGTGCCGCAGCCTCTCCCTCATCTCCTCGAGGTCCTTCGGCTCCGCCCGATCCACGAGTTCCACGCCCACCGTCTTCCACAGGCGCTCGCACTTTCCCAGGGTCTCCGGGTGGTGGGTCCGTGCGACCACGTGCTCGATGCCCTCCCGCTTCAGCAGCTTCTGGAAGTCGCTCTTCCCCCTCCAGGCGAAATACTGACGGCCCTGGTCGGTCAGGACCTCCTTCGGCTTGCCGAATTTCTGGATCCCGTCGAGCAGGCACTCGCTGACCAGCTCCTGGCGCTGGTGCAATTGCAGATTCCACGCCACCACGTACCGGCTGAAATCGTCGAGGAAGACCGTCAGGTACACCCGTCGGTTGTGCCGGCCGAGGTAGTAGCTCGTGATGTCGCTCTGCCAGAGCTCCCCGGGACGAGCGCGCTCGAAGCGCCGGGGCTCCTCGCTGCGCCGCCGCCTCTTCCTCGGCTTGGGCAACGCCGGGATCTCCGCGTCCCGCAGCACCCTCCGCACGCCCCCCATGCTCACCCTCAATTGCAGGATGCGCGCGAGGTAATCCCGGATGCTCCGCAGACCGAATGCGGGGAAGAGCCGCTTCGTGGACACGATGGCCGTCTGCACGGGCCCGGGCAGCGTCGAGCCCCGTCCGCTCCCCACCGGCCGCCCGCGCGGGCCCGGCTCCAGTCCCCTGGGCCCCGAGGCCTCGAAACTGCGCTTCCACCGGTACAGAGAGTCCGCCGCCACCCCCATCGTGCGGGCGAACTCCGCCACTCCCATCTCCGACTTCGCCAGGGCCTCCAGCAGCCCCCGCTTCTGCTCCGCCGTGTACCTCGCCTGCCGCCCCTTGCCGCGCGCGACGGGGCCGGGCTCCGGGGAGCCCCCAAGGTCGGCACCGGGCTCCCCTCCGCCCGGCCCCGTCCCCCCAGCCTGCTTCCGCTTCGCCATCTCCGCCTCCCTTGCCGTGCCGAAGCACGGCCTCTGAGAGGCGGCAAACCACCCCGTCTACGTCACCCGCAAAGCGGCAAGAGTTTCGTTACACAAGACAGTCGCCGGCGTCGGGCCCGGCTCGTACCTCCGCGACCTCCTCACGCGGCCCCCCGGCCCGCCCGCCGAGCATGCGGGCGTGTTCACCCCGCGCGCCTGGGCGGCCAGCCGGCCTCGCTGAGGCTCCCCATGCCGCGCCTCACGCGATAGGGCCGGCGGGCAAAGGTGGGCGCAGGCCGGTTACCGTCGAGGTGCGCAGAGGACGATAAATAAGGCTCCGCCAACATCCGGTCCGCTCGACCCTCCGCGTCCGATTCCTCGGAGGCGATCGTGCCCTGCCGGTCTTCCGCCTTCGCAGGGCGGCGTAGATCCTTCAAGAGCCGGGCAGTCCACGTCGCGCGTCGCTCGCTCCCTGCCCGCGGGGGAGCCCGCCCTCCATCCTGTCAACCTTCAAAGAACTCGACTACGCACGCATTCAGGTGTCCAGCGCTCCTTGGGCCGGTACAGCCGGTACAATCTCTCAGGGGACACCGCTCACTCTCCAAACACTCCGTGAGCAGCGGGGTCCTCAGCTCTCCAGTACTCTATGCTGTCATCAACGACCATCTCGCCCAACCGCGCCCTGAGCTCGGAGATACCGTTTGGGGATAATCGAGTACCAGTTACCCTGAGCGCCCTTGTCTTGGTCAATTGCTTCAGATCGGCCAATGCTTCAATGCACGAGTCGTCAATCTGCTTACACCCTCGTAGATCCAACTCCTGTAGTTGCCTTAGCCCCCCGAGAGAACGTAGGCCTTCCATTCCGAATGGTCCGCACCTCACCAACTGGACTACACGCAGGGACCTAATGGTCGCGATTGCGCCTACTGCACCGTCTGTCATCGCATCAGAACACCCCACTGTAATCGCCCGCAATGTCTCCACCTTCAGGGAGGCCAATCTTCGAAATCCATCTTCCGTTAGGGCTTGCGGCCGCACTGCCACGCCCGCTCGGAGGTTGAGTACCCCAAGGCGGGGGAATCGGGCTAAGAGGGGAATGTCAGAGTCACTGATCCCTCTAGCCCGAATGACTTCCGTATTCACCGAGAGCGCCCGCAGGTCATCACCACCACTCGCGAATGGCGCGCTAGATGGGCCGCAACCACCCCCAGCCGAACAGAGCACCAAGATCAACGCCTTCATGAGTACGACAACACGGCCCCCCTGCAACCCGTCCGCCCCCAAGAAAGCCTGAGTTGCCTCGAAACGGCCGCCTACCATAGCGATCTCCAAAGGGCGTCAAGTGCCTTGTTTGCATACATCATTGCCCTAGAGAACGCCGAAATGGCTTCCTTCTTAAGCACGGACTTTACAACTGGATCCAAGATAACGGGAGGAGGAGTAGGAGTGCCTCCTCCACCTGAGGGTGGCTGAGGGGGAGGCGCAGGCCCGGGCTCAAAGCGGTCTTCTGAACGATTGTAGACCCACCCGTTTATGGCCTCCTCGGGGTCTGGCAAATCAATTCCATCGTGATTATCCACTCGAGTTCCATGGTCGGATGCTACACACGCGATAAAACAGAGGACCACGGCAACATTGCATCGGATACAGGCTGGATTTGCAACCGCACCCTTACCCAACCAAGTCCATTGATCACAGCCGTTATCAGCATAGCACTTGTCATGAATGGCGCAACAATCCAACAAACAGGGATCCAAGACTCTCACAGGACCGGTGTCGCACCCTGGCTTATCAAGGCCCTTCGGGTCCGTCCCATTCCCGGGGTTGCTCTCGATGAATTCGTGCCAATTCGGTCCAGGCTCAATCCCGAGGGGATCGGCTTGTGACCAATGACCGAAGTGAGAACTGAAATGCCGCGCCCTGAAATACAAGAGCCCCGTCTCAAAGTCATGCCTCCGCCTCTGGAATACAAACGGATTTCCTACTTGGGAGGCGAACACTCCGGAGCCGTTCTTGTCCTTGATCGACACCTGACCGTATGGGTCGCACTCGTAGGACTCGACGACGGTCTCGCCCGGCCCCGTCAGTGCGCAGACGTTTGTGCGCCCGTCGTAGTGGTAGAACAGGCGCACGAGTTCGAATGTGTTCTGGTCGTCATCCACGTCAGCGACATCAGCGGCCTCCATCATCGCGATGGAGTCAATATCTATGCGGTAGGCGTACTTCCGTATGAGAGTCCCGTTCTCGTCGAATTCCTCGAGTTCGTGCAACCCGTCGTGATAGAAGCGCACCTCCGAATCATCCTCGTAGGTGGACCGCGTGCGCCGGCCCAGGGCATCGTATTCGTAATCGCCGATGACCCCGGAATCCGACTTCCTGGTCACCGTCACAAGCTGATTGCGGTAGTCGTAGGCGTACTCGTTCGTCCCGTCGTCCTCGAGGTTACCCGCGTTGTCGTAGGTGCGGTTCGTCCCGCCGATGGCCGTGTACTCGTGGACGCTGTTGCTGGTGTAGCTGGTCGTCGCCGGGGACTGCTGGTAGAGGGTCGAAACCACCGAGGTCCGGTCCGAGTCGTCTGAGAGGTTGTACTCGATCTTCTTGACGTAGGACTGGCTGCCGGGGCTGGCCAATTCGGCAGACGGGTCGTTGGAACCCTGGAGGGTCTTCGTCAGGCGATCCGCGTTGTCGTAGTAGTAGGTGTGGCCCTTCCCCGAGTCGTGGGCGAACTCCTCGTAGAGCATGTTCCCCGCGTCGTCGTAAGCCATGTCGTAGCCGCGGAGCAGGGTCGGCGTCGAGTCCTTGTGGTCGAGGGCCGTCACCCGGCCGAACCCGTCGTATCCGAACTCCGTGGTCGTCCCGTTCTGGAAGGTGTACTGGTCCAGGCGCCCAGTCATGGAGTCGAACCCGATGGCGACGATGTCGTTCGAGGACCCATCCTCCACGAGGGTGAGACGGTTGATGTCGTCGTAAGTCCGGGTGACGTAGAAGGACCCGTCTGGGTAGTCGATCCGGGTGATGTTGCCCGCGTCGTCGTAGATGTAGCCTGTCGTCTTCCCGTAGGTAGAGATCGGGTTCGGCCCCGATTTCTCGGAGGTCTTCCGCCCCAGGCTGTCCCAGGCGAGTTGCACGGTCACGTCATCGTCCTTGGCCTCGGTCATCCTGTCAAGAGCATCGTACAGGAAGTCCTCGGCCTGGGCCCCCACCACGCCGGTTCCCCGGGTGATGTCCCGGGCGGTCATGCGGTTGTTGTCGTCGTAGGAGAGGTCCACCTCGGTCCCCATGGGGTCGTCCCAGAACACGAGGTTGTCCGCGTCGTCGTAGTCAAAGGTCTTGGCGCCGCTGTCGGCGTAGGTCTCCGTCGTCATGAGGTCACGGGCATTGTGGACCCAAGTGGTCTCGTTCTGCGCGTCGTCCTTGTGGCTGACCATGCGGTCGTTGTCGTCGAAACCCCAGGAACGGGTCTTGTAGGCCCCGCCTCCGAGGGAAACGGACTCGGTGAGGACCCGGCCGAGGCCGTCATGCGTCCAGGCCGTCGTGCTCCCCTCGGGATCGACCTGTTCCGCCCGGACGCCCAGGGACGTGTACGCGTAGGTCCAAGTGTGCTTGTCCTGATCGTCCCCCTCGTTGACCTCGTCCTTCTGGATCATGCGGTCGAGGTCGTCGTAGGTGAACTCGATGTTCGCCGTCTGCCCGACGGAGCAGCCGGATGCGCATATCACGTCGGTCTCGATGACGTTTCCGTTCGCGTCGTAGAACCAGCGCGACTCCTGGTCGAGGGCGTTCTCCGAGACCGTGCGCCGTCCGGCCCCGTCGTAGGTGAAGGACGTTGCCTTCCCGCGGGGGTCCGTGACGAGGACCGGGAGGCCACGCTTGTCGAGGTTCGTGGTCGTCGTCTTCCAGGACCACGTGGAGACCCCCTTGAGGCCCCCCTCTACCTGGTAGCGGCGGCCCCTCTCGTCAAAGTACTGCTTCGTGTGGGCCATGAGGACGTCCGTGGCCCCGGCCTCCTCGTATCGCTTCACCTCGGTGGTGTTCCCCCCCTTGTCCAGCACGTACTCCGAGTAGTGCCCGAGGGGGTTCACGTCCTTGGTTTTGCGGTCGAAGAGGTCGAACTCCGACGTCCAGTCGCGGTTCCGGCCGTTCTTGAACAGCGTCGTGTTCCGGTTCCCGTCGTAGTCCCACCTCTCCGTCGCCTCGGCCGCGGTCCCGTAGCCTCGCAACTGCTGGTAGACGAGGTCCCTCTCGTCGTAGACGTAGTGGACCTCGTTTCCCTCGGGCTTCGTCAGGGTGTCCAGCTTCTCGTTGGCCGTGTAGGCGTACTCCCAGGTCCGCGTCGTCGAGGAAGTGACCTCCTCGGTCTTGGTCAGGAGGTTGTCGAGGATGTCGTAGGTGTAGGTCGTCCGCCAGACTGGGTTCGCGTCGACGATGTCCCCGGCCCCGTCCACGTTCTGGATATCCACCTGGGTCACGTTGCCATTGGCGTCGAAGGTGTACTGCGTCTGGTCCCACCCCGGGGGATTCACAAGGGTGACCCAGTCGTAGTTGTTCACCGTGTAGGACGTGGTCTTGCTGCGCGGGTTGATGACCGAGGAGACCGTGCCCCAGTTCGTGTAGTCGTACTGCGTCGTGAGTTCGAGGCCGTAGTCCCCCGAATCCTGCACCCGCTTCTTCAGGTACCCCTTCTTCACGCCCGTCTCGGACTCGTCCTCGAAGTAGATGTTCGTCGACTCCTTGCCCTCCCCGTCGGTCGTCGTCGCCATCTGCCCGTGGTCGTTCCACGTGAAGGAGACCGTCGTCTCTTGGTCCGGGGTCAGGTAGGTGACGTCGGGGTAGTCGATGGCGGTGACCACCTTGTAGGCGAGGTCCCCCGTCGTGGGGATGGTGTAGGTCGTCGTGTTCCCCCGCGCGTCCGTGTGGCTGGACATCAGGTGGTAGTGCGTGGTGTCGTAGACGAAGGCCTCGTAGATGTCGTTGGTGTTATTGTCGGTGTCCGTGTCCGACGTCTTCCGGCGGATCTCGGTGACGTTCCCGTCGGAGTCGTAGTCCGTGTCCACGCGATTCCCGCGGGGGTAGACGACCTTGTTCCGAAGACCGGCCGCCGTGTGGCCGAAGAACGTCTGCCAGTAGGTGGGGTCCCCGGACCGCACGTCCCGGTTGCTGTACTCCTTGAGGGAGGTCGGGAGGCTGCCCGAGTAGGCCCAGTCCCGCTGGTTCCCCGCGCGGTCGTACACCGTGGTGATCCCCGCCGCGTAGGCGAAGACGAAGTCATCGGCCCCGAGGTACTGCTTCACCAGGCGGTCGCTGGAGTCGTACTCGTTCTTCAGCCAGACCTGCCCCTTGGGGTCCTTGGCCTGGACGAGGTTGTTGTTCAGTTCCCCGCTGGCCCCACTGCTGTAGGTGTAGTAGAAGCGGGAGGTCCGGCCGGCGGCGTACTCCGAGGAGGTCGGCGTCCGGGCCGTCGCCATCTGGCCGTGGCAGTTGTAGCTGAACCTCACCTGGCGTCCGGAGTCGTCCGTCACGGTGTAGACCCGAGACGTGTTGGCGTAGTAGGCGATCTCCAGCGTGTGGCCCGTCGCGTCCTGGACGTCGGTGAGGAGGCCGTTCGTGTAGGTGTAGGTCGCCGTGTTGCCGAAGCGGTCCGTGACCTCGACGATCTTCCCGTCCGTCCCGAATTCCCACTTGGACCCGCGCTTGTGGGAGAGGGTCCAGGTGTCGTCGGTGTTCTTGACCAGGGAGAAGCCGACCATCTCGTCGACCGGTTCGTACTCGATCGGCGGCGAGCCCCCCCCACTGTATGGATCCTCGAATGTGTGCTTCCTCCCCCGACCATCGTAGAAGCCCACGTCCCCGTTCCCCTGCTCGTCCATCCACATGAACATGGGGCTGTCCCAGTTCATCCCGAGGGGCCCGTTGTAGGTGATCCCCGACCGGTAGTAGACCCCGAAGCTGATGCTGGGCCCGTACCCGGGGTCGATGTTCAGCATGTTCATCGAGTGGGTGAACTCCCCGCTGGCCGGCGAGAACCCCTTCCCGTCCATGGCCGAGGTGCCGTTCCAGTTCGAGGCCGTCAGGTTCTCCGCGTAGGACCCGTTGGCGGCGAACACCCCGTCCGCGCTTCCCGCCGCGTTCAGGGGCGAGGCGTCCGTGTTGTCCGGGTAGGTGTCCCCGTCGCTGTCGTTGTTCAGGGGGTCGGTCCCCGTCTCGAAGACCTCCTTCCAGTCCGACCAGCCGTCGTCGTCGGAATCGGAATCCGTGGGTTCCGTCCCGAGGGCCATCTCGACGTCGTCCGCGATGCCATCGCTGTCGGTGTCCGTCGCGAAGGCCGACTGGACGAAGGGGTCGGCCATCATGGCGACGGTGATCGCCACGCCGGCAAGGACCAGCACGCCCAGGCCGCCCAGTTTCTCTCGAAGGGTCATGGTCGTTCTCTCTCGCTGGGCCGCTACTTGCCGTACACCCGGGACTTCACCTCAGTGAGGTGCGCGGAGAGCTTCGTGTTCCCGCTGCATTTCCCTTCGAGGTAGGAGATGTCGCCGGAGTCCTTCCAGTGCGTGGCGATGCCGGTCGCCGCCGCCAGGCGGACCTCGATCCGGTTGCCCCCGTCCTCGAGGAGTCCCTTGAGGTCCCCCTTGGAGTCGGAGGACTTGACCCGCCCCAGCTGCGCGCAGGCGGCCATGGCCACCCGGAGTTCCGCCTTCTCGGCGATCTCGACCAGCGCCGCCCGGGCCGCGGCGGACCCCTTCTCCTTCAGTTCCTCCAGGGCGCAGAGCTTGTCCTCCATCGCCACGTCGCTGAGGGCGACGGACTTGAGGATGTCCACCGCCTCGTCCGCCTGGGCCGGTCCGGGCTTCAGGAGAGAGAGGGAGTACCCCACCACGAGGAACACCGCCAGGATGGTGAACCCGTGCTGGCAACCCCACACGAACACCCGACGCAGGGAGCGGATCATGGACGCCTCCTCATCGCTGCCACAGTGCGCAGCGCACCCGAACACCCATCGACTTCACCTTCCCGGTGGATCCCTCCACAGGGCTCCGTCGATCGCAACACGGCTCCGCCGTCGGGTCGCTCGGCCCGGACGGCGCGTTCGTCCACCCCTCCGTCAACAGCCGGTGGCGGGCCGTGACTCACCCCGCCCACCCGCAAAACGAAAACGGGCCGTCCGCGCAGACCACCCCCCGGAAATGGGGGGACCGCGGTCCTGCGCCGACGGCCCGTTCACGACGCGAGAAGCCTACCCCGCCTTCTCCAGGCAGGTTTGTCCGGTGTCAACCCTCCGGTCCATCCCCGTGACCGACCGCCCCCCCCGTCAGTCCTGCAGCACCGGCAGGTACCTGTAGTACGTCTCCAGCGTCATCACCCCCGTCGCCGTCGTGTAGATCGACCCGAAGATCCCGTCCAGGTTCTTCCCGATCCACGCCCCCCGCGAGCACCCCTCCTTCACCTGCGTCTCCGGCAGCAGCGTCCGCACCTGCTCGTTCCACTTCCGGAAGTACCGCCCCCCCATCTGGTGCATCGCCAGCGTCCCGTAGTAGAAGAAGTAGATCGGGTACTCCTGCTTGATGTTCACCTTCCCCCAGTCCCCGTCCTTCGGCGCCTCCGGCATCTGCTTCGCCACGATGTGGTTCGCGCTCCCGATGCAGAACGGGTGGGACCGCCGGAACCCGAGCAGGATGTGGGACATCAGCCCCAGCGCCGTCGTCGCGTGCGTCGGCGCGTAGGCCTGGTCCTGGTACCCCGTGCGGAACTCGTAGGTCGTGTCCTTCCCCACCTCGAACCCGTAGGAGGGATCGATGTCCACGAAGTCCTCCCGGGGGCCGTCCTTCGGCACCCGCACCGAGTACCGCTCGAAGAGCATCCGGCACCCCTCGTAGACCACCGGACGCACCTCCACCCCCGCCTTCTCCGCCGCCTTCATGGCGAAGAGCATCCAGGCCGCCACCGAGGAATCGCTCGTCTGCACCTCCACCCGGTAGCGCCAGCCCCCGATGGAGTTCTGGATCTGCGTCAGGAAATCCACCCCCCGCCGCACGAAGGGGAGGAACCGCTCGTCGTGCGTCACCGCGTAGCCCTCGGCGTAGGCCTGCAGCGCGATGGGCCGGTTGTAGCCCCCGATGAGGTCGTTCGTCAGGTAGTCCCCGTGCACCTGCTGGCGGGCCATGAGGTACTCGAGCCCCCGGCGGATGGCGGTCTTGAACTTCCCGGATTCCGGGGAGTACCCCGCCCCGAGGAAGGCGAGCACCGCGATCCCCGTGCGCCCCGAGGGGTCCTCCTGCACCCGGGTCCCCGTGGAGGCGGAGCAGGTCGGCGACAGGTCGCAGCGGGAGCGGAACCCCTGCGGATCCCAGGCCCCGTCCTGGTCCTGGTGGCGCGCGAGGTACTCCAGTCCCATCTGCACCGACTTCTCCGTGTCCTTCGTCTGGCGGAACCCCTTGTTCTCCTTGTCGAAGTCGGCCCGCCACTTCTCCCGCTCGATGCGCGCCTGCTTCGGGGTGAAGAACTCCGGGTTCTTCTCGAACCACTTGTTCCAGATCCCCGGGTAGGGCCCGAAGAAGTGGCCGGTCATCTTCTCGAGGCAGAGCTCCACGCAGAACTGCTCCGGGCTCCCGTCCCGCGTGGAGCGCAGGAGGTCGAGGGCGAGCTTGAAGGCGGTCGGGTTCCGCCAGGAGCCGAGGGCGTCGCAGCCCCGCGCGAAGGGGAGCCCCCCCTTGGCCTCCCGCATCTTCGCGGTGAACTCCTCCACGGCGTCCCTGTCCGCGACCCGCCAGAACTCCACCCCGCAGCGCCGCCGCAGGAGGTCGTCCTTGATGGAGAAGATCCCCGCGCCCAGCGTCTTCGCCGCCGCCGCGACCTTCCAGTCGCCGCAGAGGTGGATCGCCCGCGCGATGTGGTCGGGGTTGGGGGAGCGCAGGAGCTTCACCGCCTGCTCCCCCATCCAGGGCCCGCCGGTCCGGGCGAGGGCGTGGAAGCAGGCCCACTGCACGTAGGCGCTCGGGTCCCCCACCATCCGGTCGAAGAGGACCGCCGCCGCCTTCGCCCGCAGCGCGCTCCCCTCCCGCTCCTCCTCGGTCCGGCCCGCCGGCTTCCCGTCGGCGTCGGGGGCGGGAAGGGCGGGGGCCAGCCGCCCGAGGGCCGAAGCCGCCGCCTCGCGGGATTCCGCCTTGCCGCCGGAGGAGAGCATGGCGACGAGCGCCTCGATGTCCCCCGGCCGCGCGGCCGCCTCGATGGCCTTGGCCCAGGCCTCGAGCGATTCCCCGCCGGAGGGGGAGGTCCCCTGGAGCGCCGCGAAGACCCCCGTCTCCCCGGGGGGCGGGCCGCCGGGAGGGTCGAACCAGGAGAGGGCCAGCGCCGCGAAGTACCCGTGCTTCCCGTCGGTCTGGCCGAGGCCGGAGAGGAGGGCGGGCAGCGCCCGCGGGTGGCCGATCTTCCCCAGGGCGACGGCGCAGACGTTGCGGACCTTCGCGTTCTTGCCTGCGCTGCCGTAGGCGGAGAGGACGACCCCCGCCGCCTTCTCGCGGACCTTCTCCGGGACGCCGCGGCGCGCCGAGGCGACCTCGCCGAGCGCCTCCAGGGCCCGGGTGCGGGCCCCCTCGGCCCCCTTCCCCGCGAGCTTCGCGAGGACCTCGACGGGGTCCCTCCCCTTCCCCTTCTTCCCCCCCTCGCCGCGGGGGACCACCGTCTCCTCGAGGAGGACCGCGGCGTTGAAGAGGCGCCGCTCGTCGGGGTCCTTCTCGAGGGCGTCCTCCACCTCCTCGAGGAGGCGGTCGGCGTCGAGCGCCGCGAGGATCTCCCCTGCGAAGGAGGCCACGTGCTCGAGGCGCGTGGAGAGCGCGTGCTCGAGGAGGGGCCGGAAGGCGGTCTGCCGCAGCGGCTCCGGCCCCCCGTCCCGGAGGCGGAGCCGGGCCAGCACGGCGAGCCCCTCGTTGAAGGAATCCTCGGGGTCCTTCTTCCCGAGGGCCTCCAGCGCGTCCTCCATCTCCTTGGGGAAGAACCGGTTGTCCGCGGGGGGCGCGTCCTGCTTCGGGGGCGCCGGGGGCGCGGCGGGGGCCGGGGGCGGCGGGTCCTCCGCGGCCCCCGCCGGGGCGGGGAGGCCCGGGAGGAGGAGGGCGAGGGCGAGGGAGAGGAGCGGGGCGCGGGACGGGGAGCGGGACCGCCGAGAGGGTGGGGGAACCATGGGCCGGACCCTCATCCTACTCCGGCGTTCCGCCGCCGGCCCCCTTAGAGCCACCCGGCCTCGCGGTACCAGCGCGCCGTCCCGGGGATCCCCTCGGCGAGGGGGATCCGCGCCTCCCACCCGAGCACCCGCTTCGCCGCCGCGGGGTCGGCCGTCCAGGCGGGGGCGGTCAGTTCCCGCACCTTGTCGAAGGAGAGGTCGGGGATCCGCCCCGTCGCCGCCGCCAGGGCCTCCTGCAGGGCCGCCGCCCCCCAGAGGAGCGTGCGCGGGACGCGGAGGGGGACCCCCCGCCTCCCCAGGGCGGCGGCCATGAGGTCCATGACCCCGCCCAGGGTGGCCGTCTCCCCGTGGCAGAGGTGGAAGGTCCCCCCCGCCGCGCCGGGGGCCTCGGCCGCGGCGGCGATGCCCTCCGCGAGGTCCTCCACGTGGACGAGGACGAGCCGGAGGTCGCCGAAGGGGAAGCGGGCCCGCACCCCGGCCCGGGCGATGCGGAAGAACTCCAGCGTCTCCCGGTCCCTGGGGCCGTAGACCGCGGGGGGGCGGACGACGACGACCTCCATCCGGCCGGCGAAGCGGCGCGCGATCTCCTCCCCCGCGAGCTTGGAGCGCCCGTAGTCGGAGACCGGGGCGCAGGGCTCCTCCTCGCGGAGGGGGCGGCCGCCGGGGGAGGGCCCCTGGGCGGCCAGCGAGGAGACGAGGACGAAGCGCCGCGGCGGAGGGTCGGCGGCGGCGCAGGCCTCGAGGAGGCGCTCCGTCCCCCCGGCGTTCACCGCGTGGTAGTCGGCGGCGCGGCGGGCCTTGATGAGCCCGGCCCCGTGGACCACCGCCTCCACCCCCCGGACCGCCTCCCGGAGCGAGGCGGGGTCCTCCAGGGTGCCGCGCACGGCCTCCGCCCCCGCCCGGGCGAGCACCCCGCCGTCGTCCTTCCCCCGGGTGAGGGCGCGCAGGGCGTGGCCCCGGGCGGCCAGCCTCCCGGCGACGTGGCCCCCCACGAAACCCGTCCCCCCGGTGAGCAGGATCCGCACGGCCGGAGAGTGTCCCTCCCCGGGCGGCCCCCGGGGCGGAAATGCCCCCCGTGACCGGGCGCACCCCCTCCGCCGGCGGCCGGCAGGAATCCCCCCCGGGGCGCGGGGGGCCCGTGTATGATGCCCGCGCCGCCTCCCCCCCCGGACCGGGGGCTTCCGTTCCCGCGTCCGGAGGCCGGCCCCGACGCCGGCGGTCCGCGGGACCACCGGGCGGCCGGGGCCGGAGGACACTGGCAAGGAGTCTGGGCTTGGGCCTCCTCGACAAGTGCCGACAGTTCACCCGGGCGCGGGAGATCATGGCCGCCGGGGTGTACCCCTACTTCCACCCCATCGAGCACAACGACGCCTCCGAGGTCGTCATCGAGGGGCGCCGCCTCGTCATGGTCGGGTCCAACAACTACCTCGGACTCACCCAGCACCCCCGGGTGAAGGAGGCGGCGGTCCGGGCCGTGGAGAAGTACGGGAGCGGCTGCACCGGTTCGCGGTTCCTCAACGGGACCCTGGACCTCCACGTCGAGCTCGAGGACCGGCTCTCCCGCTTCATGGAGCGGGAGGCGGCGGTCACCTTCTCCACCGGCTTCCAGGTGAACCTCGGCGTCATCTCCACCCTCGTGGGGAAGGACGACGTGGTCTTCTGCGACCGCGAGAACCACGCCTCCATCTTCGACGGCTGCCGCCTCGCCTTCGGCAAGCTCCGCAAGTACCGCCACAACGACATGCAGGACCTCGAGCGCCAGCTCGCCTCCGTCCCGAGGGACCAGGGGAAGCTCATCGTCACGGACGGCGTCTTCTCCATGAGGGGGGACGTCTGCGACCTCCCCTCCATCGTGGACCTGGCCCGGGAGTTCGACGCCTCGGTCATGGTGGACGACGCCCACGGCATCGGGGTCCTGGGAGAGCACGGCCGCGGCACGGCGGAGCACTTCGGCCTCGAGGACCGGGTGGACCTCGTCATGGGGACCTTCTCCAAGTCCCTGGCCTCCCTCGGCGGGTTCATCGCGGGCCGCGAGGACGTGATCCACTACATCAAGCACCACGCCCGGGCGCTCATCTTCTCCGCGGCCATCACCCCGGCCTCCGCGGCCTCGGCGCTCGCCGCCCTCACCATCCTCGAGGAGGAGCCGGACCGCCGCCGCCGCCTCTGGAGGAACGCCGAGAAGATGAAGCGGGGGCTCTCCGCCCTCGGCTACGACACCGACGATTCCCGCTCGGTCATCGTCCCGGTGCAGGTGGGCGAGGTCATGGACACCTTCGGGTTCTGGAAGCTCCTCTTCGACGAGGGGGTCTTCACGAACCCCGTCATCCCCCCCGCGGTCCCCGAGGGGGAGTGCCTCATCCGCACCTCCTACATGGCCACCCACACCGACCGGGAGCTGGACATGGTCCTCGAGGTCTTCGGCAGGCTCCGCCCCGCCCTGGAGGCCATCGAGGCGAAGGACGCCGAGGCCGGGGCCTCCCGGAAGTAGGGCGGGGGGTGGGTTCCCCGCCGGGAGGGTGGGAGGTCCTCCCCCTCTCCTTCTCCCGCGCCGACCGGCTCCGCTTCCTCTCCGCCGGCACCGCCGTCTACCGCGGCGACCCCCTCTTCGTGCCCCCCCTCCGGTCCGACCTCCTCCGCCGCACCGACCCCGACCGCAACCCCTTCTTCCGGACCGCCGAGGTGGACCACCTGGTGCTCCGCAGGGACGGGCAGGACGTCGGCCGCATCGCGGCCATCCGGAACCTCCGGTCCGAGGAGTTCCGGGGGGACCGGACCGGCTGGTTCGGGTGGTTCGAGTGCCCCCGGGACCCCGGGGCGGCCCGGGCCCTCCTCGGCGCCGCCCGGGAGCGGCTCGCGGCCCGGGGCTGCGACGGGATGGTGGGCCCCGTCTCCTACTCCACCAACGACGAGTGCGGCCTCCTCGTGGAGGGCTTCGACGGCCCCCCCGCCCTCCTCATGGCCTACAACCCCCCCTGGTACGGGGAGCTCCTCCTCGGGGCCGGCCTGCGGCCCGCGGAGGATCTCCTGGCCTGGGACATCTCCGTGGGGACGCTCGGGGACGTGGAGCGCATCGGGCGGATCGTGGACCGGGCCCGGGCCCGCTACGGGTGGACGCTCCGCACCCTCCGGATGAAGGAGTTCGACCGGGAGCTGGAATCCATCCGGGGGCTCTACAACCGGGCCTGGGAGGCGAACTGGGGCTTCGTCCCGATGTCCGGGGAGGAGTTCCGGTTCTCCGCCGAGGACCTCCGCCGCATCCTCGACCCCCGGATGGTGTTCCTGGCGGAGCGGGAGGGGAAGCCCCTGGGCTTCTCCCTCGCGCTCCCCGACTTCAACCGGGTCCTGATCCACCTCGGCGGGTCGCTCCTCCCCTTCGGCTGGGCGAAGGCCCTCTGGTACTCCCGGCGCATCGACCGGGTGAGGGTGGTCGCCCTCGGGGTCCTGCCCGAGGCCCGCAACCAGGGGATCGAGGCGGCCCTCTACCTCGAGACCGTCCGCAGGGGCCCCCCTCTCGGGTACCTCTCCGCGGAGTGCTCCTGGACCCTGGAGCGGAACGTCGCCATCGGCCGGGCCATCGAGACCATCGGCGGGCGCCCCTACCGGCGGTACCGGCTCTACCGCACCCCCTAGGGAGGAGGGAGGGGGAGGCGGACCACCGGGGGGAGGGGCCGGCCCCGGACTCCCTGTCGACGGATTGTACAGGGCCCTCGGACACCCGGCGGGGCCCTGGATCATCCCCCGGCAGGTGACGTAAACAATTCAACAACAATATGTTACAAATTCACCTCCCGGACCGATTGCCCATCGGCCCGGGCCCCGCCCCCCCCCACCGGGGGCAATTCCGTTGGTTCCGAGGGGGCTCCCGAGGTACAATCCTTTGCCCGCGGGAAGCGACCGCGCAATTTTGGCAGAGGATGGGTCCCGAGGCTGGTGGGAAGGGAGTCCATCGGGAAGGGCGGAGGAGCCCCGGTGTTCCGGTGCCCTCTCCTTCCGGGAGGCTGGAAGACCGTGAACCGCGACAAGCCGCGCACCGCACCGAAGGGGAAGGGCAGGCCCGCCTCCCGCAGGCTCGCCGCCACCCCCGCCCGGGCCCGGGCCGCCTCTCCCGCCCGCCCCGCCGCCCGGCCGGCCTCCCGTCGGTCCGAGCCGGCCCGTTCCGCGGCCGGGGCCGTCTCCCCGGGGGTCTCCTCCGTGGTGCCCTCCCGCCTCGCCCCCCCCCTGGACCTCGCCGCGTCCCCGTCCCTCGGCGCCCCCGCCGCCTCCGCCGCGGGTGCGGCCCTCGCGTCCCGCCCGGCCGCCCTCCGCTTCGGCCCCCGCTTCCCCGAGGGGGACTACGACTACACCTACCTCCGGGACTTCATGTCCCTGGACTTCGTCCCCCGCAACTGCCGCGCGGCGGTCTTCGGCTGCGGCAAGGGGGAGGAGGCGGTCTACCTCTCCGAGCGGGGCTACCGGGTCACGGGGCTCGATTCCGACCGCAACTCCATCGGCCTCGCCCGGGAGCGCGCCTGGCTCAACAGCAAGGACGTGGACTTCATGATCGGGGACGTCTACGAGAGCGCGACGCTCCTCCCCGCCGAGTCCTTCGGCCTCGCCTCGGACCGCGGGTTCTTCCGCTCCATGGACCCGGTGAAGGGGGAGAGGGAGCGCCGCCGCTTCCTCGACCTCGTGCGCCGCCTCCTCCTCCCGGGAGGGGTGTTCCTCATGAACGCCACCCAGGTCGGCGTGGGCCGCAAGGCCAAGGCGACCCGCCGGCGGCGGAAGGTCCAGGACGACCTCCTCGTCTACGAGGGGGGCGAGGTCATGGGCGAGGTCCTGCGGGCCGGGCTGGAGATCGTCGGGCGGCGCCAGTACCCCGTGGCCCCCGACCCGGAGACGGGCGAGGAGCGGGCCGACCTGCTGCTCTACTGCCGGAAGTCCTAGGCGTCCCGGGGAGCGCCCTGGTCGTCCCGGGGAGCTACTTCGCCCCCGGGGCGAGCCGCTCCCGGTTCTCCTCCCACCACTTCCGGGCCCGGTCGGCGACCTTCTTCCGCTCCCCCCGGGGCTGGTTCTGCTTGTAGCCGAAGTCCTGGCCCGCCATCTCGCGGATGACCATGGAGGCCTGCTTCGCCACGTACTCCTCGCCGTCGGAGAGCGCGGTGACGAGGTCGGGGAAGGCCTCGAAGGCCTTCAGCTCGCCGAGGGATCGGCAGCAGGCGCGGCGCACGAAGGGGTCCTCGTCGGAGCGGAGCGCCTCCACGAGGTGGGGCCAGGCGGCCTTATCCCCCAGCTTCCCGAGCTCGATGGCCGCGGCGAAGCGGGATTCGGCCGCCCTGTCCTTGAGGAGGGCCACGGTCCTCGCCGCCTCGGGCGTGAGCCCGGCCGGTCCGGGGGCCGCGCCTCCCTCCGCGCCCGCCGGAGCCTCCCCCTCCGCGGGGGGGGCCGGGGGGGCGGCGGGAGCCGCGGGTTCGGCCCCGGAAGGGGGCGCGGCCGCCCTCTCGGCGACCCTGTCCACCCGTTCCACCAGGGCCTGGAGCCCCGTGGAGATCTCCTCCTCGAGATCGGCCAGCTTCGTCTCCAGCCGGCCCACCCGTTCGGTCCCCGCGGCGCCCGAGAGGGCGGCCGCCTTCTCCGACGCCTCCCGCAGACCCCTCACCTCGCCCCGGAGCGCCTCGATGCGGCGGTCGAGGTCCTTCTCGACGCGGTCCATCCGGTCGGCGACCTCTCCCCGGGCGATGCCGGCGTCCTCCCGGGCCGCGCGGACGTCCCGCCGGACCTGGTCGAGGGGATCCTCCCGGCCGGCCTTCGCCGCCGAGGCCTCGCGCTGCTTCTCGATGCGGCTCCAGGCGACCATGCCGGCGGCCGTCGCACCGGCGGCCAGGAGGGCCGCGGCGAGGACCGGCACCCAGCCCGCCCCGCCGCCGCCGCCGCGGGCGTGGAGGGGGCGGCAGAGTTCGCACCAGGTCCTCCCCCCCTCGACCACGGCCCGCCCCGTGGCGACGGAGGCGGCGGGGATGGAGGCGTTGCAGGCGTCGCAGAAGTAGAGGGGGGCGTGGCCGCGGGCCGGGGGGGCGCCCGGGGGGGCGGCGGCCATCTCCCGCTCGACGGCGGTGCGCCGCGCCACCCTCTCCGCGGGGGTCCCGTGGGAGCAGACGCCGCAGAGGTACCCCGACCCCTCGGGACGGGCCTCCCCCGTCAGGACGTCGGAGACCGCGATGGAGACCCGGCAGTTCTCGCAGAAGTAGAGCCGGAGGTCCCCCCCCGCCCCCGTGGAGGGGGCGAGGCAGGTGGGACAGAGGTCCCTTCCGCCGGAGGCCTGTCGGGAGGCCGCGATCTCGTGCTCGGGGATGGAGACCCCGCAGCGCTCGCAGAAGACGATCTCCGTCTCCATGGATCCTCCTGCCACCGGTCCCGGCATGGGCGCCTCCCTCGAATACTAACCGCTGTGGACACCAGGGGACGCGCAAGCGCCATGCCGCGGGCACGCGGGGGGAACCGGCAGGGGAGGACCCGGGGAGGGCTTCGGGGAGGAAACGATCGGGCCGCGGGAGCGGGTCGGCTGTAACGGGCCGTTGTCAGGAAGGGACGCCGGCGGCGTGGGCCCCCGGCGGAGGGAGAGGACTCAGACGAGCAGGGCGATCACCATGACGAGGACCAGGCACAGGGCGATGGGCATCTCCCGTCCGAGGTCGCGAAGGTCCGCCATGTTCGCCTCCCTTGCCGCGGCGGCCGCTCCGGGGTCGTCTCCGGCGGGGCCTCCCTCGGCGCCGGAATCCTACGACGGGCCAGGGACAGGATCCGGGGGAGGGGCCACAACCTGTTGTGGTTTTTCGACTTGGGACGGGGGAACTCACCCCTTCCCCGGGGGGCGGCCCGCGAGGAAGAGGAGGGCGGCGTAGCCGACCCAGAGGTCCGGGGAGGCGTCCCCCATCGCCTCGGCCGAGGTGGTGTGGGCGAGGAGGAGCCCGCGGTCGGCCCCGGCCTCCGCCGCGAAGGCGGCGGCCGCGGCCGCCGCTCCGGGGCCGCAGGCGTTGCGCCGCGACCGCGCCGAGGCCTCCATGCCCGCGGGGTCCAGGGCCAGGGCGCGGAGGAGGAAGTCCCGATCGTTCTCCTCCCTGGACCAGCGGTGGGCCTCCGCCCCCCGGCCCCGGGGCTCGAAGCCGTACCGGGCGCCGTAGTGGGTGAGATCCGTGGAGCCCAGGGCGACGGAGCGCCGGCCGAGGGCGTCGCAGGCCCGCCGCGCCGCCGCCCCCGTCGCGGCGCCGCGGCCGGGGGGGACGATGACCGGCAGGATCCGGGCCCGGGGCAGGAGGACGCGGAGGAAGGGGACGAGGACCTCGATGCTGTG
>JAKLKS010000440.1 GCA_023150535.1 Planctomycetota bacterium
GCCGCGGGGCAGGATGGCCCGCCCGAGAAGGCGATGCTCGGCGCGTTCGCCGCGGGCCGCATCGACTTCGAGCGGTTCGGCTCGCTCCTCGACCGCGCGCCGTCGGTCGACGCGTTCTCGCTCGGCCGGATCGAGGACGCGTACGAGGACCCGCGTTTCGACCGGAGCTGGGACGCGAAGAGCGGCTACCGCACGCGCACGGTCCTCACCGCGCCGATCCGGAACCGGGCGGGCGGGATCGTGGGCGTCTTCCAGCTGCTGAACAAGCACGGGGGGCTCTTCGACGAGGAGGACGAGCGCTACCTCGAGGGCCTCTCGATCCATGCGGCGCTCGCGGTCGAGAACGCGCGGCTCCACTCATCCGCGCTCGAGAAGGAGCGGTACGACCGCGAGGTGAAGCTCGCGCAGGGCGTCCAGCGGCAGCTCCAGCCGGAGCGGATGACGCTGCGCGAGAACGGCCTCCACGTGGCCGGGATGAACGAGCTCTGCGAGGACGCGACGGGGGACTACTACGACGTGCTCTCGCCGCTGCCGGAGGGGCGGATCGGCATCGCGATCGGCGACGTCAGCGGCCACGGGCTCCAGGCGGCGCTCGTGATGGCGGAGGCGCGCGCCTTCCTGCGCGCGTTCGCGAAGACGGCGCCGTGGCTCGACCGCGCGCTCGCGCTCATGAACGACGCGCTCGTGCCCGACATGGCGGACGGGAAGTTCCTGAGCCTCTTCGCCGCGTTCATCGACCCGAAGGACGGCCGGATGGAATGGTGCAACGCGGGTCACAACCCGCCGATGCTCTTCCGCGCAGGCGACCGGAGCGTGAGGCTGCTCGAACGGACGGGCCGGATCCTCGGCATCCTGCCCGGCGAGCCGTGCGGCCCCGGAGCGCCGCTCAGGCTCGAGCGGGGCGACGCGCTCCTGCTCTACACCGACGGCGTGACGGAGGCGAGGGGGGCCGATGGGGAGCTGTTCGGCCCCGAGCGCCTGGCGGATGCGCTGAAGGCCGCCGCCGACCGGGAGCCCGAAGCGATCCTCGACGGGGTGCGCGCGACGGTCCGCGCCTTCACCGGC
>JAKLKS010000441.1 GCA_023150535.1 Planctomycetota bacterium
TGCTCTGCTGAAAGGGTCATGCCGCCGCTCCGAGGAGCATCAGGTTGTGCGTGAGGACCTTGAGGAGGCACTCGCGCTCCTGGGCGGCGACGGAGCGGGCGCGGAGCGTCGAGCCGAGGCGGCGCTTCATGCGGGAGAAGACGCTCTCGCCCTGCCAGCGCTGGCCGTAGCGGCGGCGCGGGAAGCGCCGGTGCATCTGGCGTCGGTAGCGTCCCGAAGGTCCTCCCGGTGGACGGTGGCCGCGGAAGTTGACGGGGATGACCGTACAGCGCACGCCGCACTCCTCGCGCGCGACGCGGTGGTTGGCCTCGCTGTCGTAGGCCCCGTCGCAGAGCAGGCCGTCGAGTCCCACGAGATCGGTCGCCTGCCGCACGGCGGGGACGAACTGCGGCGAGTCGTTGGAGGGGCCCCGCGTCACGGTCGCCGCGACGATGAGATGGCTCTCGGTGAAGGCGACGTTGGTGAGCTTCGCCCAGGGGCGGCAGGCGAAGGGCGGCTGGCCGCTGCGCAGGGCGTAGTAGCCGCTGACGTGGTGGGGCTCGAAGCCCGTGGCGTCGATGACCCCGTCGCCGCCGATCAGGCCGCGTCGGCCGGCGATGGCGACGACGGCACCGAGAAGGGAGGTAAAGCCCCCCCTTCGAGAAGCCGTCGATGGGCGACCACGAGGGTCGTGTGATGCGGCACGCGTTTGAGCTCGAGCACCTCGCGCAGGTCCGACCACTCCTCCAGCGTCTTGGTCAGCGTGCGGTAGTCCATGCAGAGGAACTCCCGCACGACGAGCATCGCAAAGAGCTGGTGCTGCGTGTAGAGGTGCGGGGAGTTGGGGCGCGAGTAGGGAGGCAGGGCCTTCCTGGCCGCGGACATCGCCTCCCGCGCCACATCCAGCACCGACCGCGTCATGGTCCGCATGGCATGCCTCCGAGGTCCATGCCATTCGAATCGGCTCGCAGTCACTCACACTTGAGGCCTTTCAGCAGAGCA
>JAKLKS010000442.1 GCA_023150535.1 Planctomycetota bacterium
AGGGCTTCCATGGTCTGGAAACGATCCTGCGGGTGTTTGTTGAGCGCGCGTCGGATCGTGCTGAGGGTTGATGCCGATATTTGGCGTTTGCCGCCACCCACAAATTCCGGCGCGTCCCGCAGGATGGCTTGCATGACCTCGACGTTCGAAGTGCCTTTGAACGGCATGGCGCCAAAAGCCATTTCATAAAGCACGATGCCGAGCGAGAAAATATCGCTGCGGTGATCGACCGTCTGCTTTTCGATTTGTTCGGGTGACATATAGGCCGCCGTGCCCTGCAAGGAATTGGCGGAGGACTTCAATAGGTTGGATGCCGCAAAGCGAGATTCCTCAGCCGGCGAAGCCGTGTTTGCGTCGGCTTCGCTCGTTTTCAACTTGGCCAACCCAAAATCCATCACCTTGACATAGCCCTCGCGGGAGATCATGATATTCTCCGGCTTGAGGTCGCGGTGGATGATGCCCTTGGTATGCGCGGCTTGCAAGGCATCCGCGACTTTCATGCCGAGGGCAATGACTTCCGGTTCGGGCAGCGGCCCACGGCGCTCCAACGTCTGGCGCAGGGTCTCGCCTTCCACGAATTCCATGACGATGAAGTGAATGCCATCCTGTTCGTCAATGTCGTGAATGGTGCAAATATTGGGATGATTCAACGCCGAGGCGGCTTGCGCTTCCTGGGTGAAGCGGAAAAGGCTTTTCTCGTCGGTGACGAGATGGGGTGGGAGGATTTTGAGAGCGACGGGACGCAGGAGGCGGGTGTCAAAGGCCTTGTAGACCACCCCCATCCCGCCTTCGCCAAGTTTGCTCTCAATCCGATAATGCGTTATCGACTCACCCAGCATGGCTTACCCCACTAAAGAAAATCCCAAACCGTTGTGGGAACATCACCCAGCCACTTCACTGTCAGTGATCTCCAGTTCACTGCCACCGCGGCGACTCTCCTGCTGCCGCCAAAGGGAAATCCCAGTGAATGCGCTTCCGCCC
>JAKLKS010000443.1:0-702 GCA_023150535.1 Planctomycetota bacterium
TGCCCTGCGCGGCGCGCCGGCGGTCGAGGACCTGGCGGATGCCGTGCAGGTGGGGCGCATCGGCGGCCATGGCCTCGTCGACTGCGACGGCCAGCTCGGCGGCACCGTACATGTCGAGCAGGCGACCGAGGGCGGCGACGGTGGAGCCCAGCGCACCGCCGCGCTCGGCGACGCGGCAGAGCAGCGCTTCGACGCGCGGGACGGCCGCGACGACCCGATCCACCCCGCGGGCCTGTCGGGCGTGGTGCTTCTCTTCGACCAGGGCCGTGATGTGGGCGGGGTCTTCGACCTGGCGGCCCTTGCCCCAGCAGCGCTCGTGCTCCGCGACGGTTGTCGCACCATCGAGGATCCGCACGCGGGTGGGGGTGGCCAGGACGACGAGGGCGCGGCGGACCCGGTCGTGGGGGACCGAGTAGTCGTTGCGGTCGAAGCGGACGTAGGGGGTCTTGCCGACGGAGACGAGGAGCCGGTCCTCGGGGATGACCGGGTCGTCGGGCAGGGGCAGCAGACGCGGCTGCTCCTCCTCGAAGGCCAGGGTGACGGTGATGGTGCGGTCGCCCGGGCAGCGGCGGACCTGGCCCTCCTGTGCGCACCAGGCGTCGGCCTGGGCGTTGAGATCGGCGAGGCCCTTGAAGGTCCGGGCGGGCCAGAAGTTGTCGCGGATGTAGCGGATGGCGCGCTCGACCCGGCCCTTCTCGGAGC
>JAKLKS010000443.1:712-967 GCA_023150535.1 Planctomycetota bacterium
GCCGCGGTAGGGGGCGACCGGCCGCGGCTCGTAGCGGAGGGTGGCGGCGAAGTCGAGGAGCTGGTCGTTGAAGTGGATGGCGTCGCCGTGACGCTCGATGACCGCCGACTTGAGGTTGTCGTACAGCACCACGCGGGGCGTGCCGCCGAAGGCCTCGAAGGCGCGCACGTGACCGTCGAAGAAGGTCTCCAGATGCTGGTCGAGATAGAAGCGCGCGAAGAGCCCGCGCGACCACGCGAGCACCATGACGAAGCA
>JAKLKS010000444.1 GCA_023150535.1 Planctomycetota bacterium
AGAACGCCCACTCGTGGTTCCCCATGAAGTCCTTGCGCGTGAGGACGGGGTGCTCCTTCACCCAGATGATGGCCTGGCTGAAGTAGAGGCCGGCCTCGACGAGGGCGGGGGGGTAGTTCGCGATGTTGCTGTACCCGCCCCAGATGAAGAACCCCCGCCCCGGGAGGAGCACGCGAGCGGCGTTCCCGAACCACGCGCGCAGCTTCTCGCGGAAGGCCTCGTCCGACATGAAGTCGTTCTCGAGGGGGCGGTCCTTCGCGCGCATCTTCCGGTGTGTCGGCTTGCTCTTCTCCGGGTGGCGGTCGAGGTCGGCCGCCTGGTGGTGCATCGTTCCCTGGAACGAAGAGAGCCCCGCGGCGATGGCGTTGTTCGATCGCGGCTCGACGCGGACGTTGTAGGGCGGGTCGGTGTTCAGGAGGTGGACGGGGCCGCCATCGAGGAGCCGGTCGAGGTCGGCAGGGCTCCCCGAGTCGCCGCAGAGGAGCCGGTGGTCGCCGAGGATCCAGAGGTCGCCGCGCTGGGTGGTGGCCTTCTCCGGAGGCTCCGGAACATCGTCGGGGTCGGTGAGCCCGTCCTTCGCCTCGGCCCCGATGCCCGAGCGCTGCGCGAGCTCCTCCAGCATCGTCCGGAGCGCCGCGTCGCTGACCGAGGCCTCGCGTAGGAGCGCCTCGAGCTTCTCAGGGTCCGCGGTGGCCATCCCCGCGAGCGGGTCGAGGGAGGCTAGCACGAGCGCCTCCTCGGCCTCATCGAGGTCCACGTAGACCACAGGGACCGCGGCCTCGCCGCGGGCGCGGGCGATCTCGACGCGGAGGTGGCCGTCCACGAGGTGGCCGCTCCGCTTGTTGACGACCACGTCCTGGACCCAGCCGACCTGATCGAGAAGGCCCGCGAGCGCCGCCTGCTGCGCCGGCGGGTGACCGCGCCAGTTCTTCGGGTTGGCGACGAGCTCCGCGGGGGAGACGTCG
>JAKLKS010000445.1:0-330 GCA_023150535.1 Planctomycetota bacterium
GCTCTACGGGGTCGGTCTGGGGGACGTGTACTTCGGCGAGTCGATGTTCGCCCTGGCGCCTGACGCCTCCAAGGTCGCGTTCACGGCGCTCGTGGTGCAGCTCCGGCGCTGGGGGTTCACGCTCATCGACTCCCAGGTCTACACCGATCACCTGCACCGCTTCGGGGCCCAAGAGCTCCCGCGCGAACGATACCTGCAGCTCCTCACCCCGGCCGTGCGCGCGCCTTGGCGGAAGGGTCGCTGGGCCTTCGACGGCGATCTGAATCATGGCGGTCTGCCCGTGGCCGAGGATCTGGACCCGGGGTAGAGAGGGGGCCTTCACGGAGGTCC
>JAKLKS010000445.1:340-962 GCA_023150535.1 Planctomycetota bacterium
GATGATCGGCTGCGAAAAGATTCTTCCCTCGGGCCGCAAGATCCTCGACCCGACCTGGCTCTCGTTCTACCCCGACGCCAAGATCGGCGTCATCGGCCACAACGGCTCGGGCAAGTCTACGCTCCTGCGCCTGATGTCGGGCCAAGACACCGAGTACAACGGCCAGATGATCCTCAAGCCCGGCTCTAGCGTGGGCTTCTTGCCCCAAGAGCCCAAGCTCGATGAGAGCCTGGACGTGCGCGGCAACGTCGAGCTGGGCCTCAAGCACTGGCGTGAGCTGCTCTTGGAGTTCGACGCCGTCTCCAACCGCATGGGCGAAGACATCACCGATGATGAGATGGACCGCCTCATCACCCGCCAGGCCGAGCTGCAAGACAAGATCGACGCCGCCGGCGCCTGGGAGATGGACCGCACCCTCGACGTCGCCATGGACGCCCTGCGTGTCCCCCCCGCCGACTGGGCGGTCAAGAACCTCTCCGGCGGTGAGCGCCGCCGCGTGGCCCTGTGCCGCCTGCTCTTAGAGAAGCCCGACCTGCTCCTGCTCGACGAGCCCACCAACCACCTCGACGCCGAGAGCGTGGCCTGGCTGGAGCGCTTCTTGGCCGAGTACGCTGGCTGCGTC
>JAKLKS010000446.1:0-349 GCA_023150535.1 Planctomycetota bacterium
GTGTCCTGGTACTCGTCGACGAGGATGTGCTCGAGGCTCCGCCGCATCAGCGCGAGGATCTCCGGCTTTTCCTTCAGCAGCTTGACGGGCCACAGGAGGAGGTCGTCGAAGTCGAGAGCCGAGGAGGCCGCCAGGCCCTTCTGGTAGGCCTTGTGCACCTCGGCCAGGCGCGACCCGAAGAACTCCCCGTAGATCTTCGGGTAGGACTCGATGGGCGTCGACGAGTTCTTCGCGTGCGAGATCTTCGACTGGATCGCGCGCGGCGCGAAGGCCTTGTCGTCGTAGCCGCAGGCCTTGATCGACTGCTTGACCAGGGAGAGCTGGTCATCCGCGTCGAAGACGGTGAAGG
>JAKLKS010000446.1:359-623 GCA_023150535.1 Planctomycetota bacterium
GCCCGCCTCCGTGGCGAACCGTCTGAGAAACCTCACGCCAAAGGAGTGAAAGGTCCCGACGAAGGAGCGAGGCCTGTGGCTCGCGATCAAGTGAAAGACGCGCTCCTTCATCTCGCCGGCGGCCTTGTTGGTGAAGGTGAGGGCGAGGATCGCCTCCTCCGGTACCCCCTCCGCCACGAGAAACGCGAGCCTCCGCGTCAAGACCCGCGTCTTGCCCGAGCCCGCGCCGGCCAGGACGAGGATGGGACCCGTCCCGTGAGAGAC
>JAKLKS010000446.1:650-954 GCA_023150535.1 Planctomycetota bacterium
GGCTGGTCGACGTCACAACCGCGCCGCCGGGCCTCGTGATACGCGAGAAGCTGGAGCGGGATCACCGAGACCACGGGCTGGAGCGCCGGGTGAATCGCGGGGAGTTCCAGAACCTCGTCGGCGAAGGACTTCACCTCGGTGTCCCCCTCGTTGACGACGGCGATCAGGACGCCATCGCGGGCCTTCACTTCCCTGAGATTGGAGGAAACCTTCTCGTAGAGCCCGTCCTTCGGAACCAGCCCGACGACGGGCATCTCCGGATCGATGAGGGCGATCGGGCCGTGCTTCATCTCCCCCGCGGGAT
>JAKLKS010000447.1:0-294 GCA_023150535.1 Planctomycetota bacterium
CTGGTCGAGGGTGCCGAGGCGCGTCTGGATGCGGAGCCCCGGGAAGGGGGTCGTCCGGTAGGTGGCGGAGACCTTGGCGTTGTTGGCGGGGGCGGATCCGAAGACGGCCTTCGTGTTGCCCTTGAGATCCTGCGTGAACGCGAGCCCGTCCGCGCCGAGGTAGTCGTAGGCGACCTTGACCGTGAAGCCGGTCGGGGGTCGCGTCACGAACTTGAGGCGCACCTTGTAGCGGGTGAGCTTCTGCGCGCCCCACTTGTAGGTCCCCGCACGGCGGGGCTGCTCGGCCTCGGGGTG
>JAKLKS010000447.1:304-925 GCA_023150535.1 Planctomycetota bacterium
GGAAGGTGAACACCTTCCGCGTGCCGTTCCCCGTGCCGAGCGCCTGGTCCGCCTGGAGATCGGAGAGGACCTTGCGGTCGTTGATCTCGATGTCCTCGATGGCCTCGATCTCCCCCTCGAGGGCGCCGAGCCAGCGGACGCCCTGCTTCTTCTGCGCGTCGACGCCGGGGCTGTTGTTCTCGGCGATGCTGTGGACGCTCTCTGCGATGACCGCGGGCTTGACGCGGTGGACCCCGTAGACGAGGGGGAGGAATGCGTCGGGCCCCCGGGGGTTGTCGAACTGGTCGATGCCGTAGGTGGGGGAGTCGCGGAGGTTCTTCTGGCGGGGCGGGTTCGGGGTGAGGGCGGTCCCGGCGATGGTCCCGGCGCCGGAGATGATGAGGGGAACGCCGATCGCGCCGAGCCCGACCGCGGTGAGGACGGCGCCCACGACGATCTGGAGGCCGCCCAGGATGTAGCCGAAGGACTTGCCCGCCACGGGTCAGACCCTCAGCGCCCGGGCGTCGGCCGAAGTCGGGAACGCCCCGAAGCGGAGCGGCTCGCCGGCGAAGTGGCGCTTGCAGTCGGCGAGCGTCTTGTCGCAGGTGGCGAGCGTCCCCGTGTAGCCGCAGGACTCCCCCT
>JAKLKS010000448.1 GCA_023150535.1 Planctomycetota bacterium
CGTCGGCCGGGAAGGCGCGGGCGCGGATCGCCGAGTGCGGGCAGACGAACACGCACTTGCCGCACTGGGTGCACAGGTCTTCAATCCACTCGGGGATCTCCAGCGCGATGTTGCGCTTTTCAAACTTGGCGGTGCCGGTGGGGAAGCTGCCATCGACGGGCATCGCCGACACCGGCAGGCGGTTGCCCTCGCCGCGGTAGATCGGCAGGGTGAAGTCGCGCACGAAGTCGGGCAGGCCTTCCGGGGCGTTCAGCTGGATCGGCGCGGCACCCGTGGCTTCACCGACCACCGCCTCGTGCAGGTTGGCGAGGGTCATCTCGATGGCGCGGTGGTTGAGGTCGGCCAGGCGCTTGCTCTTCCTGCCATAGGTCTTGTCGACGGCCTTCTTGATCGCGGCGACCGCCTCATCGTGGGGCAGGATGCCGGAGATCGCGAAGAAGCAGGTCTGCATGATGGTGTTGATGCGCCGCCCCATGCCCGCGTCCTGGGCCACGCGGTAGGCGTCGATCACCCACAGCTTGAGGCCGCGCTCGCGGATGCCGGCCTGCATCTTGGCGGGCAGGCTGGCCCACACGGCATCGGCCGGCTCGGGCGTGTTGAGCAGGAAGACCCCGCCCGGCGCGGCGTGGGCGAGCAGGTCGTAGCGCTCGACGAACACCGTCTGGTGGCAGGCCACGAAGCCGGCCATGCCCTCCTCCACGAGGTAGCTCGAGCGAATCGGCGCCTCGCCGAAGCGCAGGTGCGACACGGTGACGGCGCCGGACTTCTTCGAGTCGTACACGAAGTAGCCCTGGGCCTGCAGCGCGGTGGATTCGCCGACGATCTTGATCGAGTTCTTGTTGGCCGACACCGTGCCGTCGGCGCCGAGGCCCCAGAACACCGCGTGCTGCAGGGCCCGCGAGGCGTCGCTGCG
>JAKLKS010000449.1 GCA_023150535.1 Planctomycetota bacterium
GCGGCCAAGGCGCTGCGCGACGGGCATCACGGCTACACGCCCGCCAACGGCATCCTGCCGCTGCGCGAGGCGATCGCCGAGGAATGGCAGAAGCGCTACCGCGTCGCGGTCGACCCCGGCCGCATCCTGGTGGTGCCCGGCGGCAAGGTGACGATGTTCTTCGCCATCGCCATGCTGGGCGAGAAAGGCGCCGAGATCGTCTATCCCAACCCCGGCTTCCCGATCTACGAGTCGGTCATCCGCTGGACCGGCGCCACGCCAGTGGCGCTGCCGCTGCTCGAGAAGAACGGCTTCGCGTTCCGCGCCGAGGACCTCCTGGCGCTGGTCACGCCGAGGACGCGCCTCATCATCATCAACAGCCCCGCCAACCCGACCGGCGGCGTCACGCCGCGCGCCGAGATCGACAAGCTGGCCAGGGGGCTGGAGAAGTTCCCCGACGTGGTCGTCATGAGCGACGAGATCTATGGCCGCATCGTCTACGACGGCAACGAGCACGTCTCGCTGCTCGGCTACGAGTCCCTGCGCGACCGGCTGATCCTGCTCGACGGCTTCTCCAAGACCTACGCCATGACCGGCTGGCGCGTCGGCTACGCGCTGTGGCCGGGCGCCATGATCGAGGGCGCCACGCGGCTGGCGGTCAACTGCCATTCCTGCGTCAACGCCGCCTCGCAATGGGCCGGCATCGCCGCGCTGAAGGGGCCGCAGGACGCGGTCGACCGCATGGTCAAGGCGTTCGACGAGCGCCGGCGCTACATTGTCGGCGCGCTCAACCAGACCCCGGGCCTCGCCTGCGTCGAGCCGGGCGGCGCCTTCTACGCCTTCCCCAACATCACCGGCACCGGGATGACCGCCCGGCAGGCCCAGGTGAAGCTGCTGGAGGAGGCCGGCGTC
>JAKLKS010000044.1 GCA_023150535.1 Planctomycetota bacterium
CCGAACGGTATCATCCGCATGACTCTGAGGAGGCGGTTCACGGGGGAGGTGGCAGGCAGCCTCTCCGTGAGGGGAGGGGACGGGGAGCTGCGCCTGGGCGATGGTCTCTCCGAGGGCGACTACCGCATCGAGGTCGAAGGGGAGGGGAGGGGGTACTTCGAGTCCGAGTTGACCATCCGGTCCCCGGGGGAGATCGTCCGTGTCGAGGCCGAACTGGGGGATCCCGCGTGGATCCGCGTCCCCCGGGACTCCCCTGGCGACGGTACCGGGTTCCTCTGCTTCCTCGATGGGAACGACGACATCCTGGCGATTCGACTCGTGGAACCGGCGGCCCCTCGCGTCATGGTGAAGCCCGGACACCACCGCTTCCGGTTCCTGGACCCCGCGACCCTCACCCCCCCGATGGAGGGGGACGCGGTCAGGGGAGAGACCCTCACCGTGGACCTCCCCGCCGTCCGCCCCACGGTGGTCGAGTTCGAAGGGGGGGTGGCCGGCTCCTGGACCGTGATGGACGAGGAGGGGCAGCGACGGACCCTCTACCTGTTCAGGGGCCTGAACCTGGTCCACATCGGCGACGAGGTCGCCCCCAGGGAAGGGGATCGCCTCCTCACCGACCCGGCGCCGGGACTTCGGCTGGTCTCTCTCTCGGCCCCGGAGCGGCAGCATCCCCTGCTCCCGGGGCGCGCCAACCGGTACCCGGGAGAGCGGTGAGGGTCACGGACCGAATCTGGACCGTAGTCGAAGGTCCCGGGGTCGGTGAAGGGCACCGATCACGGCCTCCGGTCGCCCGCGGGATTTCGTCGTAATGCCTTGTATAACAGGGACTTATCTGCAGTAGGCCGGTTTTCCACAACCTGTCCCCACCCCCCTCGGGCAGAATCCCCGGTTTTCCGCCGCCTGAATCCCCCCCTGCCGGGGTCTTCACTGGCAGGAGGGTGGAATGACGAAGGGCAAGTGGCGAAGGAAGACGAGGAACTCGTCCGGGCAGCCCAGCAGGGGGCGGGACCGGAGGCCCAACGGGCCTTCGCGGCGCTCGTGGATCGCTGGCAGGCCCCCGTCCTCCGCGTCGCCGCCCGCCGCCTCCGCGACCACCGGGACTCCGAGGAGGTCGCGGCGGACACCTTCGTCCGGGCCTGGAAGGCCCTCCACACCCTCCGGGACCCGGCCACCTTCCCGGGCTGGATCCTGCGCATCGCCGAGAACCGGGCCCTCAGCCGGCTCCGGAGGCTGCGCGTGAAGTACGTCGAGACCCCCCTGGACCGGCTGCTCCTCGACCCCGAGGCGCCCACGGTCCCGGTCGGTCTCTGGCAGGACCTGGAGAACGCCTTCGGGGACATCCCCGAGCCCCAGCTCGACCTCCTGCGGTGGAAGCACGAGGACGGGTTGTCCTACGCCGAGATCGCGGAGCGGCTGGGGGTCTCGGTCTCCACGGTCCGGGACCGGCTGGTCGAGGCCCGCACCTCCATCGAATCGACTCTCCGCCGCCACGGTCTCATCGAGGAATTCGCCAGGCTCCTCGAGCAGCGGAAGAAGCACCGGTCGTCGGCCGCGGACCCCTACGGGGTAGGGGGATCCGGTGGCTGACTGCGGGCTTCCGCGTCCGCTGCTCGAGGCCTGGCTCGACGGGGAGTGCTCCGTCGAGGAACGGAATCGAGTAGAGGCCCACCTCCCCTCCTGTGGGGTTTGCCGGGATGCCGTCGACCGGGCAGCCCTGGGGGTGGGCCTCTTCATCCTGAACGACGCCCCCCCGGGGAAGGCCGGGCTCCGGCCCTCCGAGGGGTTCACGGCCCGCGTCATGGCGAGGATCGCGGCCGATCCGGCCCGGTCGGAGGGCGTGGACGACGACGCCCCCCCGGCCGAGGGGCAGGCGAGAGGCGTGGACGACGACGCCCCTCCGGCCGAAGGCCAGGCGAGAGGCGTCGACGACGACGCCCCCCCGGCCCAGGGCCAGGCCAGAGGCGTGGACGACGACGCCCCCCCGGCCCAGGGACAGGCGAGAGGCGTGGACGACGACGCCCCCCCGCCCCCCCCGAAGACGTGGGAGGCCTCCTCGGGGACCTCCTCCCGGGGCACCCGCTCCCGCGGCGTGGACGACGACGCCCCGGCGGCCTCCCCCCCCGCGGCCCCGCCGAAGGGCCGCCTCCTCCGCCTCCCCCGCCCCGCCTGGGCGGGCATCGCCGCCGCGGCCGCCGCGGCCGCGGCCTGGATGTGGCTCGCCTCCGACCCGGGGACGACCGTCCCCGGCCCGGGGCCCGGGCCCGTGGTCGAAGTCTCGAGGGGTTCCGTCGCCGCCCGCGACGGCGGGATCCTGCGCTGGTCCGGCGCCTTCGACGGCGCCCTCGCGGGCAGCGTGTGGGTCGCGAAGGACGCCGCCGTTCCCACCTCCGCGGGGGAGCTCCTGCACTCTCCCGTCCCGTCCTCCTTCTCCGCACGGATGCCGGAGGGGGGCCGGCTCGAAGCCGGTCCCTCTACCTGGCTCGCCGTCGGCCGACCGGGCGAGGCCGCCCTCTCCGACGGCGCCGTCACGGCCTACGCCGGCGGCGGCCGCTCCCTCACCATCGAGACGCCCGCGGGGCTCGTGACGGTGCCCGCCGGCGGCGAAGCGGAGATCTCCTCCCGCGCCCCCGAGGGGGGCGGCTCCCGGGACGGGGGCTCCTCCTGGCTCGGTTCCTGGGCGGCGGCCCGGCGCGACGGGGTAGACCCGGGCCGCCCCCTTCCCCCCCCTCCTCCCGCGGTCCAGGTGGTGTTCGCGCGGAAGGGGCCGGTCGAGGTGGCCTCGGGCGGGCCGGTGCGGAACTCGCTCGAGCGGAAGTTCACGCTGCGGGAGGGCCAGGCGCTCGTGGTCCTCGAGAAGAAGACGTTCCTCGCCGAGGGGGTGGACGACGACGGTCCGCCGGACTCCTCGCGGTGGATGGACGGGATGCCGGTGCCGCCGGGGTCGCGGTTCTTCCGCCGGCCCGCGGGCGAGACGGCGGGCGGGCCCCCGAAGGGGTTCGAGGCGTCGGGTCCGGTGCGGAACAGCCTGGAGCGGACGCTCGGCAGCCCGCGGTCGGAGCCCGAGGAGCGGGCCTACGCGCTGTCGGTGTACGAGAGCGTGGGCGGTGTCGAGGCGGTGGCGGCGGCGGCCGGGGCGGTGGACGACCCGGCGGTCGAGGTGCGGTGCGCGGCGCTGCGGGTGCTGGCGCTGAACGCGTCGGCGGACCGGGCGGCGGCGCTGCCGGCGTTGCGGCGGCTGGCGCAGGACGGGGACGCGTTCGTGGCGCGGTTCGCGATCCTGGCGCTGAAGACGCTGCGCGACGTCGAGGCGATCCCGGTGCTGAAGGCCATCGCGATCGACGACGACGCGCCGCCGGAGGGCATCGTGGCGAAGGTGTACGCCCTCGACGCCCTGGTGGCGCTCGGGGACAACTCGCTCCTGCGGGAGGGCGCGGCGCTGCTGCCGGAGGCGGAGAAGGACCCGGTGCTGGGACGGGTGCTGCAGCAGTTCGTGACGGATGCGCTGCTCACACTGAAGAAGGATGAAATCAGAATCTGGTTTGACGATCCGAGACCCGGAGTGAAGGCCTCAGCCCTGCTGGCGCTCATGGACTTTGAGCTTGCGGAGTCCGCCCTTGGGTCAGACTACGAAACTGTCCGCCTTTCTGCTGCCCTAGTGCTCCTCAGCGCTCGGCACCCGAGCGCCCTTGATCAGATCGCAGCCCTTGATTGGCCCTCCGTCCGTTCTCGAGAACTCCTAGTTATCTCCATCGACGCACTACTCTCCGCCAACCCCGCCACACCTACCCCCGAGTGGGTTCTCGCTCTCGCTTCCCGAGCCCTCTCCGATCCCCAGTCGACAGGAAGTGCCATCGCTTCCTCCATCTCCATCCTCGATCGATTCGGTGGCCATGCAGCTCTTCAGAAGGCCCTCTCCGAGGGGTCTCCCATGGTGCGGTTGGCCGCGCTCAGTTCCTCACGCCTAGGGCTCCCTCTCTCGGTCTTGAGAGCTTCACTGAAGTCAGACCAGTCCGACATTCGACTTGCATCCCTGTCTTCATTGGCTATTTGGGTCAATACCCAGGCCACCCCAGACGAAGCCACTGAGGCCGCTGACTTCATTCGGGATCTAGAGGTCAGAACTTTGAGCGAGGCGCGATACAAGGCCTCAGTACTTTTCAGGAGCCAAGTTGTCAATCCTACTCAGGAGGCGATTGACGCAGCGCTGAGATTGGCTCACTCCGAGAACCCGCTTGAGCGTGAAGCCGCAGCCTCGCTTTTGTCAATCAGCTCGGACTCGCACAGGGCAGCTTCTCTCCTAATTCAGATGATGACTGAGACGAGGAGACCTATCGCAGAACGTGCCGCCCTCAGTGTTCTTCTGACCTCCACAACCCCCTCTTGGCGTGGGCCCGCCCCGGCAGAGTTGTTCCCCTCTCCATCCATGTTCCCATTGGTTCGGATTTACATGGCCATTGCAGCAGCCAAGACCGGCGTAATCGGCGCTCTCGACGAACTGCAGAACGAACTCAAGAGTGCATCGTCTCGAACCAGGCGCGCTGCCCTGACGGCCATGACCAGGGTCGGACTTCGCCTTCCAAGCCTTGCCCCGGGAACCTCCACCGACCCTGACCCCGCCGTTCGAGCACTCTCAGTTGCTGTCCTCGGTGACTCCTCTGACCTTTCTGCAGTACTCCCCCTTCGTGATGACGTCAACCTGTGGGTGCGTGCAATTGCGCTGGCGACCATTAAGAAGTCTGGCGACCTCGATGCAACCGCCCCCCTTGTCGAGACTCTGAAGGCACTTTCCAATCAACCCGGTTTTGCCGCACACCTTGCAGGAACTGCGGCAACCAGCGAGAGCGAGATTGCGTTGGTCACAATCATGGCGACGCGACAGGCAATCGATGAAGGCACGATTGGATCAGCCCTTGACGAAAGCGAGTTGGCCCAGTCAAGGGAGTTGGTCGCATTTGGACGAAGCGGCCTTGCCGCACACGTTTGGATGGAACTGCAGGCTCAGACCGATGTACGACTCCGGACCGAACTCGTCCGGTCACTCTCACGATGCGAAGCGAAGGCTGCCCTTGCCATTCTCGCTGTTTTCTTGGGCGGTGACACTGCTCCGACAAGCGATGTCGCAAGCGCTAGCCGCAATTCGTATTCTACTCTCATTGGATTTACGGCAACAGGGCTTGACCTGAACTTCCATCTTAAGCGCGGTCGGGCGTACTTGACGGAGAACGACATTCTGCTTGCAGGGCCTTAGATCACTATCTCGATAGCTCACTTGAAATCTCGGTTCTGACTTGCTCGCAAGTCCATGGTGGACTGCGAATACCTTAGGACAGTTCCTGCACAGGAGGGACTTCCATGTCACAGCTGCGCTCTCGCATGTCTGCGCCCCTAGCAAGTTTCCTGCTCCTGCTCGGGGTCGTTTTCTTTGCCGCCGCTGACGATCCCACGTCGGACATCGTGATTGTCTGCCCAGATTCCGTGTCTGCTGGGCAGCCCATCTCTGGATACGCCACCGAGTTTACGCCCGCCTGCTACGTAACTGCGGTCGGGCCCGGAGGTGTTGTAGTCCCCGGTCAGACAACGAGTCCGTTTGCCAGCGATCGAGTCTACTTCTGCTATCCGACAGTTGAGCAGGACATGGGCTCCGTTTTCTTCATCCAGGCAAGCGACAGCGGTGGCCAGCGCGGCTCCAAGCCCGTCCTCGTCACCCCGTAGCCCCTCCCCCAGAACCTGGTCCCGAACTCCGCCACAGGCGGAAAGGATTGACCATGCGCAACGCAACCTCCAGGGGAGGGCTGCTCGTCGGCGCCCTCGCCACGGTCGGGGTGGGCCTCTGGCTCCTCGCCCCCGCCGCCGCAGCGCCACAGGCCTCGCCTCCCAAGAACCGCGACGCCGCACCCCGGGTCCACGGGGAAGGCGCCCCGATCCACCCCGCCTCCGATCCCGGTGGAATCCCCGCCTCCCCGGATTCCTCCGCACCCGCCGCGACCCTCCGCGCCGACACCATGGCCCGGGCCCGCGACCTCATCGCCCGCCTCCGCCAGATCCCCGACAACTTCGCCGTCCCGGCCGACCTCCGCGCCGACCTCCTCTCCTTCATGACGGCGTCCACCGACTCCCGGGACCTCCTCTTCCGCATGGCCTGGAACCCCGCCACCCCCGCCCGGGCCCTCGCCAACCTCGAGCTCTTCCTCCGCACCCTCCCCGACCGGACCCTCGGCGAGGCCCTCATCGCCGCCTTCGAGACCTTCGACCCCGAGAACGCCGTCCGCACCGAGATGGCCGCGAAGGCGGGGGACACCGCCCTCCTCGTCGCCGACCTCCGCGCCCTCCCCGCGGGGAAGGACCGCCACGGCCGCCTCATCCACCTCACCAAGGACGCCTGCCGCGACCCCGCCGTCGCCGACTTCCTCCGCGAGACCGCGACGGACGACCCCGACGCCGAGACCCGGATCGTCGCCGGCTACCTCCTCGCCTCCGTCGACGCCGCCGGCACCCGGGAGATCCTCGTCGCCGCCGCCACCGACCCCGGTAGGACCCTCCGCGAGCGCCAGTCCGCCGCCCACAGCATGACCCTGCTTCCCGGCCAGGCCCCGGCGGCCGACCTCGTCCGCATGTACGAGGAGGCCCCCGACGAGGTCCGGCCCCTCGTCGTCCAGTCCTTCCCGTCGGCCGGCCCCAGCGACCGCATCGACGCCATCCTCCTCGAGAACGCCGCCTCCGTCGCGGGACCGAGGAACCTCCGGAACTCCTCCACCGGCGCCCTCGGACTCCGCCTCGTCCGCCTGAAGGGGGATGCCGCCCGCGTGCTCGGCGAGCGCACCGCCGAGATCGTCCGCAACGCCAGCCCCGAGGCCTCCGTCGAGATGCTCAAGCACCTCGGGCTCGCCGTCGTCGAGAACGCCGAGGTCCGGGACGCCGTCCGCGACCTCAGCCGCACCGCGCCGTCGGGCGGCGCCGTCCAGGTCGCCATCGCGACGAACCCCGCCCTGAAGATGGCGGCGGGCCTCTAGCTCTCCTGTGCGGACCCGGGGGTGGAGCACCGCGCCTCCGGGTCCCTAGGGGAGGGGGCCTCCCCCCGCCGCCGGGAGGTGGGCTTCGATCACCGCGGCCACCCGCTCGTAGGTCCCCGTCGTCGAGAGCCGCGCCCGGATCCGCTCGACGGAGGAGAGGACCCGCGCCCGCTCCGGGCCCTCGTCGAGGAGGGCGTGGAGCTCCCCCGCCATGGCCTCGACGTCCCCCTCCGGGTCCGCGTGCTCGGGGAAGATCGGCTCCCCCGCCAGCAGGTTGGCCAGCGTGAAGCGGGGCACCGTCAGGAGGTGGGGCATGGCCGCCCGCCCGAGGGCGGACACCCGGTAGGCCACCACCGTCGGCACCCCCGCCTGGAGGCACTCCATCGTCACCGTGCCCGAGACCGCCAGCGCCGCGCGGGAGGCCTCGAGCAGCGTGCGGGCCTTCCCGTCGAGGACCTCCACCGGGAGGGCCGCGCGGGCGACGGCGGCGTCCACCAGGGGGCGGAGGCGCGGGCCGGCGCAGGCGAGGACCGGGCGGAGGTCGGGGCGGCGGGAGCGCAGGAGCGCCGCGGCCCGGAGCATGGCGGGGAGGTTCCCCGCGACCTCCTGGCGGCGGCTGCCCGGGAGGAGGGCCAGGACCGGACCGGGGCCGGACCGCAGGCGTCCGAGGAGGGGTCCGTCCGCCGGCTCCCGGTCCCCGGCGTCGGCCACCGGGTAGCCCACGTACCGGGCGCCGGGGATGCCCCGGTCCGCGTAGAAGGCCCGCTCGAAGGGGAGGATGACGCAGAGGTCGGTGGCCGCGCGGCCGATGCGGGCGGCCCGCCAGGGGGCCCAGGCCCAGATCTGCGGCGCCACGAACCAGACCACCGGGATCCCGCGGCGGCGCGCGGCCTCCGCCGCCCTCAGGTTGAAGCCGGGGTAGTCCACGAGGAGGAGGGCGTCGGGCCGCTCCCCGTCGAGGAGGCGGAGGAGGCGCGCGTAGAGCCCGACGAAGCGCGGCGCGGACCGCAGGACCGCCCCCACCCCCATCACGGCGTCCGCCGCGAGGTCGTGGTCGAGGCGCGCCCCCGCGGCGGCGAGGCGGGCGCCGCCGTACCCGCGCACGGCGACCCCGGGGTGGCGGCGCAGGAGGGCGGCCACCGCCCCCGCGGCGATGCGATCCCCCGAGGGCTCTCCGGCGATGACGAGGAGGCGCCCCCCGCGGGGAGGGCCGGGAGGAGAGGGGGCCGGGGGCGGCGGGTCCCACCGGGCCAGCGCCTCGATGACCCTCCTTCGCTCGGCGCCGGCGGTGGCGAGGGAGCGGAGCAGGTTGGCCCCGAAGGGCAGGAAGGAGAGGAGGGCCCCGGCGACGCCCCTCGCCACCTCCCCCGCCCGGCCCGCGGCGCCCACGGGGCTAGCCGGGCGCGTCCGGGGGGCGGTCCAGCGGGCGGACCAGGGGGAAGAAGACCACGTCGCGCAGGTTCTCGACCCCGGTGAAGAGCGCCATCACCCGGTCCACCCCCATGCCGAAGCCGGAGATGGGGGGCATGCCGTGCTCCATGGCGAAGAGGTAGTCCTCGTCCATCTCCATGGCCTCCTCGTCCCCGCCGGCCTTCACCCGGGCCTGGGCCGCGAGGCGCTCCCTCTGGTCCAGGGGGTCGACGAGCTCCGAGTAGGCGTTCACGATCTCCCAGCCGGCCACGACGAGCTGGTACCGGTCCGCCGTGAGGGCGTCGGCGTCGTTGCGGCGGGCCAGGGGGGAGAGCTCGATGGGGTGCCCGGTGATGAAGACCGGCCCGTCGAGGTGGGGGCGGCAGGCCTTCTTCCAGAGGGCGTCCACGAGGCTCCCCCACCCCATCTTCCCGTCGTCCTCGATGGGGATGCCCTTCGCCCGGATCGCCGCCCTGAGGCCGGCGGCCTCCGCGTGCTCCCGGACCCGGATCCCGGTGCGCTCCTCGACGAGATCGAGGAGCCCGAGGCGCGGCCACTCCCCGGAGAGGTCCACCGTGCGCCCGCGGACCGAGAGGGGGCCGGAGCCGAAGAGCCGCCCGAGGACCTCCCGGAGGAGGGACTCGGTGTAGGCCATGTTGTCCTCGAAGTTCCACCAGGCCGCGTACCACTCCAGCATGGTGAAGTCCTGGAGGTGGGACGGGTCCATCCCCTCGTTGCGGAAGCAGCGGGCGAACTCGTAGACCCGCTCGTAGCCGCCCACGACGAGCCGCTTGAGGTAGGTCTCCGGCGCGATGCGGAGGAAGACGTCGATGTCGAGCGCCCGGTGGCGGGTCGTGAAGGGCCGGGCCAGGGCCCCCGAGGGCTTCGTCATGAGGACCGGGGTCTCCACCTCCTCGAAGGCGTGGTCCTCGAGGTGGCGGCGGGTCTCGCGCACGAAGGCGGAGCGCAGGCGGAAGCGCTTCACCGTCTCCGGGTTGCCGAGGAGGTCGAGGTAGCGGTAGCGGTAGCGGGTCTCGGTGTCGGAGAGCCCGTGCCACTTCTCCGGCAGGGGGCGGAGCGCCTTCCCCAGGAAGACGACCTCGTCGGCCTGCACCGTGACCTCGCCGGTGCGGGTGCGGAAGAGGGGCCCCCGCACGCCGACGTGGTCCCCCAGGTCGAGGTGGTCGACGAGGAGCCGGAACCGCTCCTCCCCGAGGCGGTCCTTCCGCAGGGCGACCTGGAGCCGCCCCCGGGAGTCCTGGATCTGCCCGAAGACGAGCTTCCCCATGGGCCGGAAGAGGACGAGGCGCCCGGCGACGGCGACGGTCTCCGCGGTCGCGGCCCCCGGCTCCGCGAGGGAGGGCTCGAGGCGCTCGAACAGGGCGCGGGCCTCCTCCGTGAGGTGGCTCTTGGGGAAGCGCTCGGGCCAGACCGCCGTGCCGGCGGCGCGCAGCGCCTCCATCTTCCTGCGGCGGACCTCGACGAGTTCCTCGCTCACGGTGGGGATCCCTTCTGGCCGGGGGGCGCCCGGCGGATGCGGTTAGGATACGGGCAGGGCGTCCCGCCTCCCACCTTCGCGGGGCGTCGGGCACCGCGCCCGGGGAGATCCACCGCGTGATCCCGGAGGAGGCGTTCCGGTTCGGCGAGGCCGCCATCCGGCGCGGATGGTGCGGCCTCGCGGAGATCGTGGACGCCCTCGCCCACGTCCGGGTCGCGCTCACCCGCGGCGAGGTGCCCCCCTCCTTCGAGGACCTCCTCGTGGCCCGGGGCGTCCTCACGGACGAGCGGGCGGCGGCCCTCATGACGGAGCTCCGCCTGGAGAGCACGGGCGAGATGGTGGCCGGTTTCCGCATCCTGGCCCGCATCGGGTCCGGAGGCGTCGGGACGGTCTACAGCGCCCGCCACGTCTCCATGGACCGGCCCGTGGCCCTCAAGGTGATCCCCGTCGAGGAGGGCGAGCGGGAGGCGGACGCGGAGCGGTTCCTCCGGGAGGCGCGGGCCGTGGCCAGGCTCCAGCACCCCCACATCGTCCGCGGCTTCGACGCCGGCGAGCACAGGGGGATGCGCTACATCGCCATGGAGCTCCTCGAGGGGGAGACGTCCCTCCAGGTGCTCCGGCGCATCGGGCCCTTCCCCGAGAGGAGGGCGCTCCTCCTCGTGAGGGCCGTCGCCTCGGCCCTGGACCACGCCTGGACCCACGGGGTCGTGCACCGCGACGTCAAGCCCTCCAACGTGTTCATGACCCGCGACGGCAGGACCGTGCTCTTCGACTTCGGCCTCGCGAAGAAGGTGGTGGACGACCCCTTCTCCTCCGCCGGGGTCGTGGCCATGGTGACCCCCCACTACGCCTCGCCGGAGCAGATCCGCCGGCTCCCCGACATCGACGTGCGGACCGACCTCTACTCCCTCGGCTGCACCTGGTACCACCTGCTCACGGGCCGCCCCCCCTTCACCGGCTCCTCCTCCGCGGAGATCGCCGCCCGCCACCTGAAGGACCCCTTCCCCGAGCCCGACACCGGCCGCGAGCCGACGGACACCCTGCGCACGGCCGACGCCGTCATCCGCCGGCTCTGCGCCAAGGACCGGGAGGACCGCTACCCCGACGCCCGCTCCCTCCTCGCCGACCTCGACGAGCTGTCCCAGGCCTTCGAGAGGGACGGGGCCGGGACCACGGGGCGCTTCGCCCGGGCCCTGCTGGAGAAGATCGTCGGGCGGGCCCCCGCCCCGGCGGCGCCCCCCCCGCCGCAGGGGGGCGTGGCCGACCTGCTGCGCCGCCTCGAGGAGGTCCAGGGGGAGAACGCCCGCCTGTTCTGCGAGAGGGACCTCCTGCGGCACGAGGCGCAGAAGGACGAGCGGACCATCGAGCACCTGGAGTCCGAGAACGCGCGCCTGGCCTGCTCCCGGGACCTCCTCCACGTGGAGGTCTCCGCTCTCCGCGCCGCCATGGACGGGCTGCGCCTGCGGCGCGAGGCCCAGCGGCGGGCCCGGGCCTCGGGCGGCCGGGGCGGCGGCCCGGATTAGCGTCCGGGGCCCGCGCGCGATCCCGTAGAAGTTCCCTTCCGGCCCGAGACCGAGGAGGTGCCGCATGAAGAAGGGCGAGCCCGCGAGCCGCTGGCTCCGCGGCGAGAGGATCCTGCCGGCCCCCCTGCGCCCCGGCGCGAGGGTGGTGGACCTGGTCGAGTCGACCTTCTGCGCCTACAACGGCGCCCGGCTCCGCGAGGCCTGCCGCCTCTTCGTCCACCGGATGCTGGAGGAGGACGTCACGGTCGGGATGTCGGTGACCGGGGCCCTCACCCCGGCGGGCCTGGGGATGTCCTGCCTCATCCCGCTCGTGGAGGCGGGGTTCGTGGACTGGGTCGTCTCCACCGGCGCCAACCTCTACCACGACGCCCACCACGGCATCGGGCTCCCGCTGCACGCGGGCTCCGCGACGGTGGACGACCGCCTCCTGCGCCGGGACGGGATCATCCGCATCTACGACATCTTCTTCCACTACGACGTGCTCCTCTCGACGGACGCCTTCTTCCGGGAGATGATCCGGGCGCCGGAGTTCCAGCGCCCCATGTCCACGGCGGCCTTCCACCACCTCGCCGGGAGGTACGTCGCCGCGCGGGAGCGGGTGCTGGGCATCGGGAAGCGCTCCTTCCTGGCGGCGGCCCACCGCCTCGACGTCCCGGTCTACACCTCGAGCCCCGGGGACTCCTCCATCGGGATGAACGTGGCGGCTGTGGCCCTGGAGGGGAACCGGCTCGCCTTCGACGTGAACGCCGACGTGAACGAGACCGCCTCCATCGTGCTGGACGCCAAGAGGGGGGGCGGCAGGAGCGCCGTGCTCATCGTCGGGGGCGGCTCCCCCAAGAACTTCATCCTCCAGACCGAGCCCCAGATCCAGGAGGTGCTCGGCATCGACGAGAAGGGGCACGACTACTTCCTGCAGATGACCGACGCGCGGCCCGACACCGGCGGCCTCTCCGGGGCGACCCCCTCCGAGGCGGTCTCCTGGGGGAAGATCGACCCGGACATGCTGCCGGACACGGTGGTCGTCTACCTCGACGCCACGGTGGCGCTCCCGATCCTCACCGCCTACGCGCTGTCGGCCCGGCGGAAGCGCGCCCCGAAGAGGCTCTTCCGCCGCCGCGGCGCGATGCTCGCGGCGCTGGAGGCGGAGGCGGCGAAGGTGCGCGCGCGGCGGAACCTCGCGGGCGAGAAGGCGGCGAAGAGCGCGAAGTCGCGGCACCACCACTAGGCCGGCCCTACCCCCCGGGGATCTCCTCCACGCTCAGGAGGTTCGTGCCCGCCCCGCCGCCGAGGGGGCGTCCGCAGAGGACGACGACGTGGTCCCCCGCGGCGACCATGCCCCGATCCCGGAGCGCCCGGAAGGCGGCCTCGAAGGCCCGGTCGACGGGCGTCCCCGCGGGCTGCGCGGGCATCACCACCGGGAGGACCCCGTAGGAGAGGGCGAGGCGGCGGGCGACGGTGGCGTGGTAGACGCCGGCCACCACGGGCACCCGGGGGCGGAAGCGGGCCACCATGCGGGCGGTCCCCCCGGAGAGGGACAGCGCGACGATCGCCTTCGCCCCGACCGTGGGCACCGAGAGGGCCGCGAGGTAGGAGGCGTGGTCGGTGACCGCCGCCGAGGGGCCGTGCCAGGCCCTCTCCGTCCGGACGGCCCCGTAGAAGGCGGCGAGCGCCTGCTCCCGCTCCCCCAGGGCCGGGTCGTCGAAGCCCTCCGCCGCCTCCGCGATCCCCCGCAGCACCTCCACCGCCCGCACCGGGTAGAGCCCCGTGGAGGTCTCCCCGGAGAGCATGACCGCGTCGGCGTGGTCGAGGACGGCGTTGAAGACGTCGCTCGCCTCGGACCGCTTCGGCTCCCAGAACCGCTCCATGGAGTCGAGCATCTGCGTGGCGACGATGCAGGGCTTCCCCGCGCGCGTGGCCGCCCGGAGGATCTCCTTCTGCAGGCGCGGCACGTCCCTCGCCTCGCACTGCAGGCCCAGGTCGCCGCGGGCCACCATCACGCCGTCGCACTCCCGCACGATGGAGGCCGCCGCGGCCGCCCCCTCCCGCGTCTCGATCTTCGCCACCACCGGGAGGTGGAGGAGGGTCGCCCGCGCGCCGTCCGCGGGCAGGGCCGCGAGGAGGCGGCGGTACTCCGCGAGCAGCGCCGGGTCCTCCCGGAGGTGGCGGGCGGCGTCCTCCGCGAGGGCCGCGTCGGCGGGGGGCGCCCCCTCCCCGGCGGCGGCCAGGAGGCCCGCCGTGAAGTCCCGCAGGGTCCGGACGTCCGCGGGCCCCCGCACGAAGGAGAGGGCCGCGAAGTGGACCCGGCCCGCGAGGAACCGCGGGACGAGCCACCGGGCGAGGTCGTGCCGGTCCTTCCCCGTGAGGACCGAGTCCACGGTGAGGACCACGCCGCGGAAGGTGATCCCCTTGCGGTCGAAGACGGTCCCCCCGACCACCACCTCCGCCTCCATGGCGCCCGAGGCGTCCACGGCGACGGCGCGCAGCAGGGTCTCCCCGTCCCCGACGTGCACGAGGAGGCCGTCCCTCCCGGCCGCCGCGAGCCCGCGCCGCACGTCCTCCGCCAGCTCCGGCCCGCCGTCCACGTGGGGCAGGGGGAGGTGGCGGCCGAGGCCGACCCGCACCCGGTCCCCCTTCGCGAGGGACCAGCCCTCCCGGCGGCGGTCCGGCTCCAGGGCGAGCCGGATCTTCACCCCCTGGAGATCGGCGAGCACCGAGGGCCGGCGGTCCGTGCCCCTCCCCCCCTTCCCGGCGGCGCCCGCGGCCTCGATGGCGTCGAGCCAGCGGTCCTCGCGCGCGTACCCGCCCCCCGCGCCCGACGCCCCCTCGGCGAAGGAGCGGTTGTGGGAGAGGTTGAGGCGCGCGACGGACATCCCCGCCTCGAACAGGCGGTCCACGAAGTCCGGGGCGTTCTGGGGGATGGAGGGGTCCGAGGGATCGCGCGATCCCAGGGTGCAGACGATGCGCGTCCGGGGGAGGGCCATGGGCGGGAATCCTACCCCCGGGGCCCGCGGGGACGCGCAAGGGGCCGTGAACCGCGTGCGAAGGCTTCCCGGGGCCGCCCGGCCCGGCTACACTTCGCCCCATGAATCCGGCCGGCGGCCCCGCGTCGTGAGAATCCGCGTCCTCGGGACGAGCGGCGGATGCTCCGCGGGCTGCCCCCCCAGCGCCTACCTCGTGGACGGCCGCCTCGCCGTGGACGCGGGGGCGCTGGCGACGGCCCTGACGCTCGAGGAGCAGTCCGCGGTGGAGGACGTCCTCCTCACCCACAGCCACCTCGACCACGTCCGCGACCTCCCCCTCATGGTCATCAACGGGAACCGGTCGGAGACGCCGCTGCGCGTGCACGGCCTCCCGTCGACCCTGGAGGCGGTGCGCACCCACCTCTTCAACAGGCAGATCTGGTTCGAGGCCTTCACGATCCCGGTGCCCATGATCGCCGCGCTCCCCCTGCCCGCCGGCGAGGAGCGGCGCATCGGCCCCTACCGGGTCACGGGCTTCCCCATGCACCACACCATCGAGACCCAGGGCTTCCTCGTGGACGACGGCCGCGGGGCCGTCTTCATCGCCGGGGACACCGACGACCCCGACTGCCTCGCGCCCGTCGTGGCCGCCGCCGGGAAGCGCCTGCGGGCGGTGTTCCTCGAGGCGTCCTTCCCCGACGACCAGGCGGAGTTCGCCACCCACACCGGCCACCTCACCCCGCGGGGCCTCGGCCGGGCGGCCCGCGCCGTCCCCCCCGGAGTCCCCGTCCTCGCGACCCACATGAAGCCGGGGCACGAGGCGGCCATCGCCGCGGAGATCCGCGCCCTCGGGAACCCCGCCCTTCGCCCCGCCCACCCGGGCGAGGTGATCGAGGTCTGACCCGTGACCGGGCCCGGCCCCTTCGCCCGGGTCACGCCCGGGATCCTGGAGGAGCTGCGCGCCGCCTGCGGCCCGGACTGGGTCCTCGTCACGGCGGAGGACCGCGAGCCCTACGGGAGCGACGAGACCGAGGACCTGTGGTTCGACCCCGAGGTCGTCGTCCGGCCGCGCACCACGGAGGAGGTCTCGGCGATCCTGCGCGTCGCCCACGCCCGCCGCGTCCCCGTGACGCCCCGGGCCGGCGGGACCGGGCTCTCGGGGGGGGCGCTCCCGGTGCGGGGCGGCATCGTCCTCTCCGTCGACCGGATGGACTCCATCCTCGAGATCGACCGGGAGAACCTCGTCGCGGTCGTGGAGCCCGGGGTGATCACCCAGACGCTCCAGGAGGCGGTGGAGGCGGCGGGCCTCTACTACCCGCCCGACCCCGCCTCCCGCGGCTCCTGCACGCTCGGGGGGAACGTCGCCGAGAACGCGGGGGGCCCCCGCGCGGCGAAGTACGGCGTGACGAAGGACTGGATCCTCGGCCTGGAGGCCGTCCTCCCCGACGGGAGCGTGGTCCGCCCCGGGGGGAAGCTGCTGAAGAACCGGACCGGGTACTCCCTCGTCCAGGTGCTCGTCGGCAGCGAGGGGACGCTGGCCGTGGTGACGCGGATCTGGCTCAAGCTCATCCCGCTCCCCCGGTTCCGGCGCTGCCTGCTGGCCCCCTTCCCCGACCTCGAGGGCGCGGCGGCGGGCGTGGCGCGCATCTACGGGGCGGGGCTCCTTCCGGCCGCCCTGGAGTTCATGGAGCGGGACGCCATCCGGCTCGCCGCGGAGCACCTCCGCACCCCCGTGCCGGGCTCCGACGCCGACGCGCTCCTCCTCCTCGAGATCGACGGGAACCACGAGGCGTCCGTGGAGGCCGACCTCGGGACGGCGGGCGAGGTGCTCCTCGCGGCGGGCGCCACGGACTGCCTCCTGCCCGAGAGCCCCTCGAAGCAGGCCGACCTCTGGAAGGTCCGGCGGGCCATCGGCGAGGCGGTGAAGAAGACCTCCGTCTACAAGGAGGAGGACACCGTGGTGCCGCGGGCGGCGCTCCCCGCCCTCGTCGCGGGGGTGAAGGGGATCTGCGCCCGGGCCGGGGTCCGGGTCGTCTGCTACGGGCACGCGGGGGACGGGAACATCCACTGCAACGTGCTCCGCATGGACCTCGACGAGGCGGCCTGGAACGAGCGCCTGCCCGGCGTCGTGGAGGAGATCTTCCGGCTCACGGTCTCCCTCGGCGGGATGATCTCCGGGGAGCACGGCATCGGCTGGACCCAGCGCCGCTACCTCCCCCTGGCGCTGCCGCCCGCGGAGATCGCGGTCATGAGGGCCCTCAAGCGGGCCTTCGACCCGACGGGCATCCTCAACCCGGACAAGATGCTGCCGGAGGAGTAGGGGCGCGGACCGGCCCCCTACCCCGGCACCCGGATCCCGGCCGCCGTCCCTCCCCCCACCGGGAGGTCGATCCCCGTCACCCCCGACGCCGCGTCGGAGAGCAGCCACACCACCGCCTCCGCCACCTGCCGGGGCACGAGCATCTCCTCCAGCGGCCGCCCCGGGACCGGCGCGTCGAAGGGCCCCTTCCAGGTCGCCACGGCCCCGGGGGAGACGGCGTTGACGCGGACGCCGAGGGGGCGGAGCGCCTCCGCCGCCGCCCTCGTGAACCCGAGCAGCCCCGCCTTGGAGGCCGCGTGGGCGACGACCGCCGGGTCCCCCACCGTCCCGTGGACCGAGGCGATGTTCACCACCGCCCCGCCGCCCCCCCGCTCCCGGGCGTGGCGCCCGAAGGCCCCCGTGGCGAGGAAGGCCCCCCGGAGGTTGACGCCGAGGGAGAGGTCCCACTGCTCCGGGGTCGTGTCGAGGAACCCCGCCCGGACGTAGACCCCCGCGTTGTTGACGAGCCCGTCGAGCCGGCCGAGGGCCTCCACGGCGGCCGCCACGGCGCGCTCCACGGCCGCGGCGTCGAGGAGGTCCGCCGTCACCTCCACCGCCCGCCCGCCGGCGGCGGCGATCCCCTCCGCGGCCTCGCGGGCCCCCCCGGGGTCCCTCTGGCCGCGGCGGCGATGGCGCGGCCGATGTTGCGCCCGCCCCCCGTGACCAGGATGCAGCGACCGGCGAGGACGCCCATGGGTGCTCCTCCGGAAACGAAGCGGGCCGCCCGAGGGCGGCCCGCCGTTGCGTTCCGAGACCGGGTGACGCTAGCCGCGCTTCCCCATGTTCGGCTCGTGCTCCTCGAGCCGGATGATGGTGGCCTTCAGGAGGATGAAGAGGTTGCGGCGCTCGATGAAGGTGCCGCGGCGGCTCCAGAAGAAGTTGAGGATGGGGATCTCGGCCAGGAAGGGCACCGAGGAGTCGTACTTCTGCTCCTCGTAGAAGTTCAGCCCGCCGAGGAGGAGCGTCCCGCCGTCCGGGACCGTGACCGTCGTCCGGACGCGCTGGATCCGGATCTCCGGCAGCTGGATGGAGACCGGGGGCCCGTTGCCGAGCGTGGTGGAGAAGGTCTGGATGGGGCGCTGGAGCAGGGCGACCGTCGGGCGCAGCTCCATGGTGATGAACCGGCGGTCGGCGGAGATGACCGGCCGGATGTCGAGGATGATGCCGTCGCGCAGCTGCTGGATGATGGGGTCGCCGATCTGGGACAGCTGGGCGATCTCGACGTCGTAGTCCGAGATGTAGGAGACCTGGTTGAGGACCTGCACGTTGGCGCGCTGGGAGTTGTAGGCGGTGATGCGGGGCGCGATGACCTGCGTGGAGCGCTCCGACTTCTGGACGGCCCGCAGGATGGCCTCGACCTGGGTGTCGTCGAGCCAGACGGCCGTGACCGTGGTGCCGCCGGTGGGCGTCAGGATGCCCGCCTTCCCGAGGGCCTGGTCGTACAGGTTCTCGACGCGGGCGCGCAGGTCCTGCTCGCCCCCGCCGAAGTTGTAGAAGACGCCGGAGTCGAGGCCGGTGCCGATGCCGGCGGGCGCCGCGTTGCTGCCGCCGAGGACGTCGTCGAAGGCGGCGTTGGTGCCCTTGCCCGGCACGCCCGTCCCGAGGGAGTCGTCGCCGAGGCCGCGGAGGTCGACGCCGACGTCCTGCAGGAAGTTGTCGGTGACCGTGATGAACCGGGTCTCGATGGCGATCTGCATCCCGCCGGTGTTGCGGAGGTCGCCGAGCAGCTTGCGGATCTTCTGGTGGGTGCCGATGGGCGCCTTCACGACCAGCGTGCCCGGCTCGCGGTACTCGACGTTGGCCCCGTCCTGGCCCCAGACCTCCTTGTCGACGTTGTTCGTGATGAGGTCCTTGATGGCGTCGCCCTCGAAGGCCTTCTTGGGCTCGGAGTCCTCGTCGGCCGGCAGGGCGAAGCCGCCGCCGCCGGAGGGCTGCAGGTTGATGTCCTCGGCGGGGAAGTCGACGATGCCCGCGGTGATGTCCTTCACGTCGTAGAGGTCGAGCACGGGGGCCCCGCGCACGGCCTCCTGGGTGGTGATGAGGACGACCCCGTTCTTCACCGTCCAGCCGAGGTTCTTGCCGAGGGTGACGAGGTCGAGGATCTCGCTCACCGAGAGCGGCGAGGCGAGGTTGTACTGCTGGAGCATCAGGTCCTGGTCGGACTTGCCCTCGCGGGCCTTGCCGTCCAGGACGATGTTCACGCCCGTCATGTCGGAGAGCCACTGCAGCAGGTCGGTGATGGGCGTCTCTTCGTTGGCGATGGTGAGCGGGGTCCGGACCGAGTCGAGCTTGGCGCGGACCGCGGCGGCCTGCGGGTCGGCCTGGAAGGCGGCCTGGGTGGAGAAGTTCGGCGCGCGGCTCAGGCCCTCGTCGAAGCTCCAGGAGTCGGGGAACTGGACGAGGTCGGTCTGCGGGATCACCTTCTTCTGCAGCTCCTCGAAGGCCTTCTTCCACTGCTCGCGCAGGTCGGCGCGGATGGTGGACTCGTACTGCGCGTTGTTGGAGCGGACGGCGATGCCGCGGAGGGTCTGGGCGTCCCCGTTGGTGGGGTCGATCCGGAGGATCTCCTCGGCCAGGCTCTGGGCCGTCTGGTAGCGCTCCTGCTCCATGGCGGCGTTGGCGTCGCGGAAGAGGGTCTGGATGGTGACCCTGCGCTGCTCGCGCTCGCGGGCCTCCTCCGCCTTCTTGACCTCCTGGGCGGCGCGGAACTCCTCCTGGCGGCGGGAGAGCTCGGCCTTGGTGCGGCGCTGCTTCGCGTCGGAGATCATGCCGCGCAGGGCGTCGGCGTTGGGCTGGACGTCGACCGAGTAGGCCTGGAGCTCGGCGATGATGAGGGCCTTCTCGTAGGCGGCGACGGCCGCGTCCCACTCCCCCCGGCCCTCGGCGGCCTTGCCGGTGGAGACGAGGGCGGCGACCTCCATGCGGGCCTTCTCGCGGCGGACGGCGGCCTCGGCCTTCATGCTCTCGAAGGCGGAGGCGGCGGAGGCGCCCCGGTCGTTGAGGTGGGCCCCGATCTCCTCGATGCGGCGGGAGGCGTGGGCGTTGCCCGGATCGAGGTCGAGGATGTCGGAGTACTTCTCGCGCGCCTTCTCCCACTCGCCCACGGAGTAGAGCTCGTCGCCCATCTCGGTGTACTTCAGGACCAGGAAGGAGCGCATCTCCTCCCGCCGCTTGGCGTCCGCGGCGAGCTCCTTCAGCTGGGCCTCGTCCGCCGTGGAGAGGGTGCCGGGGGCGGCCTTCGCCTCGGCCGGCTTGGCGGGCGCCGTCTTGGGGGCCTCGGCCTTCGGGGCCTCGGTCTTCGGGGCCTCGGTCTTCGGGGCCTCGGTCTTCGGGGCCTCGGCCTTGGCGACCGGCGCCTTGGCGGCCTCGGCGGGCTTGTCGGCGGGCTTCACGGCCGCCGGCTTGGGCGCCTCCGCCTTCTTGGCCTCCTCCTTAGGCTTCGCCCCTTCCCCGCCCTGGGACTTGCAGCCCGGGACGGCGAGGGTCGCGACCAGCAGCGCCCCGCACAGGCGCCATGCCTTGCTCGTGCTCATCGGATTCGGCCCCCTTCCTGACGACGGACCCGGCCGGCCACCCCGCCTCGCGGGAACCGGCCCGATGCGAACACGCTCCAAGTTCCCGGACGCGGGAAAGGGGCGGCCCCGTGGTCAGCCCGGGGAAGCCCGCAACCACCGCGCCCGTGACTACCGTACCCACCGCCCTGTTGCCCAGCTCGTCGCCCAACTCACGGCACACCAGCCCACGGATCGGTCGGCCTCGGAATCCTAGCGAGGGGGCGGATCCAAGCAAGGAGAAACCCGAACTCAGGGAGGGCCGATGACAGTTCCGTGACCCTGCCTCCCGGGCGGGTTCCCGGGGTCCCGCGGGCGCCCCCCGGGAGGGGGGGGGATCCGGGGGAGGGCTGGTACCGGCGGCAGGACTTGAACCTGCGACCCGGGGCTTATGAATCCCCTGCTCTACCAACTGAGCTACGCCGGCACCGTGCCGAGCCGTGGAATGTACCGGGGAGGTGGGGAGCCGGGCACCCTTTCTCCACGGGCGGGTGCGGACCCCCCCCCCCCCCCCCCCCCCGGGCGGCCCCTACCCGGGGGATGCGGGGCCCGGCACCCCGCCCGCCGACCGCGCCGACGCGGCCGCACGCCTCCTCCCCGCGCGCCAGAAGAGGAAGGCGAAGGTCCCGGTCATGAGGATCGGAAGGGAGACGAGCAGGAGGATCGACCAGTAGAAGCCCCGGAGCAGCCCCTCCCCACCGTTCTGCTCCAGGTTCTTCCGGCACATGGCGCAGCCCTGGGCCAGGGCCGGGCCCGCGGAGAGGGCCAGCAGG
>JAKLKS010000450.1 GCA_023150535.1 Planctomycetota bacterium
CGTGGCCGAGGCGCTGGGCTGCACGGGGGATCCCCGGTACGCGGGACCGGTGAAGGCCGGCGTCGCCTTCGCGCTGCAGTGCCGGAACCCCTACCTCGCCTGGCGCTACGGCGTGCGGCCCCAGGACAACGACACCGCCGTCACCGCCTGGATGGTGAACGCGCTCGGTGCGGCCCGGACCGCCGGCATCGAGGTGGATCCCGCCGCCTTCGAGGGGTCCCTGGCGTGGCTCGACAAGGTGACGGAGCCGGGCACCTGGAGGACGGGGTACACCGCGCGGTCCGTCCCCTCCCCCCGGTACCTCGAGGCGCCGGAAGGGGAGGCGTGGGAGCCGGAGGACACCGAGACCCTCTCCGCCATGGCGATCTGGGCGCGGATCCTCTGCGTGGAGGCGGCCGGTCCCTGCGGCGCGAACCGGAAGGAGGAGGTGAAGGAGGCCGTGGAGCAGCGGCTCGGCGTGGAGCCCGGCTTCGCGCCCTCCGACGGCGACCTCGACTTCCTCTACGTCCTGTTCGGGAGCCTCGCCGCCCGCGAGGAGGGCAGCCGCTGGAGGAAGTGGGAGGCGTCGCTCCGGAAGTCCCTGGAGTCCCACCAGGTCGCGAAGGGCGGGGCGAAGGGCTCCTGGGATCCCGTGGACGTCTGGGGCCCCTTCGGCGGCCGCGTCTACGCCACCTCGGTGCTCGCCCTCGCCCTCGAGACCCCCTTCCGCTACCCGCCCTCGAAGAGGTGGCTCACCGGCAAGTGATCAGTCCCGACCCTGATCAGTACCGAACCCGACCCGATTTCGTCAGATTGACGATTTCGGGTCGGGTTTCTATGAGAAGGCCAATCCCTGCAAGTCCTTTCCGGCGTCCTCTGGCCGCCTTGGCGGCCCGGCCT
>JAKLKS010000451.1 GCA_023150535.1 Planctomycetota bacterium
CCGCCGAACGCTCGACCTCCTGTCGGAAACGGGGCGATACCTCCGCCTTGCCAGCATCGCAGAGGCGGAGCCGCCGCGCGTGCGCGCGCTGCTCGGCGCGCTCGGCGAACGTCTCGGCAATCACCCCAAAGCAGTGTCGAGACTCCGCGAGTCGCTCAACCCGCTTTCGCGTTTCGACTTCGGCGTGTTCGCCGGCATGCCGAACGCCCGCGCGTGGCAGGCGAAGGAGCATCGGCGATGAGGCTCTTCGAGCATCCCGACTTCGAGCAGGCGATCCTCCGCGCCGCGGAGCACTTCCGCGCGCGGGGGCTGCGCCCGGCGATCATCGAGAAGGACTACTTCGTCACCGAGGCGCTCCGCATCATCGCCGACACGGCCACCGACCAGGTGATCTTCAAGGGCGGCACGAGCCTCTCGAAGGGATGGAACCTCATCGAGCGGTTCTCAGAGGACATCGACCTGTTCCTTGATCCGCTCGCCTTCAAGCCCCCGCTCGGCAAACAGGGGATCGACCGCGAGTTGAAGCGCCTCCGTGACGCCATCGGCAGGCACCCGGCCCTCACCTTTGTCCGCGACGAGAGCCGCACCATCGGCGGCTTCGGACGCAGCGACCGGTTCGCCTACGAGCAGCGTTTCGGCGGCCCCGGTGAAGTGGTGGGGCGCGTCCTCCTTGAATCCGGCACCGCCAGCGGCCGTGAGCCGACCGCGGACATGGCGATCCGTTCGTATCTCGGCCAGTTCCTCGAGGAAACTGGTGTGACTCTCGGCGCCGACGACGAGCGGCCTTTCACCATGCGGCTGCTCCACTTCCGGCGCACGTTTGTCGAGAAGATGT
>JAKLKS010000452.1 GCA_023150535.1 Planctomycetota bacterium
GAATCGGAGCTCGCCCGGGTCGGCGCCGGCCAGAGTGCGCTGATCACCGTCGAGGCCCTTCCAGGTCGCGAGTTCGCGGGCACGATCGACTACGTCGCGCCCGAAGTCGATCCGCGAACGCGCACGGCCAAGGCGCGCGTCAGGCTCGCCAACGGGGATGGGGCTCTGCGGGCGAACATGTTCGCGCGCGCACTCATCACGCTTGCTCCGAACGGGACGAGTGCGCTCGTCCCGCGCGATGCGGTACAACGGGCCAACGACGTCGACCTCGTCTTCCTCCGGCTCGCCCCTGACCGCTACGAGGCCCGACAGGTGAAGACCGGCGCGCGGCGCGGCGATCTCGTCGAAGTCCTCGAAGGGCTGGCTCCGGGAGTGCTCGTCGCCACACGTGGGAGCTTCTTGCTCAAGACCGAGGTCCTGAAGGGGAGCATCGGGTCCGGCTGCTGCGAGGTGGAGTAGCCCGTGCTCTCGCGCATCATCACCTGGTCGCTCCAGCACCGACTCGTCGTGCTGCTCGCCTGGGGAGGCGTCGTCCTCGTCGGGTTGCTCGCATTCCGCGACCTCCCGATCGATGCCTTCCCCGACACGACTCCGGTCCAGGTCCAGATCAACACGGTCGCGCCGGAGCTCTCGCCGCTGGAGATCGAACGACAGGCGACGTGGCCGGTCGAGCGGGCCATCTCCGGCCTGCCGGGGCTCGTAGAGGTCCGCTCGCTCTCACGCTTCGGACTCTCGCAGGTCACGGCGACCTTCCAGGACGGGACCGACGTATGGCGCGCGAGACAGGTCGTCGGCGAGCGCTTGCAGACGGCCGAGCTGCCCGCCG
>JAKLKS010000453.1 GCA_023150535.1 Planctomycetota bacterium
GGATCGCGATCCCCTCCGTCGGATCCCAGCGGCGCGTGGGCCGGTTGAGGGTGCGCTCGAGCGCCTCCTCCATCCCGGCCATGCGCGAGCCTCCGCCCGACATGAACACCTCTTCCACCTCGCGGTCGAACTGGTTCTCGAAGTAGTCGAAGGAGAGCAGGATCTCGTTGGCGAGGTCGTCGAAGGACGGCATGACCGCCTCGAGGACCTCCTCGGGATGCTCCCCCGGGTCGCGCTTGCGCGCCTCGGCCGTGTCGATGTCGAGACCGAGCCGCTTCGCGATGGCGTGGGTGAAGTCGTCTCCCGCGAGGTAGATCTCGCGGGTGAAGTACGACGTCCCGCCGTAGAAGATGTTGATGTTGGTCTTGTTCGCCCCGATGTCGAGGAGCGCGATCGCCCGGTCGGCATCCTCCTCGTAGAAGGTGCCGCCGCGGGCGAGCTCGAACGCGTTCCCGACGGCGAACGAGTCGACGTCGATGATCGTCGGCTGGAGCCCGAGGCTCGTGAGCAGCCGGTAGTGGTCGTCGATGAGCGCGCGCTTCACGGCGACGAGGAGCACGCGCATCTCGTTCTCCGCGCCCTCGCCGACGCGGTCATCCGGCAGCGCCTGGCTGTCCATGATGACTTCCTCGACGTCGAAGGGGATGTACTTGTCCGCCTCGTAGCGGATCGCGTTCCTGAGGTCCTCCTCCGGCATCCGCGTCATCGAGAGGTACCGGACGATGACGGACTTCCCGTACACCGCCGTCACGACGCGCTTCGTGTGGAAGGAGTTCTCGCGGAGGACCTGCAGGATCGCGTCCGGCCGCTGCTCCTCG
>JAKLKS010000454.1:0-257 GCA_023150535.1 Planctomycetota bacterium
ACGAGCTACGGGCAGAACGTGCTCCAGCACTCCCTCGAGGTCGCCTGGGCCGCCTGTCACATCGCCAGCGAGCTGAAGGCGGACGTCACCGTGGCCAAGCGCGCGGGCCTCCTCCACGACATCGGCAAGGCCATTGATCGTGAGCAGGAGGGAACGCACCTCGAACTCGGCCGTCAACTCCTGAAGAAGTACGGCGAGACGGAGGCCGTCATCCACGGCATGGAGTGCCACCACGGCGACTACGAGCCGCGGACGGT
>JAKLKS010000454.1:267-754 GCA_023150535.1 Planctomycetota bacterium
GGCGGGAGATCCTCGAGACCTACGTCAAGAGGCTCGAGAAGCTCGAGAAGATGACGGACGGGGTCAAGGGCGTCGAGCGGACATTCGCCATCCAGGCGGGCCGCGAGCTGCGCGTCATCGTCGACCCGAAGCAGATCAGCGATGACGAGTGCTTCTGGCTCTCGAAGGACCTCGCGAAGAGGATCCAGGCGGAACTCCAGTATCCCGGTCAGATCAGGGTCACGGTTCTCCGGGAAACCCGGGCAGTCGAATACGCGAAATGAGAAGGGCGGCGCGGTTTCCGCGCCGCACGGTCAGAAGAGAGGGCGCCTTTGAAGCTCCTGTTCGTGGGTGATGTTGTCGGCAAGCCGGGCCGCAAGGCGCTCCGGGTCCTGCCCGCCTTGATCCAGAGAGAAGCGATCGACTTCACGGTCGTCAACATCGAGAACGCGGCCGGAGGCTTCGGAGTGACTCTCGATGTCTTTTCGGAGTTGACGCGAATGCCGGT
>JAKLKS010000455.1:0-390 GCA_023150535.1 Planctomycetota bacterium
GGCGTGTAGTCGAGCTTGCCGCGGATCCGGCGCACGGCGGTCGCCAGGATCTCGGCGTGATCGAACGCGAGCGAAAGCGGGGTTCCTTCCGAGTCGCGGACCGCGGCGCGCTCGACCGAGTCCGAAGCCGGCGTCAGCTCCACCGACGCGACGACCGTGTCGGGGTTGTCCTTGGCGGCCTTCTGCAGGCGCGCGGGCTCGACGAGCGCGTAGTGCGCGACCGAGACCACCCGCGTTCGCGGATCCCGGTTGGGCTCGCCGAAGGTGTAGAGCTGCTCCAGGAAGACGCGGCGCAAGCCGGTCTTCTGCGTGAGCACGCGAAGCGCCGCCGTCGGCAGCGACTCCTCCATCTTCACGAAGCCACCCGGCAGGGCGTACCGGCCCGCGAAG
>JAKLKS010000455.1:409-754 GCA_023150535.1 Planctomycetota bacterium
ACCGGCGCGCCCGAGACGCGCTTTCTCCCGACACTCGGTGCGAGCGGGCGGTTCGTTCCGGACGTTTCGCGCGTCCGGGCTCGATCGCGTCGACTGCGGGGAGAAGCCACCTTCGATGCACAGAGCATATATGCGATGTGCATCTATGTCAAGCCGCGCTGGCTGGCGGGGGGCTCGGATCGCCCTCCGATTCGCCCGCGCTCCGGGCCGCGGACGCGCGTGACGTCCTGCCGCGGGACTTGGTAGGTTCGCGCCCGCGATGAGGACCCGCTGGCACGTCACCAAAGCCCACCGCGTCGTGTCGTTGGTACGTCCCGACCGCCTTCGGAGCCTCCGCGCCGCGGG
>JAKLKS010000456.1 GCA_023150535.1 Planctomycetota bacterium
GGTGAGCTGGTTGCAGCCGCCGACCAGCGCATTCACCGACAGGGGGTAGCTGTCGGGGGTGACGAAGGCTTTCTCGATGAGCACCGCGAGGACGCGCACCTCGAAGTCGTCGAGGTCGAAACCGGGGCTGGCTTCGGGAGCATCGGCGGGGGCATCGGGCAGGGTGTCTGTCATGGTGTGCTTCCGGTTGCGGGCGAGGCGTTCATGATAGCCGAGGCGCTGTGACAAGGCCGCGGCGGGCGAGGTTCAGTTGGCGCCGTGGCACTTCTTGTACTTGCGGCCGCTGCCGCAGGGGCAGGGGTCGTTGCGGCCGACCTTGGGCTCGTCGCGCTTGACCGGTTCGCGCAGGCTGCCCAGGGGGATGGGCGGCAGCTGCACCGGCGGCAGCTCGTGGAAGGCGGGCCACAGGGCGGTTTCGCGGGCGACGTCGTCGATGAGGCCGCGGCCGGCGCCCTGCAGCGCGGCGAGGCAGTCGGCGGGGCTGCGCTGGATGTCGGCCTCGATGTCGGCGGGGGCGGCGTAGCTGCTGTCCACCAGGCCGGCGGCGAACCATTCGCCGATCAGCGGCAGCTGCTCGACGGCGCCCAGGTCGGCGAGGCAGACGACGAGCAGGTCGAGGAGTTCGAGATCGGCGCCGGCGTCGGGTTTGTCCTTCAGCAGAGCGGCTTCACGGGTGCCGATGTCGGCCAGGAAATCCACCACCGGGCCGCGGGCGGCGCGGCCTTCGAGGGCGGCGAGGGTGAGGGCTTCGAG
>JAKLKS010000457.1:0-287 GCA_023150535.1 Planctomycetota bacterium
CGTCGAGCGTGCTGCCGATGACCTGGACGACCTTGCCGATGTTTGCCATCGCTATGCATTCCTCTCAAAGTTCCGCGGCGATTTTGTCCACCGCATCCTTCGCTTCTTTCAATCCGCATCCCGTCGCTTCGCGGTAGGCCTTGATGGCCCCGATCAGATTCCCGTCCCGCACCAGCGCCTTGATCTGTTCGACCGGCAGATCCGCCGGAGGCCAACCTGCGGGGGCCTGCCCGGCAAGATCCTGCTCCAGGCGTTCCACCGCCGCCTTGCCTTCGGCCAACCCGCAG
>JAKLKS010000457.1:297-750 GCA_023150535.1 Planctomycetota bacterium
CTTGATGGCCTCGATCTTCCGTCCGGCCTTCACCAGCTCGGCCAGGCGCTTGCCGTCTTCGCCGTCCATGCCGGTCACCCTCCCAGCGACGGGCGCCGTTAAAGCGCGTTCGCGCCGCCGACGATCTCGGCGATCTCCTGCGTGATCTTGCTCTGGCGCGCGCGGTTGTACTGGCGCGTCAGCATCTTGATCATATCGTCGGCCGCGTCCGTGGCGTTCTTCATGGCCAGGCGGCGCGCGGCGTGTTCGCCGGCGCAGTTGTCCAGCATGGCCGTGAAGATCGACATGCGCACCACCAGCGGCAGCACCTCGGTCAGGATCGTTTTGGGATCCGGATGGAAGAGGTAGCCCATGCCCTCGGCCTTGGCTTCCTTCTTCCCGCCGGACTGCAGGCCGCTGAGCGGCAGGATCATGTCGGTTCGGGGCTTCTGGCTGACCATCGACTTGAAGGTG
>JAKLKS010000458.1 GCA_023150535.1 Planctomycetota bacterium
ATCGACCGGGTCTTCTTTCTCAGAATGTTCTTGAAGGCGAGCGGGATCAGCTTCACGGGAACTCTCGCCCCTAGCTCACGACCGCGCTGCGGGCGGCCTCCAGGCCGACCTCGCGGCCCTCGGCGCGGATGTCTTCCTTCAGGACCCCCTTGTCGAGGTGGACTAAGCGGTGGGCGCGCGAGGCCGCCCTCGGGTCGTGGGTCACCATGACGATGGTCTTCTTGAATTCGTCGTTCAGCCGCTCGAGCAGGATGAGGATCTCCTCGCCGCTCTTGGCATCGAGATCGCCGGTCGGCTCGTCCGCGACGAGGACCTTCGGGTCGGTCGCGATGGCGCGCGCGATGGCCACCCGCTGCTCCTGGCCCCCCGACAGCTGCCTCGGGTAGTGGTCCATCCGGTCGGCAAGACCGACGATCGAGAGTGCGAGTTCGACCTGTTTTTGCCTCTGGGCTCGGCTCATTTTCGTCAAGAGGAGCGGGAGCTCGACGTTCTCGAAGGCGGTCAAGACCGGCACGAGGTTGTAGAGCTGGAAGATGAAGCCGATGTTCTCGCTTCGGTAGCGGGCGAGCGCGGCCTCGCTCATGGACGAGACCTCGCTCTTGCCGACGGCGATGCGGCCCGACGTCGGTTTGTCGATGCCCGCGATGAGGTTCAGAAGGGTGGTCTTGCCCGAGCCAGAGGGCCCCATGAGCGCGACGAAGTCCCCCTCCTCGACCGAGAGCGAGAGCCCGTCGAGAACGGTCA
>JAKLKS010000459.1 GCA_023150535.1 Planctomycetota bacterium
TGAGACCGCTGCGAAGAAGCTCGCGATCCTCGTCGTCGACGACGAGCTGATCGTCCGCGAATCCCTCGGGGCGTGGTTCCGCGAGGACGGCTACAAGGTCGACACCGCCGAGAACGCGCGCGACGCCCTCCGCCTCGCCGCCGAGGGGCGCTACGACGTCGCGTTCCTCGACATCAAGATGCCGGGGGTGGACGGCCTCGAGCTCCAGGCGAAGCTCAGGGAGTCGGTGCCGGACCTCGCGGTCGTCGTGATGACGGCCTACGCGTCGGTCGACTCCGCGGTGCGCGCGCTCAGGGCGGGCGCGCAGGACTACATCGTGAAGCCCTTCGACCCGGAGCAGCTCTCGGCGCTCCTGCGGCGGATCGAGGAGACGCGCACGCTCCGGAGCGAGAACGTGCGCCTGAAGAGCGCGCTCGACAGCGCGGCGGCGTCCCCGATCATCGGCGACTCGCCCGCGATGCGCCGGGTGCTCGATGTGATCGCCTCGGTCGCGAAGACGGACGCGACGGTGCTCATCCACGGCGAGTCCGGCACGGGCAAGGAGCTCATCGCCCGGGCGATCCACCAGCAGTCCGCGCGGCGGTACAACCCGCTCGTCGCGGTCCATTGCGGCGCGCTCGCGGAGGGGATCCTCGAGAGCGAGCTCTTCGGCCACGAGAAGGGGGCCTTCACGGGCGCCGCCTACCACCACAAGGGCAAGTTCGAGCAGGCGGACGGCGGGACGATCTTCCTC
>JAKLKS010000045.1:0-8264 GCA_023150535.1 Planctomycetota bacterium
CACGGTGAGGAACCTCGACCAGGAGGACGTCCAGGGGACCGAGGCCGCGGCCGATCACCCCGGCGGCGAGCAGGAGATCCTCCTGCCCGGCCACCGCTTCTCCGTCCTCCTCCGCGCGGCCGGCTTCCTGCCCGCGACCCTCGGGCCCTTCGAGGCCGGGGCCGCCCCCGAGGTCCTGGAAGCGGTGCTCGATCGCTCCGCCCCGGTCCGCGGACGGGTCACGGCGGGGGGCGCCCCGGTGGCGGGGGCCCGCGTGTCGGCGGGACGGGCGATCCCCCCCGGCATCCGCTTCGAAGTCAACGGGCTCCTCTCCCGCTTCGAGGGTTCGGACGCGGCCCCGGCGACGACGGCGGCCGACGGGTCCTTCGCGGTGGACATCGGGGAGGCCGGCGTCTACCACCTCCTCGTCGGGGCGGCGGGGTTCGCGGCGGGGGAGGCGGGCCCCCTCGATGTCGATCCCACTCGCGGCCTGGAGGGGATCGAGATCCCGCTCGGACGGGGCGGGACCCTCGAGGGGAGGGTGCTCACGGCGGCGGGAAGGAGCCCGGAGGGGACGGTGGTCTGCGCGACGCGGGCCGACGGGAACCCGCGCACGGTGCGGGTCGGCCTCGACGGGAGGTTCCGCTTCGAGGGGCTCACGGCCGGCCCCTGGCGGGTGATGGACCTCGCCGCGGAGCCGGACCCCGCGGCGGTCAGCCTCTCCAGGGTGACCGGGTCCGCGGTCCTGGAGGCGAACTGCAGGGTGGAGGAGGGGGCCACCACGCACTTCGACCTCGACCTCTCGGCGCGGGACGGGACGGTCCTCCGGGGCGTCTTCAGGCTCGGCGAGGGCTCCATGGAGGGCTGGTCGGCGTCCCTCGCGGACGAGGGGGCCCTCGAGCCGCGGGGGCGGGCGCCGCTCGGGGCCGACGGGCGGTTCGAGGTGCGGGGGAGGGCCCCGGGGCGGTGCCGCCTCCTGCTGCTCGGCCCCGGGGAGGACCTGCTGGTCCTCGACGCGCTGGACCTCGCGGCGGGGGCGACCGAGTGGTCCCTCTCCCTCCCGGCGGGGGAGGCGAGGGGGACCGCGCCGGTCGGCGCCCCCGTGGCCCTCGTGATCCACCTCGGGGGGGGGCGGTACGGGATCGCGCCCCTGCAGCCGGCGGCGGACGGGTCCTTCGCGGTGAAGGGGATCCCGGCGGGCACCGGGCGGCTCGTCGTCCTGACCGAGGAGATCGCCGGCGGGGATCCCGATCCGGCGCGGTGGCCGTCGGAGGGCGAGGTCGAGGTGCGCTGAGGACGGCGGGCCGGGCATCGCCCGGTCCCTTCCCACGGGCCCTGCCGCGGCGGTTCCGGACTTCGGGGGCGAAGCCGGCGTCGACGAGGAGCGGCGGCAGCACAGGGACCTGCGGGGAGACTGCGACCGCGATGTCGTCCCGGAGCGGGGCAAGTGTGCAGGCGACCGCCCCCCTCATCTCGGCGGCCGCGAGGGCGGAGTCACTCTGCGTGACCGGAAGGTGTGGCTCCCCACGCGCAACCCTCTTACGGAGTACTCTCTGTTTCGCTCTCGTGGGGTTGCGAGTGGGGGCCCACCTGAACCCGTCTAGACGGACGCCCCCGAGCCTCTAGCGCGGCCTGTCGTGAGGTACGATGCCGTGCCCCGAGGCCGGAGCGGATCGCCATGGGCATGTTTGACCAGTACGAGCCCGTCCCTCAACTCGCTTGCCCGGTCTGCCACGTCCCCCTCGTGGAGTGGCAGGGCAAGGAAGGGCCGTGCGCCATCCTCCAATGGCGGCAAGGTACCGCCTGGCCTGTGGACCAGCCCATCGACGAGGAGTGCAGGATTGCGGTGGCCGATAGGGAGAAGTGGCGGCTGCCGGAGAAGTTCGGCATCTACTCCTATGACTGCGGGCGTCACCGTGTCTACGCGGAGTGTGTCGCCCCCGGGGGTGTCTGGACTGTCACACGCATCGTGTCCGCTTCCTCGTCTCATGAGTCGCCTCCGTCGCGTGACCGCGATGGTCGCGTCAGCCGCCAACGGCCCGATCCCTAGGAGGGATGCGAGTGGGGGCCCGCTTGCCACCCTCTTACGGAAACGAGTCGGCGACGAAGTGCGAACTCCAACCAGAGATCCGGGGGCTGGGGTTGACCCTCCCCCAGGGTGCTACGCTGTCACTCATGGGCAAGGACGCTGGTCACGAGACGGTTCATTGCATCCTGGACTGGTTTGACGGGCCCACTCTGGGAGTGGCGGACATTGGCGGTCGTCCTCACGTATTCCAGCGGGATCTGGGAGAGGGGGGAAGTGCGACCCCGGCGTTCCTGTTGAGCCCTCTCGCTGAGGACGCCTTCGCGCATGCAATGGAAGACTGGAGCATCTGGTTGCGTTGGGAGGTGGCCTTCCACGAGCAGAGAGCGACGATCGACACCCACCCGGCACTTCCAGAGGATCGCGCTCGTCACGAGGAGATCCAACGAGCCCTGGCAGGGCGCCTCTCGGTCGATCGCCATGCCGCGTTGCTAGCCAGGGCCGAGTTCAAGATGGTCGATGCCCAGGACCGCCCCGGAGGTCAGTTCCAGCCACACTTAGTACGGTGGCGTGAGGTGCATTCCTGAGAGAGCCTCGGGGCGGGGAGGACCTGATGCCGCGCCGTGCTGGGTTCGGGCATGACGAGCGACCTCTGCTCGCCGCCATCCTTGGCGCCGTGGGAGGGGGGTGCGCGGGATTCGGTTGGGGGTGGGGGGGCCTGTCCCTGGGCGTGGTGTCGCTCCTCCTCCTCGCGTGGTACTTCGTCGACTTCAGTCGAGGAAGGGCGCCTTGAGGGCGGCTGGCGATCGGATGTGCGTCATCGGAGGAGCGGGCAGCGTGGTTCGAACAGCGCTCCAGTCGAGTCGGCGGGATCACGAGGCGAGGCGATGACCGAGCACCCTTGGAGGCCATCGGCGACCGCTTTGTCCGCGGAGTCAGTGCAGGAGACCCTTTGCGCCCACCGGACTGTGGCGATTCTATTCTGGGCGACCTGGAACGAAGGCCTCGACAGGGCCCTGGAAGCGTCCCTCAAACCGCTCTTTCGCGAGTTCGGTGATCGCATCACCTTCCGCTCCGTCGACTTCGATGACAGGCGCATATGGCCATTCGTGCAGTCGTCCGGAGTGGTGAACCTGCCTGCGATCGGGTTCTGGAAGGGCGGCACATTGGAACGGGTGGTGATCGGTGTGCGCTCCCCCGCGGCGTGGCGCGACACGTTCGTCGATGTACTGCGATCGCCGCGGCAGTGGCGGGACTAGACGACGGCGATTGAGCGCCGAATGGCCGTTAACCTGTTCGCCGACTCTCGCGAGAGTCGAAAGAGTCCGAGAGCGCGGTGTGGGGCCCGCGTGGCGCGTGCCCGCCGGCCGGGGCCGCCGTGCCGCGCGAGGCGAAGAGTCTCGCGCGGAGACACACGCGGAAGCCGGCCACGGGGCGCGAGTTGGGGCGCCGCTCTCGGGCTGTCAACCGCCGGGGCCGGTTTCCGTAAGAGGGCTGCGAGTGGTGCTGGCTCCCCACGCGCAACCCTCTTCATAACCACTCTCTGTTCTGTCACGGCCGGAACGGTCTGCGGGAGCGGGGCTTGCACTTGAGCGGGGGTTGCGATTGGGTGCCCAGAAACGCGGTTACGGAACGGAATGTCCCTGTCATGGGGGGGAACGGCTGGCTCCGGATCAGAGGCTCTTCCCCTTCGCCGCCTGGCCGCGCAGGAGGAAGGTCTTCGGGTACCTCCCCTCACCGCAGATCTTGAAGGAGCCGAAGTCCTTGAACCAGGGGCCCTCGGGGGCGTCGGGCTCGGACTCCCGCCAGACCTTGAGCCGCCAGAGGTCCTCGGCGTCGATCCTGCGTTCGCGGACTCGGTCGAAGAGGTGGTCCAGCAGGGCCGGCGGGAGGTCCGTCCACTGGATCTTCGGCATCAGCCGCCGAAGGTGAGCCGGGCCAGCTCCTCCTTGAGCCGCGCCTGCTCGGCGGGGTCGTCGGACCGGGCGAGCCGGTCGGCCAGATCGAGGAAGCGCCGCTTCTCGGCCTCCTTGGCCGCGAGGCCGGCCTCTATGAGGTCGACGAGGACGCGGCTGGCGCTCTTCCGGCCGGCCTTCGCCAGCGACCGGACGCGGCGGGCGGTCTTCGGGGGGAGGGTGACGCTCTGGCGGACGGCCTTGTCGGTGGTGGACATGGCATCAGTGTACACCAGAGTGCACCACATCCTACGGGTCTGTCGTGGTGCCCTGTCTCGACTTGGAGGAGCCCATGCCTCCCCTCCCTGCACGCTCGGACTGTTCCGCGCGAGGTGGCGCCGAGTCCTGCAGTGCGCCCCTAGAGTCCGTGCTTCGTCCTGACATGCTTGCCCGTCGAGGACCTCCATGATCTTCGAGAAGTCGAGGAGGAAGCGGGACAGGCGGTCGAGGGTTGCGAGTGGGTGCCCAAGTGCAACCCTCTTACGAACCGTCCGCGAGTCACTCGTAGAGTCGTGAGTCCCTAGCGCTGAAGTAGGAGACCCTGACCTCTGAACCAAGGTGTCGCCGGAGTTCTGCCCAGAGGCGTCTCCCCTCAATCTCGAACGCCTCGCGTGCCTCCGCGCTAGGGAGGTCCGAGTCGGGTGGGTAGTCCTGATTGAGGGTCTGGTCGTAGGCCACCCCCCACGCACGAAGATCGGCAATGACCTCAGAGGGAAGCGGAAGTGCCGCGGGGTCTATGTTGTCGGGTGCGTTTCCGGTCGACCAGAGTGGATGACAGTGGTAGTCAGCCATGAGTTTCAGGGCCCTCGGTACCCCTCCTAGAACGGGGAGGTAGAAGCCCCACACCCCGTTCGAAAACTCACCGGCCGCAAAGCGAACCGAACCGCTCGGGCCCGTGAGTTCGTAAACCCACATCTGATGACGCTGTGACGGGTAACTTGGGTGCGCAACAACGATCGGCATCTCGTGGAGGCTCCGCCAGTCGACCTTCCAGGGGTCCACACCCTCGATGGAAGCACCATCGTTCTCGACCCCAATGTGCGCGAGTCTCCAGCCGGTCGTGATCTCCAAAGCGTGGGCGTCAGGTTGAACTGCACTGGAGCCCGTCAACCCCGACAGCCCGAGCTCCATCATCTTCAGCCAAGACCGCTGCTCGGAGGACATCCGGGCACCCGGGCGAGCCGCGAGAACGAGGTGTTCTGCCGAGTCGGCGTCCGCGGCCCCTCTGCGGACGATTATGAGGCATGACGCAACGAGCGCAGTCCGGCCGTGCCCTTGAGCGCAATGAATGAGCAGGAGCCCATCGGAACCCGGTAGCCCCTTGAGGGCGTTCCGAAGCGAGTCCGGCGAGGGTACCGCTCCATCGAGAATGGGGAAGGAGATGTAGCGGCGGCCCGAGCGTACACCCGGCGGCTCAGGAAACTCGGCGGTCAAGTCGAGAATGGCCGTCACTCCGTCCGGTACTTCATTGGGCAGCAGTCGCCGGCTGATGAGCACGTCGTCACCCAGAGCGTCCCACGGCCGCTCCTTGGAGATCCATCGGGCGAGGTGCCAGGTGCCCCACGTCATGGCGAAGTATGGCGCGAGGATGACGATGGGGGGCGCGGCGAGGCTCCCATCGGAGCGCTTGCCGAGGAGACCAGGACGTCCCGTGAAGTAGCAGACTGAGACGAGGATGAAAGAGAGCCCCGTCCATGCAGTGAGCCATGACCATGAACCGACCATGGTGGACAGCGCGACCAACGCCAAGCCGACGAGGAAGAGTTTGAGGCTCATCGCTCTCTCTCGCCCTCTGGCTCGATCTCGCCCTCGTACGCGTAGTCGGGTGGGGGGCATGCTTCCTTCACACGACCGATGATCTGGCTGCGGCGGTCGCGAACCCACTCCGGGTAGGACCTCCACTTGGCGGCAGAGTCGAAGTAGATGACGTGGTGGGGCGTCCCGTCGAGCATCTCGCCGCCGATCTCCAATCGTTCCCACCGGCCAGCAATCCGCTCCTTGTAGATGAGATGGTGGAGTCCGAAGTGCAGGACCCTCCAACCGGGACCTGAGTCAGGATCTTGGTCCTCGACCAGCCAATCCTCGAACGGGTCGTCGCCCGCCATGCACCCGAAGTGCCCGAGATCGCGCCGATGCGCCAAGCCAACGGCGCCGCACTTGGGGCAACGACTTCTGGAGAACCAGTCGCGAACGCGGTTCTGTCCGCGCGTCCACCGGAGCCCCGCCAAGAGGAACCCGCAGAGGGCGAAGCCGAAAGCCAAGAAGACCGTTAGCAAGACGTTGACCGCGGTGGGCAGGTTCGGGAACACGCGCCACGGCAGGATCCCTCCCACCGCGGCAAGCGGTATGGGCAGACCCATCACAGCGACCGGGACGAGCGTGTCTGCAGCCAGCGGGAGCACTCCCTTCGCGTGGCACTGTGGGCAAGTGGAAGCTCTAGCGAGGCGTCGCCATAGCGGCAACCCGGCTGGCCTCAGGAGCCCCCGAATTCCCACGAGCGCGCCGCAGGAGTTGCAGAGAGCGGGAGTCGCCCATCCCTTGCAGACTCGGGTGCTGACGCCGCTATCGTTCTGGCGAAATGGGTCGCGGATGACGATCGCCGTCCGAGATCCATCTCGTGAGGACACGTGCTCCTCGGGGAGCGCGCCGTCGGCAGCCAGGTGAACGACATCCATCCCCACGACTCGCCATGAGCAATGGACGCACCTCACCCCGAAGTCGAGGCGACCAAGGTCGGACGGGTCATGTGGATGGGGCCCGGGCGCCAGCATTCACTCACGCTACCACGGAGTCGGTGTGTTCCGCCGGGCATCGAACGCCGTGCGCACACGGCCGCGCGACTGCCGGTGCATGGTCGATTGCCCGTTAACCCGATTGCCGACTCTCGCGATAGTCGAGAGAGTCTGAGAGCGCGAATCGCGGGCATCACGCCCGCGCGATGCGATCGGGCGACTCTCTGGACCACGCGACGGAAAGTAGCACGATGAGATACACGCGGAAGAGGGCCACGGGTCGCGAGATGGGGCGTCGGCGCGAGAGCGTCGCGGGGCGCGTCTGCGTTAAGCAAACCGCGTGCCCCGCCGTATGGCTCCCCATCCAAGTCCCGAACTTGCATCCCCCCGGTGAACGCCCCCCTCCCCTCCCTCCTCCCCCCCGCCCCCCCCGGGTAGACTCCCCGTCTTCCCCGTCCCGCCGCGGGAGGCCCCCGTCCCCGTGCACGACCCCGCCTCCGAACTCCGCGCGCTCGCCGCCGCCGGCCTCCGCCGGACGGTCCGCACCCTCCCCGGGCCCGGCCCCCGCGCCGCCCCCGTCGTCTCCTTCGCCTCCAACGACTACCTCGGCCTCGCCTCCGACCCCCGCCTCGCCGCCGCCCTCGCCGCCGCCGCCCGCGAGGAGGGGTCGGGCGCCGGCGCCGCCCGACTCCTGGCCGGCAGCCGCCCCTCCCACGACGCCCTCGAGCGGGAGACCGCCGCCTTCAAGGGCGCCGAGGCCGCCCTCCTCCTCGGCAGCGGCTACCTCGCCAACGCCACCCTGATCCCCGCGCTGGCCGGCGAGGGGGACCTCGTCGTCTCCGACCGCCTCAACCACGCGAGCCTCGTGGACGGCTGCCGCCTCTCCCGCGCCGCCATCGCCGTCGTCCCGCACCGCGATCCCGACGCCGTCCGCGCCGCCCTCGGCAGGGGCGGGTTCCGCCGCCGCGTCGTCGCCGTCGAGGGCCTCTTCTCCATGGAGGGGCGGACCTCGCCGCTGCGGGAGATCGCCCGGATCGCCGCCGATCACGACGCGCTGCTCGTCGTCGACGACGCCCACGGCAACGGCGTCCTCGGCCCCGGCGGCCGCGGCGCCGCCGCCGCCGCTGGCCTCGCCCCCGGCCCCGGCCTCGTCGAGGTCGGCACCTTCGGCAAGGCCTTCGGCGGCTACGGCGCCTTCGTCGCCTGGACCGCGGAGGGGATCGACTGGCTCCGCCACGCGCTCCGCGGCTTCCTCTTCTCCACGGCGCTCCCCCCCGGCGTCGCCGCCATGGACCGGGAGGGGCTGCGGATCGCCGCCGCGGAGGGGGGGCGGAGGGAGCGGGTCGCCGCCCTCGCCCGGCGGTTCCGGGAGGCCCTCGGGGGGCGCGCCGGCGGCGAGGAGGGCTCGCCCATCGTCCCCGTCCCGGTCGGCGGCCCGGAGGAGGCGGTCCGCGTCGCGGAGCGGGTCCGCGGGCGCGGCTTCTGGGCCCCCGCCGTCCGCCCGCCCACGGTGCCCGAGGGGGGATCCCGCCTGCGGGTGAGCCACTCCTCGCTCCACCGGGAGGAGGAGGT
>JAKLKS010000045.1:8274-20909 GCA_023150535.1 Planctomycetota bacterium
CCGACGTGGATCGGCTGGTGGAGACGCTGGCGAGCGCCCTGCGCAATGTCGCGGAGGAGCAGGGGCATGGCTGAGTTTTTCGTCACCGGCACCGACACCGGCGTCGGGAAGAGCGCCGTCGCGGCGGGGCTCGCGCGGGTGCTGCGGCGGCGGGGCGTGGCGGTGGGGGTGATGAAGCCCGCGGCCACGGGAGTGCCGCCGGACGAGGACCTGGAGTTGCTGCGTTCGGCGGCGGGCGTGGAGTCCGAGGCGCTCGATCTCCTCTCCCCCCTCCGCTTCCGCGACCCCCTCGCCCCCGCCGCCGCGGCGGAGCGGGAGGGGCGGCGCGTGGACCGCGGCGCCGTGCTCGCCGCCTTCCGGGCGCTGGCCGACGCCCATCCCTTCCTGGTGGTGGAGGGCGTGGGCGGCCTCCTGGTGCCCCTCTCCTGGGAGTGGCGCGCGGCCGACCTCGCGGCGGACCTCGGGCTCCCGCTGCTGGTCGTCGCCCGCCTCGGCCTCGGCACCCTCAACCACGCCGCCCTCACGCTGGAGGCGGCGCGGACGCGCGGGCTCCGCGTCCTCGGCCTCGTGCTCGTGCCCGAGCGGGACGGCCCCCCCGACCTCGCCATGGAGACGAACCCCTCCGCCCTGCGGCGGATGGGGTGCGGGCCGATCCTCGGGACCCTGCCCCGCCTCCCCGCGGCCCGCGCCCGGGACCCCGACGCCCTGGCCGACGCCCTCGTCGCGTCCTGCGACCTTGCCCCCGTCCTCGCGGAGGTGGACCCTGGCCACGCCTGAGGAGGCCGCCCGCTGGAAGCGCCTCGACCGCGCGCACGTCTGGCACCCCTTCACCCAGATGGCGGAGTGGACCGACCCCCTCGTCATCGAGCGGGGGGAGGGCCCCTTCCTCCTCGACGCGGAGGGGCGGCGGTACATCGACGGCGTCTCCTCCCTCTGGGTGACGGTGCACGGCCACCGGGAGCCGGCGCTGGACCGGGCGCTGGCGGAGCAGGCGGGGCGCATCGCCCACACGACGCTGCTGGGGTTGGCGAGCCCCCCCTCCATCGAACTCGCGGAGCGGCTGGTCTCGATCGCGCCCCCGGGCCTCACGCGGGTCTTCTACTCCGACGACGGCTCCACCGCGGTGGAGGTCGCCCTCAAGATGGCCTTCCTCCACCAGCAGCGGCGCGGGGAGACCGCCCGCACCCGCTTCCTCCACTTCGCCGGCTCCTACCACGGGGACACCCTGGGGGCGGTGGGGGTGGGGGGGATCGAGCTGTTCCACCGGCTCTTCCGGCCCCTGCTCGCCTCCTCCTTCCGCGCGGCGCCCCCCTCCTGCTGGCGCTGCCGGCCGGGGCTCCCCTGCCCTCCCTGCGCCGAGGCGGCGCTCCCGGACTTCGAGCGGGTCCTCGGGGAGCACGGGGAGGAGATCGCCGCGGTGGTGGTGGAGCCGATGATCCACGGCGCCGCGGGCATGGTGCTGCAGCCGCCGGGGTGGCTGACGCGGCTCGCGGAGGCGGCGCGGCGGGCCGGCGCGCTGCTCGTGGCCGACGAGGTGGCCACGGGCATCGGGCGGACGGGGCGGTGGTTCGCCGTCGAGCACGAGGGGGTGCGGCCCGACCTCCTCTGCGTCGCCAAGGGGCTCTCCGGAGGCTACCTCCCCGTGGCGGCCACGCTGGCGACCGAGGCGATCCACGATTCCTTCCTCGGCCGGCAGGAGGACCTCCGCACCTTCTTCCACGGCCACACCTACACCGGGAACCCGCTCGCCTGCGCCGTGGCGGCCGCCAACCTCGACCTCATGGCGGAGCGGGGGACCGTGGCGGAGGCGGCGCGGCGGGGGGCGCTGCTCGGGGAGGGGCTCGCGCCGCTGCTGCGCCACCCGCGGGTGGCGGAGGTGCGCCGCCTCGGGCTCATGGCGGGGGTCCAGCTGGCGCTCGACCCCGTGAACCGGACCCCTTTCCCGCCGGAGGCGCGGGCGGGGACGCGGGTCTGCCTCGAGGCGCGGCGGCGGGGGGCGATCCTCCGGCCGCTCGGGGACGTGGTCGTGGCGATGCCGCCCCCCGGCATCCCCGACGCAGTTCTCGCGGACCTCGCGGGAATCGTGGTGGACTCGGTGGAGGCGGCGTTCCCTCGGGAGGAGCGATGAACCGGAACTGGATGGCGCTGGCGGAGGAGGCCCTGGAGGCGGACGGCATCGCCCGGGAGCGGGCGCGGGAGGCGCTGGAGGCGCCGGAGGCGGAGGCCTACGAGCTCCTGGCGGCGGCGCGGCGGGTGCGGGTCCACCACCACGGGAACCGGGTGCGGGTCCACGTGCTCCAGAACGCGAAGCTCGGCGGCTGCCCCGAGGACTGCGGCTTCTGCTCCCAGTCGGCCCGCTACGAGACGGGGACCGGACGGGACGCCCTCCTCTCGGCCGCCGCCATCGTCGAGGGGGCCCGCGCCGCCGCCGCCGAGGGGGCCTGGAAGTACTGCATCGTCACCGCCACCCGGGGCCCCTCGGACCGGGACCTCGACGTGCTCTGCGACGCGGTGCGCACCATCAAGGCCACGATCCCGGTGAAGGTCTGCACCTCCCTCGGCCTCCTGGACGCGCCGAAGGCCCGCCGCCTCGCCGAGGCCGGCGTGGACCGCTTCAACCACAACCTCGAGACCTCGCGGCGGCTCTTCCCCGAGGTCTGCACGACCCACGGCTGGGAGGACCGCCGCCGGACGCTGGACCTCGTGCGCGAGGCCGGCATGGAGATCTGCTCCGGCGGCATCGTGGGCATGGGGGAGGGGACGGAGGACCTCCTCGACCTCGCCTACGCCCTCAAGGAGGCGGGGGCGACCTCCATCCCGGTGAACTTCCTCGACCCGCGCCCGGGGACCCCCTACGGCGGGAGGACGCGCCTCACGCCGCTCCGCTGCCTCCAGGTGCTGGCGGTCTTCCGGCTCGTCCACCCGCGGCCCGACCTCCGCGCGGCGGGGGGGAGGGAGGTGAACCTCCGCTCCCTCCAGCCGCTGGCCCTGCTCGCGGCCAACTCCATCTTCTCCGACGGCTACCTGACCACGCCGGGCAACGAACCCTCCGCCGACCGGGCCATGATCGAGGACGCGGGCTTCGTCCTGGAGCGGGTCCCCGAGGGGGAACCCTACGCCGTGTGATCCGGGAGGCGGTAGGCTGGCGCCATGCCCGTCGTCTCCGTCATCGTCGTCGCCGCCGGGGAGGGCCGCCGCCTCGGCGCGGCGGGGCCCAAGGCCCTCGTCCCGCTGGCCGGGCGGGCGCTCTTCCTCCACTCCCTGGAGCGGCTCTCCTCCCTCCCCGGCCTCCTCGAGCAGGTCCTGGTCGTCCCTCCGGGCTGGGGCGCGCGCGTGGAGGAGACCCACGCCGCGGACCTCCGCCGCTGGCGGGTCTCCCGGGTCGTCGAGGGGGGGGCCCGGCGGCAGGACTCCGCCGCCGCCGGCTTCGCGGCGGCCTCCCCGCGGGCCGAGGTGGTCCTCGTCCACGACGCCGCCCGGCCGCTGGTCCGGCCCGGGGACGCCGCCCGGGTGGCGGAGGCGGCGGCGCGGGACGGGGCGGCGCTGCTGGCGGTCCCCCTCTCCGACACCCTGAAGAGGGAGGGCCCCGGCGGCCGGGTGGCGGCGACCCTCGACCGCGGGGGGCTCTGGCGGGCCCAGACCCCCCAGGGATTCCGCCGGGAGGTCTACGCCGCGGCCCTGGAAAGGGCGATGAAGGAGGGCGGGGAGGCCACCGACGACGCCTCGCTCGTCGAAAGGGCGGGCGGGGCCCCGACGATCGTCGAGGGGGACCCGGGGAACCTCAAGATCACCACGGCGGCCGACCTCCGCGCGGCGGAGGCCCTGCTCCGGGAGGAGGGCGGACCATGACGGAGGCGCGGCGCATCGGGATCGGCTGGGACGTCCACCGCCTGGAGGCGGGCCGGAAGCTCGTCCTCGGCGGGGTCTCCATCCCCCACGACCGGGGGCTCGTCGGGCACAGCGACGGGGACGTCATCCTCCACGCGCTCGCCGACGCGGTGCTCGGCGCCGCGGGCCTCGGCGACATCGGGGACTACTTCGCCCCGGAGGACCCGAAGTGGAGGGACATGGAATCCACCATCATCCTCCACCAGGCCCTCGCCGGGGCGCGGGCGCGGGGCTGGGTGCCGGAGAACGCCGACGTGGTGCTGCTCGCCGAGGAGCCGAAGCTGCGGGAGCGGAAGAAGGAGATCGCCGCGCACCTGGCGGCCCTCCTCCTGCTCCCCGTGGAGTGCGTGAACGTCAAGGCGAAGACCGCCGAGGGCCTCGGGCCCGTGGGTCGGAAGGAGGCGCTGGAGGCCCACGCGGCGGTGCTGATGAGGACGGCGCCGCCCGCCTAGCCGTACTCCGCCGCCAGGGGGAGGCGCACCGTGAAGAGGACGCCCCCTCCCTCCGGGGAGACCACCTCCACGGAGCCCCCGAAGAGGTGGAGGATCCGGGAGGCCAGCGGCAGGCCGAGCCCGAGGTCCCCGCCCGGGGTCACCGATTCGACGACGGAGAAGATCCCCAGCAGGCGGTCCACCACCTCGCGGGGGAGGGGGTCGCCGGGGGCGCGGACGCGGACGACCACGGACTCCTCCCGCGCCTCCACGGCGGTCTCCACGCGCCCCTGCGGGCCGCAGAAGCGGGCCCCGCCCTCCAGCAGCGCCTCGAAGGCGTGCTGGACGAGGGCGGGGTCGCAGGCGACGAGCACCGGCGTGGGCGGGACCGGCCCCAGGAAGACCCCCCGCTCGCGCGCGTAGACGGCCGCCTCGTCGGCGGCGTCCCTGAGGATCGACCCCAGGGGCCAGGCCGTGGAGGCCGGCACCCCCCCCTCGACCTTGAGGCGCGTGAGGGCGAGGGCGTCCTCGAGGAGCCGCCCGAGCCGCTCCAGGGAGGACTGGAGGATCCCCGCCAGCTCCCGCCGCTCCTCCTCGGTGAGCCCCCCCTCGACGAGGATCTGGCCCGCCGCCTGGAGCCCGGTGACGGGGGTGCGCAGCTCGTGGGCGATGAGGGCGAGGAAGTCGTCCTTGGCGCGGTCGAGGTTCGCGAGCCGCCCGTTGGCCTCCACGAGCTCCCGGGTCCTCTCCTTCACGGCCTCCTCGAGGGCCCGGTTGCTCCGCTCCAGGAGGGCCCGCATGTCGGCCTCCCTCCGCCGGAGGAGGCGCCGCGCGATGCACCCCTCGACCCGGGCCCGGAGGAGCTCCATCTTGAAGGGCTTCTGGACGTAGTCCTCCGCCCCCGCCCGCAGGCAGCGCTCGGCGATGACGACGTCGTGGTAGGCGGTGATCATGATCACCGGCACGTCCCCGTGGAGGGGGTGGGCCTTCAGCCTCGCGAGGATCTCCGTCCCCTTCATCCCCGGCAGGTGGATGTCGAGGAGGACGACGTCGGGCGGGGCGGCCTCCACGGCGGCGAGGGCCTCCCGCCCGTCGGCCGCGGTGGCCACCTCGTGCCCCGTGGCGCCGAGGACGTCGGAGAGCATGGATCGGATCCCGTCCTCGTCGTCCACGACGAGGACGCGCCCGCGGACCCCCCGGGAATCCCCCGGCGCGGGAGGCGCGTCCGGGGTCCGCGTTCCTGTCGACTCCATCCCTCGGCTCTCCCCTTCCTCGGGTCCTGCCGTCCATCATGGACCCGGGGCGGGGCGGGGGTCAAGGTCGCGCACCCCGGTGGCCGGGGTATCATCCCCATCCCATGAAGGTCCGCCTCTTCGACAGCCTGACCCGCTCCCTCCGCGACCTCGAGACCGCCGAGCCCGGCGTCGTGCGGATGTACGCCTGCGGCCCCACCGTCTACCTTCCCGCCCACATCGGGAACTTCCGCGCGAACGTCTGCTGGGACGTCGTCCGCCGCACGCTGGAACTGCTCGGCTGGCGGGTGCGGAAGGTCATGAACATCACCGACGTCGGCCACCTCACCCGGGACGACACCGCCGACGGGGGCGAGGACAAGATGGAGGTGACGGCCCGGAAGGAGGGGGTCGACCCGCTCGCCGTCGCGCAGCGGTACATCGACCGGTTCCACGCCGACCGCCGGGCGCTGCGCATCCTCGACGCCGAGGCCTACCCGCGGGCCACGGAGCACGTCCCCGGGATGATCGCCCTCATCGAGAGGCTCGTCGCGCGGGGCCACGCCTACGTCGTCGGGGGGAACGTCTACTTCGAGGTCGCCACCTTCCCCGCCTACGGCCGCCTCTCGGGGAACTCCGTCGACGCGCTGGTCGCCGGGGCCCGCGTGGAGCCCCACCCCGACAAGCGCCACCCCGCCGACTTCGCCCTGTGGAAGACCGACCCGTCCCACCTCCAGCAGTGGGATTCCCCCTGGGGGCGGGGCTTCCCCGGCTGGCACATCGAGTGCTCGGTGATGTCCGTGGAGCTGCTGGGGACGGAGACCCTCGACCTCCACACCGGGGGGGAGGACCACCTCTTCCCCCACCACGAGTGCGAGATCGCCCAGAGCGAGGGGGGGCGCGGCGTCCCCTTCTCCCGGTTCTGGCTCCACAACCGGTTCATGAACGTCGAGGGGCGGCGGATGGGCAAGTCCCTCGGCAACTACTGGACGCTCGACGACCTCGTCGCGAAGGGCTTCGACCCCGTCGCGGTGCGCTACCTCCTCCTCTCGGTGCAGTACCGCCAGCCCATGAACTTCACGCTGGAGGGGGTCGCGGGGGCGAAGGCGTCGGTGGACCGGATCCGGGGTGCGGTGCGGAACCTCGTGGAGGACCCCGGCGCGCCCCCGCTGGCTCCCGCGGAGGCGGGGGAGTTCGACGCGCTGGAGGAGGGCTTCCGCGCCGCCCTCGCCGAGGACTTCAACACCTCCGCGGCGCTGGGGAAGGTCTTCGACGCGGTGCGGAAGGTGAACGCGCGGGGCCCCTTCGACCCCGCGGGCGCGGCCCGGGTGCGCGCCCTCTTCGGGACCTTCGACCGGGTGCTGGACGTCCTCCGCGAGGACGCGCCGAGGGCGGGGGGGGCGCCGGATTCCGCCATCGACGCCCTCGTGGCGGAGCGGCAGGAGGCGCGGAGGGCGCGCGACTTCGCCCGCGCCGACGCGCTCCGGAAGAGGCTGGACGACCTGGGGGTCGTCCTGGAGGACACGCCCCGCGGTCCGCGGTGGACGCGGCGGTGAGGGGGCCGTGACGGGAGGATCCCCGGGGACGGGGAGGAGGGGGAGGACGCCATGGGGAAGGTGCTCGGAAGGCTGAAGATCGGGGGCTGCGCGCTCTCCTGGGAGCGGGAGCGGGCGACCCTCGCGGACGCGGCGGGGACGCGGGAGATCACGCTCCGGCCCCCGGCCGGGGGCCTCGGCGAGAAGCCCCTGGCGAAGGACCCCGACCAGGCGATCCTCGGGCTCGGGAACCACGTCGTGCTCGCGGACGGGAGCGCCTTCACGCTCGCCGGCGTGGACCACGGCAAGGCGGTGCTCGCGGCCTGGATCCTCGGGGACCGCGCGGTGCTGGCCTCCCGGGAGAGGGTGGCGGTGCACGCCTTCGACGGCGCCCGCCTCGGCGGCGCGGAATCCCCCGGGGGCGGGCTGCGCCCGGAGCTCGCGGCGGTCTCGCCGCGGGCGCTGGCGCTCCCCTTCCACGACGCCTTCCTCGTGGTGCGGGCCGACGGCCTCTGCGCCCCCCACGCGGTGAAGGCGGGGTTCCCGCTGCTGCGGCGGGTGGGGGGGTGGTTCCTCGCGGGCGGCGGGGACCTCCTCGTCCTCGCCTCGGTGGAGGAGCCGGGCCGGGCCGACGCCGGGGCGACGGAGGGGAACGTCCGCCACGAACTGGCGGCGGTGCGCGGCACGCTCGCCGCGGTCCCGGCGCGGAGCGACGTCTACATCGTGGACGGGGAGGAGGGCCGCATCCTCGGGCGGCCGGTGGAGGGGAGGATCCTCTCCCTCGAGGTGGGGGCGGAGACGGTGACGGTGCAGAGCGCCGGCAACCGGACGACGATCTTCGACAGGCGGGGCAACCGGGTCTAGGTCAGGCGTCCGGCGGCAGCTCCGACTCCGGGATGGGGGGCTTGTCCCGCATGTCCTCCACGATGCGGAGGACCTTCTCGGAGGGGCGGAACGGAGCGATGACCTCCCGGGTGAGGTCCACGGTCCGCGCCCCCGCGGGGAGGGGGTCCGGGGCCCAGCGGCTGACCAGGCGCTGCACGCCCGCGGCCCGGGCGATCCCGGCCAGGTCGATGGAGGCCTCCGCGAGGATGTCCTCCACGGGGGCGCCGCAGAAGGCCTGCCGGTGGAAGAGGTCCTGGCGCGCCCGCGCCTTCGCCTCGACGGCGGCCGCGGCGGCCTCGTCCCCGGCCCGCTTCGCCTCCTCCGCCTCCGCCCGCCACCCGGCGACCACGGCCTGGAACCCCTCGGAGTTCGCGAAGGCGACGGCCACCGCGCGGGAATCGTAGAGGCCGACGACGGTCTCCGGCGGGGGCGGGGGCGGGTCGCCCGCGGAGGCGCACCCGGCGAGGAGGAGCGCGGCGGGGGCGAGGAACCGGGATCGGGGGAATCGCATGGGTGCCTCCGGGCCGATGCCGGGGTCGGCGATCCCCATCCTACCGGCGCGCGGGGAGGCGCGGGGGGCGGGGGCTGGATCCCCGTCACGGCGGCCCCCCTGAACCCCCCCCGGCATCACCGCTCCACGGAAGCGGAGGTGGAGTATGGATATGTGTCGACCCATGTGTAGACTGGAGCGGTCCCCGATCGAGGAGGGTCCCGCCATGGCCACCAACCTGCACCTGGACGACCGCCTCGTCGAGCAGGCCCGCGTCCTCGGAAAGCACCGCACGAAGAGGGAGGCGGTCACCGAGGCGCTCCTGGAGTACGTCCGCTACCGGGAGCAGTTGAAGATCCTCGACCTCGCGGGGACCATCGACTTCGATCCGGAGTACGACTACAAGGCGGAGCGGATGCGGGACCTCCGCCGGATTCCGAAGGACCCGGCGCCGTGAGGGTCGTGGTGGACACGAACATCTGGTCCTTCGCCCTCCGGAGGGGAAAGGGGGGACGGAGCGCCGGTGAGGAGCGGGCGGTGGAGGAGTGGTCGTCCCTCGTCCGCGAGAAGCGGGCGATCCTCTGCGGACCGGTGAGGCAGGAGGTGCTGGCCGGCATCCGGGAGGAGCGGCAGTTCGAGAGGCTGCGGACCGCCCTGAGGGCCTTCCCCGACGAGGTCCTGCACGAGGAGGACTTCGAGGAGGCGGCGGCCTGCCTGACGCGCCTGCGGCGCGCGGGGGTCTCGGTCTCCCCCGTGGACGCCCTCCTCTGCTCCGTCGCGCGCCGCCGGAAGGTCTCCGTCTTCTCCGCGGACCCGGACTTCGCCCGGTGCTCGCGGGTGCTCGGGGTCCAACTCCACACCCCGCGCTAGCATGGCCGCCGTGAAGGCCCTCCCGGGAGTCCTGCTCGCGGCGGCGGTGCTCGGCGGGTGCGCTTCCGGCGGGGCCCCTCCCGACGCGCCCCCCGCCGCTCCCGCTGCCGCCCACTCCTCACCGCCCCCCGCTCCCCTCCCCGCCCTCGGCGGCTGGACCCCGCCCCCCGACGCCACCGCCCTCGCCCTCCGTCTCGGGAGCGCTTCGGAGACGGAGAGGGCCGCCGCCGAGGAGGCCCTCGCCCTCCTCGACGACGAGGGCCGCTGCACGGTCTTCCGGGCCGGCCTCCGCCTCCCCGACGGCCCCGCCGCCGTGGCCTGCGCCGCGCGCCTCCCCTGGAAGTGGCTCGACGAGCGGGAATCGGCCCGCTGCGTGGCGCTCCTCACCCCGGTCCTCTTCGCTCCCGACTCCCCCGTGGACTTCGAGGAGTTCCGGTCCTACCTCGGGAGCGACGAACTGGGACCGATCCTCGAGATGCTGATCTCCGGATCCCCGGAGGTCGACGCGGACCAGGATCCGGCCGGGGCCGTCTCGGAACTGCACCGCATCGTCCGGGCGGAGCACTTCCCCGCCCTCTGCCGCCTCGCGGTCCACCCCGACGAGGGGCTCCGGGACGCCGCCTTCGGCGCCCTGCACACGGCCCTCGCCAACACCGACGCCCACCGGGAGGCCTTCGCCCGCGTCCTCCTCGCCCACTGGCAGGACCGCCTCGTCGAGGGGCCGGAGGTCCCGCCGGAGGACGGGACCGGCTACCCCGCCCTCCTGCGGGAGGTCCTCCGCCGCTGCTTCGTCGCGAGGGAGGGGGACCGCACCATCGAGCAGTGGGCCCTCCGCTGGATGAACGACGTCTCCCCCGGGCCCGGCGACGCGGAACTCCTCCTCGCCATGGAGGAGACGGGGCTCCTCTCCCCGGGCGCGGAGTCCTCCCTCCTGCTCGCCCTGGGGGGGCTCCGGGACGGGGAGACGGGCGCGATCCTCGAGGCGCGGCTCGCCGCCGCCGCGACGGGGGAGGAGGGGCGGAGCCTCCTCGCCGCCGCCCTGGCCGCGTCGGCGCGGCGGGGATCGGAGGAGGCCGCCCGGCGCCTCCGCGCCCTCGCCGGGGAGGACCCGACGGCCTTCGTCCTCCTCGCGGAGCGGGACCCCGCCGCGGCGGCGTCCCTCCTCCGGGGGATGCTGGTCCACCCCGACCCGGAGACGGCCGCCTGGGCCCGGGACTGGGTCCGCTGGACGCTGATCCGCGGGGAGCAGCTCGAGAGGCCGCTCCCGGATGCCCTCTTCGAGGGGATCGAGGAGGTCGCCCTCGCCTCTTCCATGGACGGGGCCGCCCTGGCCCGGCTCGGCAGCCTCCATCCCACCCTCGCCACCCGCCGCCTCGCCCGGGCCGCGGTGGAACGGCTGGCGCGGGCGGAGCCGGGCTCCCTCGATCCCCGGGAGGTCGGGTTCCTCGAGGTCGCCGCCCCGGAGGAGTTCCGGGCCCACCTCCGGGAGCGGGCCGCGGAGCCCCTCGAGCCGGAGAACCCCGCCGCCGGGGAGGCCCTCGCGTGGCTGCTGCGGTGGGGGGACCCGCCGTCGGGGGCGCGGCTCGCAGCCTGGGTGGAGGCGCGGCGGGCGGAGGGGGAGGAGTTCGAGGGTTCGCTCGGGCTCCTGGCCCGGAGCCCCTGCCCCGAGGCGGAGGCGCTCCTCGCCGGGCTCGCGGCGGGGGAGGGATGGCCCCACGAGGCCCTCTCCGCCTACGCCGACCTCCACGGTTTCGAGGGCGGCTCGCTCGGGTTCATCCTCTTCAATCATGAGGAGTCGCTCCCGGACCCCGCCCTGCGCGAGGAGTTCCGCCGGCTCGTCCTCGCGGGACGCCCGATGGACGCCCTCGCCGCGGTCCTCGCGGCCCGGCCCGACCACGAGGGATGGGACCTCGGGGCCGTGGACGATCCGCGGGTCCGCGCCCACCTCGAGGGGCTGCGGGACCGCCGGAGCCCCGGCCTTCACCGCTACGCGACGGAACAACTCCTCCTCGCGGGGGACGCCGCGGCGCGGGAGGAACTGTGGAGCGCCTACCGGGCGGGACGCTACCGGTGGATCGACGAGGCGGACAGGGAGCCCCTGACCCTCGGGGACGACCTCTCGACGCTCCCCTTCTGGATCGGCGAACTGGAGTCGGCCTGCTGCCGTTTCTACAAGCCGGCCTGGTTCCTCGACAACTGGTTCGGCATCCAGCCCTTCGACTTCCAGGGGGACCGGGACACCGACTCCCTCGTCGTCCCCGCGGCCGTCCTCCGCCGCTGGTGGGACCGCGTGGGGACGCGGCTCCGCTGGAGCCGGATCGCGGAGGAGTTCGTGGTCGGCCCTCCCGTGGACGGGAACTAGCGCCCCTCCCTCGCCCCCCCCGCCCCCCCCGGCGCGCAAAGTTGGTCCCCTTCCCGCCGGCCCCCATCCTGTCCCTCCCGCCGACGCCGCCCGCCGGCCCGACCGAAAGGAGCCCCTCCATGAACCGCCCCCTCCTCCTCGCCGCCGCCGCCGCGATGCTCGCCGCCGCCGCCCTCCTCGGCGCCCGCGAGGCCCGCTCCGCCGCCCCCGCCCCGACCTGGGCCGGCGACACCGTCCACACCTTCGTGAACTTCCGCATCGGCCACCTCGGCATCAGCCACTCCTGGGGCCGCTTCAACGACTTCACCGCCACCTTCGAGACCGGCGGCGACGCACTCGTCTCCTCCGTCGCCTTCGACATCAAGGCCGAGAGCGTGGACACCGGCAACGAGAAGCGGGACCAGCACCTCCGCAGCCCCGACTTCCTCAACGCCAAGCAGTTCCCCTCCCTCTCCTTCAGGAGCACGAAGGTGAAGGCCATCGACGCCGACACCGCCGAGGTCACCGGCGACCTCACCCTCCACGGCGTCACCAAGCCCCTCACCGCCCGGGTGACGAAGGTCGGCGCCGGCAAGGGGATGCGGGGCGAGGAGCTCCTCGGGCTCGACGCCACCTTCACCCTCAAGCGGAGCGACTTCGGCATGACCCACATGGTCGGCCCCGTCGGCGACGAGGTCACCGTCTGGATCTCCACCGAGGGCGCGAAGAAGTAGCGGGCGGGGGCTCCCCCCGTGGACCCGGTCCGCGCCGCCCTCCTCGCGGGCCTCCTCCCCGCCGTCGTCGCGGCGGCGGTGCTCCTCCTCGCGGGGAGGCTCGGCCCCGGGGGCGCGCGGCTCGCGGCCGGCCCCGCCGTCGCCGCCGGGGTGATCGCCGGGCAGTACGCCCTCTCCGGCCTCCCCCGCGGGCTCCCCGCCGAGGCCTGGCAGTGGATCCCGCCGCTGG